>DASWYG010000145.1:0-24001 GCA_036405075.1 Bacteroidia bacterium | reverse complement strand
GGTTGAATTCAATACAGAAGAAGATTTCAATCTTTTCATGAAAGATGAAGAAAGAAAGTCGTTTTTGAATTTGAAGGAAGCATCGATTCGATCGGTTTGGTTGATTGTTGGTAATAGAATTCTTTAATTGAGACAATGAATGTAAATTGGATTGGAATATCAATTATCTTTGAATCATAGGTACTATCATGTCAAAAACAAACATACTAATTGCAGGAATAGGGGGCGTAGGAGGTTATTTCGGAGGAATGTTGGCCAAGCAATATGCCAATGATCCAAGCATTGAAATCAATTTTTTTGCAAGAGGAGAACATCTGAGAACCATTCAAAGCAATGGATTAATGGTGTTGAATGGCAATGATGATTTTAGAGCTTATCCTCATGTAGCGACCGATGATGCCACAGAAATTGGCAAAGTGGATTATTTGATCATCAGTACCAAAGCCTATGATCTAATGGGTGTTTTGGGTCAATTGAAAGCCTGTATTCGTCCTGAAACAGTGATATTGCCATTGTTGAACGGAGTAGACAGTAAGGAAAAAATAAAAGCACTTTTTCCAAACAATCTGGTATTGGATGGCTGTGTGTACATTGTTGCCAGATTAAAGGGTTATGGAATGGTAGAAAACATTGGCAATGTCAGCAAATTGTTTTTTGGAAGTGTTGACAGCAATGACGAGCGTTTGAACAAACTGGAAAGTATCTTATTGGGGGCAGGTATCGACGCCAAATTGTCTACAGAAATCATGTCCATCATTTGGGAAAAATTTGTGTTCATTTCACCCACAGCTTCGGCTACTTCTTATTTTGATCGCAGCATAGGAGAAGTCATTTCTCACCAAGACAGTTTAGAAACCATAGAAGCTCTCATACGTGAGGTAATGGCGCTTGCTAAAGCTAAAGGGATCGAATTGCCCGCTAATGTTTTTGAAAGGACCATGAACAGATTGAAAACTCTGCCTTTTGAGAACACTTCATCCATGCATTCAGACTATAAGAATCACAAACCTCAAACAGAGTTGAATACCTTAACAGGTTATGTGATAGATGAGGGAAAAAAATACAACATTGAAACAACGGTTTATGAAAAAGTATTCAATGGTTTAAAATCTTTGCCTATTAAATAGATGATATGTATGTGATGATTTGAAAATATAGTTATTATTTATGTCTAATTGGTGCATAAGGCTTCAGCATAGGAATGAAATTAATAAAAGGAGGAGTAATGGTCAGCACTTGCTTATCGTTTTATTCGAATTAAGCTTTATTTCCTTATGGCATGAATCTCAAATTTATTCAATTCATAAGTTATATAATTGATTAACGATCACACATGTCCACTACTCTTATCATTATATTCATTTTCAGTTTTCTCGCTTTTTCCATCAGTGCAATTTGTGGAGGGGGAGCAGGTCTCATTCTGTTGCCGGTTTTGGGTCGTTTATTGCCAATGGTTCAAGTGCCAGCAGCTTTATCTATTGGGACATTCACGGGCTCAGCTTCCCGATTGATGGTGTTTCATAAATATATATCCTGGAAGATAGTTAAACGATTTGTACCAATGGCAATTCCCGCAGTATGGCTGGGTGCCTGGCTGCTGAAATACATCAATCCATTGTACATAGAAATTGCGATGGGCTTGTTTCTGATCAGTAATTTGCATTTCATTTTTAGAAAATCCAAGGACAATGAAATAAAAGAACAGCCTTCAAATCTTGCCTTAAGTACCATTGGTTTTTTTGCCGGATTTTTATCAGGATTAACCGGTGCAGTGGGGCTGTTGTTCAATCGATTCTATTTGAGGTATGGTTTAAGTAAAGAGGAAATTTTGGCTACTCGGGCAGCCAATGAAATCATATTGCATCTGATCAAGATCGTTTTGTATACGTTGTTTGGTATGCTCAATAAGGATGTTTGGATAGTGGGTGGGGTAGTGGCATTATCCGCCATTTTATCATCCATTTGTATGAAGTGGATTTTGCCAATGCTGAGTGAAAATTTATTCAAAAAGATCGGTTATTCAGCTATGGTGTTGTCAGGGTTTATGTTGATGATTCAATCAGGTTCAGATCTTTTAAAAGCTAATAATGGCAGTTTGTCTGCTGCCCTAAAGGATGAGGGATTGGAAACCAAATTGAAATGGCAAAGTGCCAATTATGCCCTTGAGTTTACTTACGATGAAGGATTTGAATTTGAACAGGTAATTCCCTACGCTCAATTGAGTGAAACACAAAAACAGATTGTAGAAGATAACCGCGGAACGGCCGACAAAGTAGTCATAGAAATCGTGTATTCGTTGAGTTCAACAGAGTACGAGGCCTATTATTTCAAATCCAATCAACTCATCAATAAAATTGATTTCGAATAAGCTGAGTATAATTTATAACTATATCAAACCAATAATGGCACCGGGGAAGATGCTCAATGCGATCATACCAATTGCAGTCACAAAGATCACAAAGGTTTGAACCGGGTTCAATTTGAATGCAGGATACTCTGATTCGTTGCCAAACATGGCAATGATGACTTTGAAATAGTAGTACACCGCGATCAATGAGGCAATGATACCAACTACTGCCACCCATAGGTAACCATTGTTGACAGCTGCTACAAATACCATGTATTTGGCCATAAAACCTGCTAATGGTGGGATACCGGACATCGACAGCATTGCAAATGCAAGAATACCGGCAAGTGTGCGATTTCTTCTCAATAAACCTTTAAAACCATCGAGATCTTCTCTGCCATCTGTATTTTTCGAAACAATGTCGAGTATGGTGAAAGCACCCAAACTTGAGATCGAATACACCAAAGTATAAAACAACAAAGTGCCTTCAGTATGGCTGCGCATGCACAACAATGCAATCATCATGAAACCGGCATGTGATATACTCGAATAGGCCAACATCCTTTTGACATTGGTTTGAATGGATGCAGTGATATTGGCGATCAGCAAAGTGAATGTAGCAATGATGGCAAATGCAATTTGATACGATTGCTCCATGCTGACGAAGGTGGTTTTAAACAATCTGAAGAAGGCAGCAAATGCAACAGTTTTTACTACAGTGGCCATAAAAGTGGTGATGGTAGTAGGTGCACCCTGATACACATCCGGAGCCCAAAAATGGAAAGGTGCTGCAGATACTTTAAATGCCATGGCGGTCATCATCATCAACATGCCTACAAAAGCCATAGGAGGCAATGGATGATTAGACAAATAAGCTGCAATTGCGGCATTGTTGAAACTTCCTGTACTGCCATAGATCAAGGTAATACCAAACAAAAGGAATGCAGTTGCAAAAGCACCTAATAGGAAATATTTAAATGCGGCTTCATTGGAAGACAATTTTGTTTTATGGCTGCCCACCAATACAAACATGGGAATGGACAAAATTTCTATACCCAAAAACAGCATCACCATATTGGTGAAAGAAACCAAAACAAGACCACCACAAAGAGAAAACAATACCAATGCATAGTGATCGGAGAAGTTGTTGTCCAATTCAAAATATTCGCGGGCGGCTATGAACCAAAGAATGGATAAAAATGAAAAGACGATATTAAAAGACAGTGCAAAATTATCCAATTGCATCATACCATAAACCACTTCATTGCTGCCCCAATCTGCTATACTGAGACCGATATTGGCTGCCAGTCCGATAATGACCAGAACCAGAAATCCTTTTCTCAGGTTGAACAGACCGGCAAACAATGACAGAACGCCGAGTCCTGATATTAATAATAACTCTTTCATTTATTTATGCCTACTAATAATGTTTGAATTGAACTTTCAGTGATGTCGAGGATAGGTTTAGGATAAACCCCCATGCTGATGATCAAAATCACAATGATGTACAAAGTAATTTTCTCTTGTCTGGTCAGTTTGGCCAAATGTCCGGTAATGGCGTTGGTTTCTCCCAACATCATTGCTTGGAAAGACCTGAACATGTAAACCACACCCAGCACTATGCTTAATCCAGCAAAGGATGCGGCAATTGGACTGTTTTGGAACAAGCCGAGTATAAGTAGAAACTCACCCACGAATCCATTGGTGAATGGCAATGCTACAACACTTAGTACAATGATGAAGAACATGAAGGCGAAACCTGAATCTATGCCTCTGATACCACCCAGCTTCTTCATTTCTGAAGTACCTGTTCTGTTGAAAATGATGTCATAAACAAAGAACAAACCAACGGTATTGATACCGTGACTGAGCATTTCCATTAAACTGCCTTGCAAACTTTGACTGTTTGAAGCTACTATACCAGCAGCGATCAGACCCATGTGTGCAATTGAAGAATAGGCAATGAGGTATTTAAAATCTTTTTGAACAATGGATATGAACGAAGCATACAAGATGCTGATAACTGAAATAACGATGAGTATATGGCCATATTCTGCAATTCCTTGTGGCACCATTGGCAATACCCAACGGATCATACCATAGGTAGCCATTTTTGACATGATGCCACCCAACATCATAACACCCGGAGTTGGTGCTACATTGTAAGTTTCTGGTTGCCAGGTATGGAAAGGGAAAATTGGCATTTTGATGGCAAATGCCAAGAACAGTCCTGACATGATGAATCCTTGTTCTACTACACTCAATGCTCTTCCGGCCTTGTACAAGGCTTGAATATCAAAACTTCTGTCAGGTGTATGAAGATAAACATAGATCAATGCCAACAGCATGAACAAACTGCCAAACAATGTATAAAGGAAGAATTTAAAGGTGATCCTTTGTCTGTTTTCACCACCCCACATCAAGCAGATGAAATAAATAGGGATCAATGCAATTTCCCAGAAAAGATAAAACAAGAAACCATCCATGGCTGCAAACGAACCAATGATGGAACTTTGCATCAGGAACATGAAAGCGTATAACGTATGGAAATTGTTGTAATTTTTATTGAAAGATGCATAAACGATCAAAGGCATCAACAATGTGGTGAGCAAAATCATCAACATGCTGATTCCGTCTAAACCAATGTGAAACCTAATACCCAGTCCATTGATCCAAGGCAAATTCAATTCAAATAAACCGGCTTGTCCGGTTTTGAGCAATTGCAAAACGATTAAAGCAGTGATCAATTCAATTAAGGAGAAAGCAATTGCCATAGGTCTGGCAGCTTTTTTTCCAAAACCGAACAATAAGATCGAACTGATTAAGGGAATTAATATGAGCAGTAATGTTAACATTGATTTCTAGAAGATGAAGATTGAAAGGAATAGGATGAGGGCCACAACAAAAGCAATGGCATATCCATTGATGTTGCCGCTTTGTATGTATTTTAGTGTTTGTCCGCCTTTAACAGTGGTTTTGCCGATGGTTCTTACCAAACCGTCTATCACTCGGTGATCAATGATACTTCTGAGGAATTCAGACATTTTATCAATTGGACGAGTGATAACTGCAGCATAAAATTCATCGACATAAAATTTGTTGTAAATGAATTTTTTCAAACCAGTCTTGGCCACTTTGTCCTCTTCCGGCACACGGTTTTTGGTTAAATAAATGTATCGTGCAATGCCTACTACAATGAAAATTAGAACAGTGGTTACACCCATCAATGTCAACTCTGTTTGAAGAGACATGTGGGAGGTGGTTGAACCAAGAACAGGTTGTAAATAATGGTCGAACCAATTTTCAATACCCAACTTATGTCCCAATGCATGTGGGAATCCAATAAATCCTGCAATGACAGCAAATACTGATAAAATGACCAATGGTACAGTCATGGTGGCAGGCGATTCGTGCAAATGGTGTTCTTGATCATGGGTGCCTCTGAATCTTCCATGGAATGTGAGATACAGCAATCTGAACATATAGAAAGCTGTCATCAATGACACCAACATGCCGATTACAAAAAGCACTTGATTTTTGGCAAATGCTTCAGCTAAAATTTGGTCTTTACTGAAGAAACCTGCTAATGGCGGTATACCTGCAATGGCCACGGTACCTACTAGGAAGGTAAAATAAGTAATGGGCATGTGTTTTTTTAGACCACCCATTTTTCTGATGTCTTGTTCGCCACTCATAGAGTGAATCACACTACCTGAACCCAGGAACAAAAGCGCTTTGAAGAATGCATGTGTCACCACATGGAAGACAGCAGCTGTATAAGCGCCTAATCCAAGGGCTAAAAACATGAGTCCTAATTGTGATACTGTTGAATATGCGAGAACTTTTTTAATGTCGTTCTGAAACATGCCGATACTGGCTCCCAAAAGGGCAGTAGCAGCACCAATTATGGCCACAAATTCAAGAGATGCAGGGGTCATGTTGAACATGATATTGGTACGCGCCACCATGTATATACCGGCAGTTACCATGGTTGCAGCATGTATGAGTGCAGATACCGGAGTTGGTCCGGCCATTGCATCAGGCAACCAGGTGTAAAGCGGAATTTGAGCACTCTTACCCATTGCACCAACAAACAAGCAAACTGTAATAATGGTTAAGGTTGAAGTAGGAATTGAGAAACCGCTCAGGAATCCGGGTTTAAATAAGGTGGTATAATTGAGTGTTCCAAAATGGTAGAACACGAGGCACATTGCGATCAGGAAACCGAGGTCACCAATTCTGTTGATGACAAAAGCTTTTTTAGCCGCATCGTTATTGGCTTGGTCTTTGAACCAAAACCCAATGAGCATGAATGAACAGAATCCGACACCTTCCCATCCGATGAACATCACGACGAAATTGTTTCCTAGAACCAACACCAACATGAAGAAAATGAAGAGATTCAAATAGGCAAAGAACCTTCTGAATCCATCATCGTCTTTCATATAACCTACCGAGAATATATGGATTAGGAAACCAACACCGGTTATAACGAGTAAGAATATAGACGACAAAGGATCGAGCAGAAAAGCAAAGGATGCATCAAAATTGCCTGCTTTGATCCAGTCAAATATGGTCACTTCTACCGGATGGTAGAAGGAGGATTGTGAAATGAAGATGAGTAATGAATCGACAAAGCTGAGCAATACACCAATACAGGCAAATATTGCAGTGTGTTTTTTTGTCAGTCTTCTATTGAGTAATCCGATGATAGCGAAACTGATCAGCGGGAAAAGTGGGATGAGTTTTACGAGTTGTTCCATTCTGATGTTTATCCGATTACCATTTAAGTTGATTGAGTACTTCAGTATCTGAAGTGTTAGCGTTTCTGTAAATCATGATGAGGATTGCAAGTCCGACAGCTACTTCTGCAGCGGCAACCGCCATGATAAAAAACACAAACACTTGTGCATTGTTATCGCCCAAGTATTGTGAAAATGCCACCATCAATAAGTTCACGGCATTTAACATGAGTTCAATGCACATGAAGAGTATAATTGCATTTCTTCTGATCATCACACCTAGAGCACCGATGCAGAACATGGCTGCGCTCAGATAAATGTAGTAATTGAGTGGTATACCTGAAATTGATTGCATCATTGTAAATTCTTTTTGGATAAATAAACTGAGCCTACCATTGCCGATAAAAACAAAATGGATGAAACTTCAAATGGGAGCAGGAATTCATTGAACAAAGCTTTACCCAAGGCTTCTACTGTTCCAATGCCTGCTGTGCTGCCTGCACTCAAAGTGGTTTCGGCACCTTTGAAACTTGCCGTTAAAGTCAACATCAACATGCCAATGGCAATCACTGAAATGAATTTAATGGTCGGTTTTTTAACCGGTTCTGTTTCCTTATTTAAGTTCAACATCATGATCACATACAGGAATAGAACCATGATGGCACCTGCATAAACGATGATGTGAACTGCTGCAAGAAATTGTGCGTTCAACAACACATAATGACCTGCTATGGCAAAAAAAGTGAGTATCAAGTACAACACACTGTAAACCGGGTTTTTGGAAAATACCACCATCAGGGCACAGATCAATGCCACAAATGAAAGGAACCAAAAAACGTATTGGGATATGCTCATGTATGAATGTTTATCGAATTAATGTGATTTGGGTTTGCTAATGAGTTTGTCGAGGAAAGTGCGATTGTGTTTGTGTTTCTTGTCGTGTTTGAAATCCAACACCGCTTGTGTCTGACGTTTGCTGACATCCACTCTGTTGTCTATTGGCTCAACCAATTTGTCTTTGCCATAAACAAAACTGTCTCTTTCAAAAGTGCTTGGTACAATTCTGTCGGTCAGAAAAATGGCTTCTTTAGGACAGGCCTCTTCACACAATCCGCAGAAAATGCACCTCAACATGTTGATTTCATACACAGAAGCATATTTTTCTTCTCTGTATAAATTCTCTTCACCTTTCTTTCTCTCGGCAGCTGTCATAGTAATGGCTTCTGCCGGACAAGACACTGCGCACAATCCGCAGGCAGTGCATCTTTCAGCTCCGGCCTCATCGCGTTTCAATACGTGCATGCCTCTGTATACAGGAGCAAATTCACGCGTTTGCTCAGGGTATTTCACCGTTGCTTTTTTCATGAATATGTGTTTCAGGGTGATGGCCATACCACTGAGAATAGCCGGAAAATATGCCCTTTCGAGCAAGGTCATTTCCTTTTTCACTACCTGTTTGCTTCTATTGGTTAACATCTTTTTACTCTTTTAAAGGTTATAATTTTATACTGCCGCTTGCCCACATGCCAAGTCCTGTCAATATGATATTTGCTAATGCCAAAGGAAGAAGAATCTTCCATCCTAAGTTCATCAATTGGTCGTATCTGAATCGTGGTATTGTCCATCTCACCCACATGAACAAGAAGATGAAGAAGATGATCTTACCAAAGAACAACACGGTCTGAAGTATGCTCAGCGCATTGGCACTCATGCCAAGTAAAGCTTGTAATTCATGTTGGAATGGGAAATTGTATCCACCAAAATAAAAACTGGCAATCACTGCTGATGAAATGAACATGTTGATGTATTCAGCAAACAGATAAAAGCCCAATTTCATGGATGAATATTCGGTGTGATAACCACCGATCAATTCAGTTTCACATTCAGGTAAATCAAATGGAGCACGATTGGTTTCTGCAAAAGCGCAAATGATGAAGATGATAAAGCCCAAAGGTTGATACACCACATTGGCAAATCCTGCATCTTGCTGCATCACGATCTCTTTCATGCTCAAAGTTCCTGTTGTCATCACCAAAGCAATGATGGCAAGGCCCATGGCAATCTCGTAACTGATCATTTGCGATGAAGCCCTGATAGCGCCCAACAAAGAGAACTTATTGTTAGAAGCCCATCCGCCGATCATGATGCCATATACACCCAATGAAACCACTCCAAATAAATAAAGTATGCCAACATTGAGGTCAGTGATTTGAAGATCAAATGTTGTATCGCCGATGGTCATTTGTCCACCCCAAGGAATGACTACTCCGGTCATGGTTGCCGTAAGCATGGCAATACATGGACCTAATATGAACAGCCATTTATTGGATACAGAAGGAATGATCTCTTCCTTCATGAACATTTTTACTGCATCCGCCAAAGGTTGCAACAGTCCCATTGGACCGGCCCTGTTAGGACCCACCCTGTCTTGCATGATAGCAGCTACTTTGCGTTCGGCATAAGTTGAATAAGTTGCTATCAGTAGGGTGATACCAAAAACCAGTAATACCAGTATCGCTTTTATAAATAAAGGATCCATAATCTATCTCTTACTTATTGATGTTGTTAGGGTCAAGTGCGCCATCGCCAAGTTCAATTTTTTGACCATGAGGTTTGGCTCCCATCATTTTCAAAGTTGTGGCCTTAATGGATCTGAGTTCACCATAGTGATTGGCAGATATTACAGAATGTCTGTCAATTTTACTAGGTCCTTCGATGGTCCAATCTTTAAGGTCTTTTTTCTCGAAGCGGCACTCGTTGCAAATCCAGGCAGTACTGCCATCTGTATTGTCTTCTACTTCGCCCCATTGGTCTTTTCGGGCTGTAACCCTCAACACTTCTTCTCCCGAATTCCAGAGTCTTACTTTACCGCAACATTTGTCGCAATTTCGGTGAGCATCTACCGGGTTGGTGTACCATACACGGCTTTTGAAACGGAAGGTTCTGTCGGTCAAAGCACCTACAGGGCAAACGTCAATCACATTGCCTGAGAAATCATTATCAATTGCTTTTTCAATATAAGTAGAGATCTCGGCAGCTTCACCTCTATTGATGACACCGTGGCATCTGCCATCTGTAATTTGATCGGCCACTTTTACACATCTGTAGCAAAGGATGCAACGGTTCATGTGCAATTTGATCTTATCACCAATATCAATCGGGTCGTATTCTCTTCTTTCGAATTCGTTTCGGGTTGCCTCTTTTCCGTGTTCATAGCTGAGGTCTTGTAAGTGGCACTCACCGGCCTGATCGCATACGGGGCAGTCAAGCGGATGGTTCAACAATAAGAATTCGACCACACCTGCTCTGGCTTCCAGATTTTCTGGAGACGTGATATTGCGCACCACCATACCATCGGCAACAGTGGTTCTGCAACTCGCAACGGGCTTAGGCATAGGTCTCGGGTCTTTTGCCGAACCTTGCTCTACCTTTACAATGCATGTGCGGCAGTATCCGCCTGAAGTCTTCAGTTTGCTGTAGTAACACATAGCCGGAGGTACAATATCGCCTCCAATCATGCGCGCGGCTTGAAGTATCGTGGTTCCTTCCGGAACTTCTACAGGGATGTCGTCTATCGTTACTTTTACCATTGTTGTTTTATACTTGTCAGGTTGATTTTTATTTACCTGAGATTAATTGCTTGTTTGATTGAGTCTGTAATAATGTTTGATGTCTTTGATGCTGTCAGGATTGCTCACATAAGCTTCAAATTCACTTCTAAAATGTCTGATGGCTGCAGCTACCGGCCAGGCAGCAGCTTCACCTAGTGGGCAAATGGTTTTACCTTCAATTTTAGATTGAATGTCCCACAAAAGATCGATGTCTGATAATGTGCCTTTACCTTCAAGAATTTTGTTAAGTATTCTTTCCATCCAACCGGTACCTTCACGGCAAGGGCTGCATTGTCCGCAGCTTTCATGGTGGTAGAACCTTGCAAAAGTGTAAAGGTTTTTTACTATACTGGTGTCTTCATCCATTACGATAAAACCACCTGAACCCAACATGGTGCCGGTTGCAAAACCGCCATCACCCAAACTTTCATAGGTCATTAAACGAGGTTCGCCTGCAGCAGTTTTTAAGATGAGTTCAGCAGGTAGAATTGGCACAGAAGAACCTCCGGCAACCACTGCTTTCAGTTTTCTTCCACCTTTGATACCACCACAGTATTGATCCGAATAAATGAATTCTTCTACAGGAACACCTAATTCGATCTCATATACACCGGGTTTATTGATATGTCCTGAAGCAGAGATCAATTTGGTTCCGGTACTTTTTCCTATTCCTATTTTAGCGTATTCTTCACCACCCATTTTCATAATTGGTACAACTGCAGCGATGGTTTCTACGTTGTTGACCACAGTAGGACAACCATATAAACCAGCAACAGCCGGGAATGGTGGTTTGATACGAGGATTACCTCTTTTGCCTTCCAGACTTTCCAATAAGGCAGTTTCTTCACCGCATATATATGCACCGGCACCTACCTGAACGTATAAGTTCAGATCAAAACCGCTGCCCAAAATGTTTTTACCCAATAAGCCTGCAGCATAAGCTTCATCGATGGCTTTTTCAAGAATCTTTGCCACATAGAAATACTCACCTCTGATATAGATGTAGGCAGTATTAGCACCTAGAGCATAGCTGGAAATGATCATACCTTCCACTAAAATGTGTGGGATCCTTTCCATTAAGTAACGGTCTTTGAAAGTACCCGGTTCGCTTTCGTCTGCATTGCAAACAAGATAACGGGGCACACCTTCAGGACGAGCCAGAAAGCTCCATTTCAAACCTGTTGGGAAACCGGCACCGCCTCTGCCTCTTAGTCCTGATTTTTTTACTTCTTCAATAACATCATCGGCACTTCTTTTCTTAAGTGTTTCTTCTAAAACGGTATAACCACCGTTTTGTCTGTAAACGCTTAATCCGGCTATACCGGGGATGTGATCATTTTTTAATAAAAGTTTTCTGCTCATGCCTTAACAATATCTGCTTTGACGGTCTTCCTTTTTTAACTGGTCAAGTAGGTTGTCTACTTTTTCAATGGTCAGATTCTCATGATAATCTGCTCCCACTTGTAGCATTGGAGCGGTTCCACAGCTACCTAAACACTCCACGGTTTTCAAAGTGAACATGCCATCAGCAGTGGTTTCACCAACACTGATGCCTAGTTTAGATTCCAAATGATCGATGATGTCTTCGGCACCACATAGCCAGCAACTGCTGGTTTGACAAACTTCTATCAGACATTTGCCAACCGGTTGAAGGTTGAACATGCTGTAGAAAGACGCCACTTCATAAACTTCGATGGGTTGAATGTTTAAAATGGATGCGACATGATCCATGGTTTCAGGACTCAACCAACCACCAAATTCGGCTTGAGCCAAATGAAGGATGGGAATAAGTGCTGATTTATGGCGACCTTCCGGATAGCGGGCAATGATCTTGTTGACAGTTGCCATTGCTTCGTCGCTGAATCTGATTTCTTTACTTGTTGTGTTCATGCTGTTCTTTATGCGTCTAATTCTCCCGCTATAACATTTAAACTACTCATGGTTAATATGGCATCACTCAACAATCCGTTGGTGATCATTTCAGGATAAGCCTGATAATAGATGAAACAAGGTCTTCTGAAATGCAATCTGTATGGCGTTCTGCCACCATCACTGATCAGGTAAAAACCCAGTTCACCGTTTCCACCTTCAACCGAATGATAAACTTCTCCTTTAGGTATTGCAGTTTCACCCATCACTATTTTAAAGTGATAGATCAAGGCTTCCATTTTAGAATAAACTTCTTCTTTTGGAGGCAGATAAAAATCAGGCACATCGGCATGGAATGGGCCTGTTGGCATTTTATCCAAGGCTTGTCTGATGATGCCTACACTTTCCCACATTTCTTGTATACGCACCATGAAGCGATCATAGGTATCACCATTTTGACCAATAGGAATTTTAAAGTCAAAATCTTCGTAAGAAGAATATGGATTGGCGACCCTAACATCGTAATCAACACCGGCAGCTCTGAGGTTCGGTCCGGTGAATCCATAAGCCAGAGCTCTTTCACCGCTTATTGGTCCGCAATCAATGGTTCTATCCATGAAGATACGGTTGCGTTCAATAAGTTTTTGAAACTCTTTGAGGTATTCCGGAAACTCCTGCATGAATTTATCGAGTTTGGCAATTGCAACCGGTGAAAAATCGCGCTCCATACCACCTATTCTACCAATATTGGTGGTCAATCTTGCTCCGCAGATCTCTTCATATATTTCATAGATCTTCTCGCGCATTTGGAAGAAGTAGAGGAAACCGGTAGTAGCGCCAGTATCTTGACCAATAATGGTGGTACAGATGATGTGATCGGCAATTCTGGCAAGTTCCATGATGATGACCCTGAGGTATTGCGCTCTTTTAGGCACTTCACAGCCAATGAGCTTCTCAACGGTCATGTGCCATCCCAAGTTGTTGATAGGAGAGGAGCAGTAGTTGAGACGATCTGTGATGGGAGTGATTTGATTGTATGGTCTGTGTTCGGCCAGTTTTTCAAAAGCTCGGTGTATGTATCCGATGGTTGGTTCGGCTTCTACTATGATCTCACCGTCCATCTTCAGAATATTTTGAAAAATACCGTGAGTGGCAGGGTGAGTAGGACCCAAGTTGAGTATGTTGTATACTTTTTCAGCTTCAGCCTGATTGAATTCTTTTTTGTTGTCCATTTTGTTCAATTATCTGCCAAATTGCTTGTCGTTCTTATCGTCTCTGGAACCATCTTCCAATGGATATTGTTTTCTCAATGGGAAATAGTTCATTTCGTCCATATTAAGAATTCTTCTCAGATCAGGGTGACCGGTGAAATTGAATCCGAAGAAATCATATTCTTGACGTTCCATCCAATTGGCTGTTGGCCAAATGTGAGTGATGGAAGGCACTTTCATATCAGACTCGGGCATATAAAATTTCAAACGAATTCTGTGATTAAGAAAAAGGTTGTGCAAATGATAGGTGATACAAAATTCTTTTTCTTTCATATCAGGATAATGAATACCTGCTATGGTGGTGAGAAAATTGAAGTTCAATTCGGGCTCAGATTTAAGGAAGCTGAGAGTTTCATAGAGTACAGATTTCTCGAGTGTAAACACAGGGAAATCGTAATCCATTTCAGCGCTGATGAATGCAGGTCCGAATTTTTCTTTCAGTTTATCTGCAACCGTTGTTAGTAAATCGCTCATTGATGAATTATTCGATACCGTAAAGTGCAAGTTGGGCTTTGTATTCTGGAGTATCTCTTCTTCTTAGACTTTCAGATTTTGAAAGTTCTTGTATTTTCAGGATACCATCCAATACTTGTTCCGGGCGAGGAGGGCAACCCGGTATATAAACATCTACAGGAATGATTCTGTCTATGCCTTGCAAAACACTGTATGTGTCAAAAATACCGCCGCTAGAGGCGCAAGCGCCCATGCTGAGCACCCATTTCGGTTCTGCCATTTGTTCGTATACCTGACGAAGAATTGGCCCCATTTTCTTAGAAATGGTACCCATTACCATCAGCAAGTCGGCCTGACGGGGAGAGAAACTCAACCTTTCAGAACCAAATCTGGCCAGGTCATAATGCGAAGCCATTGTGGCCATGAATTCTATACCACAACAAGAAGTTGCAAATGGCAAAGGCCATAGAGAATTGGCTCTTGCCAATCCCACAACTTTCTCGAGCGAAGTGGCAAAGAAACCGGCTCCTTCGATGCCTTCCGGTTTGTGTTCAGGTTTTATGTCGATGCTCATGATGTTGTATTAACAATCAAAATTGATTTCAGTTCAGATTTATTCCCAATTCAATGCGCCTTTTTTCACAATGTATACCAATCCCAAGATCAAGAATCCCATGAACATGAACATTTCTATCAGTCCGAGTACTCCCAATTCTCTGAAATTTACAGCCCATGGATACATGAAAATGACCTCCACGTCGAATAAAACAAACAAAATGGCAACTAAAAAATATTTAATTGAAAAGGGGGTTCTCGCATTACCTTGTGATTCAATACCACATTCAAATGCCTCTGATTTAACCTCAGATTTTTTCTTTGGACCAAGTTTGTGCGTGGCGATCATTGATACGACCACGAATGCTATTGAAGCCATCAGCATAAATAGAATGGGCAGATAAGTTCCCATATTGCTTCCTATCGTTAGAAAATTCATCTCAGTGATGTGTTTTGAGGCCGCAAAATTAAATGATATTTGAATATATTTGACCGAAACGTTCAATTATTTTCATGTTTTTTTAACATGTGAAGATTATTTTAAACGCCTAAATGAAAAATATTCTGAAAGCCCTTATTTGACGGGCTTTTCAGTATTTTTAAATTTATTAATTTTTGAGTATTTCAACTCAAGTTCAACATCAATTTAAAACCTGTTTCTCAAACCTGTTTTAATCAACCTTAAAAATGCCTTTTTTTATCATTTTGAAAAACCAGACATTAAGTCTTGATTTTTCGTGCTGTTTCACGCCTGTTATAATTGAAAATCACAATGAATCAAGATTGATTTAAAAATCTTGTCATTTAAAAAGAAAAAGAAATGTTTCAAGTAAAAATTCTTATTAAAGAATTTTCAGTACCTCAGAGTAAACCTAATTTTTCAAGAATGTGCAAGGGTTCTACTGGTCGATTGTTGTGAATGCACGCTGCAAAGATCTTTGCATCTATCATCAATGCTCCGTCTGCATCCCTGATTATCCTTTGGTGAAAGACAATTCTCAATCTGCCTTCTCTGCTAACACCTGAATGAACAGTGAAAAGATCACCGCTCTTTAAGGACTTTTTGTAATCAACTTCCGAACGCACTACCACTGCATCGTAGCCTGCAATATGAAGTTCATTGAAGTTGACCCCTGTCTCGTCTAAGTATTCATGACGGGCATGTTCAAGATAATTTAAATAGACCGAATTGTTTACGATGCCTTGAAGATCGAGCTCATAGTCTCTGACCTTCATTTGTATTTGATGTTTGAATTCGATCTTATCCATTGTATTTGGTCATTGCCTGCCCTATGCCTTCCAACATGAAACTTTTCACACAGTCTGCAGCTTTCGATACTTTTTCATTGATCAACGCTTGTTCATCAGCCTTCCATTTACCCAACACAAAATCAATTTGTCTGTGTTTATCAAATTGGTTACCTATACCAAATCGCAAGCGAGGGTATGTTTGGTGACCCAATAATTCTTCGATGTTTCTTAAACCATTGTGACCACCGTGACTGCCTTTGGCCCTTAGTCTTAATGTACCAACTTCTAAAGCCAGATCATCTGTCACCACCAAAATGTTTTCGGCTTCAACTTTGTGCAATTGCATGTAATACCTCACTGCTGTCCCACTGAGGTTCATGAACGTGGTGGGTTTTATCAATACAAATGATTTGTTTTTGATTTTGCCTTCTGCAACCATGGCATGTTTCTGCAATTTGAATTCCAATTGTAGTTCTTTGGCAATGGCATCTATGACATCAAATCCGATGTTGTGTCGTGTGTGGTCGTACTGTGGACCAATGTTTCCGAGTCCAAAAATGAGGTGGTTCAATCTTCCGGTTTATTTGGCGCCATCGATCTTCTGAGTACAAAGTTTTTACCTAAGTATACTTTTCTTACCATTTCATCTTCTGCCAGTTCTTCAGCCGATCCTTGCTTGAGCAATTTGCCTTCAAAAAGCAAATACGCTCTGTCAGTAATGCTGAGAGTTTCCTGAACATTGTGATCGGTAATCAGAATGCCGATGTTTTTGTTCTTAAGTTTATATACGATTGTTTGGATGTCTTCAACCGCAATAGGGTCAACCCCTGCAAACGGTTCATCCAATAAAATGAATTTAGGGTCAGTGGCCAATGCTCTGGCTATTTCAGTTCTTCTGCGTTCGCCACCACTGAGTACTTTACCAAGGTTCTTTCTGACTTTGTGCAAACTGAATTCATCCAATAAACTTTCCAATTTGTCTTTCTGTTCAGTTTTGCTCAGTTTTGTCAATTCGAGAACAGCCCTGATATTGTCTTCAACTGTCAGGTCGCGGTATACTGAAGCTTCTTGAGGCAGGTAACCAACACCTTTTTGCGCTCGTTTGTACATTGGCAAATGCGTGATGACTTCATTGTCGAGGTAAATCTCTCCCTCATCCGGTTTAACCAAACCAACGGTCATGTAAAAAGAGGTGGTTTTGCCGGCTCCATTTGGTCCCAACAATCCAACGATCTCACCTTGCTCAACATATATAGAGACGTCGTTAACAACTCTTTTTTGTTTGTATTGTTTTACAAGATTTTCGGATCGCAGTTTCATATTGAGGGCCTGATGTCTCTAACTTTTAATTGAAGGTTTTTAACGCCTTTGTATTCATTCATTTCGAGTGAATAACACACATCAAAAGGCATGTTCTTGTTGATGATGGAATAAACTTCACTCATATTGAATGCTATACCGTCAAATTTTATGCCTTTTTGTGAGGCCATTAGCTTCAGGTGTTTTTCTTTTACCACTCTACTGCCGGCATCGGTCAGGTTATTGGAGCGAAAAATTGGAACCATATTGCCCGGACCATGGGGTTTGAATTGATTTAAAACCGAAAAGAACTTAGAAGTGATATCCGAAAAATTCAATTCCAGATCGTATTCAATTTCGGGTGTAAGCAATTCCTCGGAAGCATTCATGGTCACGATCTCTTCAAATTTCTTTGAGAAGGCCTCAAACGATTCTTTTTTGATGGTGAGTCCGGCAGCGTATTTGTGACCACCGTATTGAACCACCAAATCTCCACAAGCTCCAATGGCATCGTGAACATCAAAATCTTTGATGCTTCTGGCTGATCCTGTGAGCATACCATTCACTTCACTGAAAATGATGGTGGGTTTATAATAAGTTTCTATCAAGCGTGAAGCCACTATACCTATTACACCTTTGTGCCATTTTTCGCTGTACAATACCGTACTCTTTCTTTTTTGAAGGTGCAGGTTGGTTTCAAGTATATCAAGGGCTTCTTTGGTGATATCGTTGTCTATGTCCTTGCGTTCAGTGTTATTTTCAATGAGTGTTTTAGCCAAATTCAAGGCTTGATGAAAATCCTCTTCAATCAATAGTTTTACCGATGACTTGGCATCTGCGATTCTACCTGCTGCATTGATTTTTGGCCCTATCCCAAATACAATGTCTGATACTTCATACTCTTGTTTGATCTGATAGCTTTGAAGTAAGGCTTGTAAACCAATGCAAGGGTCTTCATTGAGTTTTTTCAAACCGAAGTAAACCAGTATTCTGTTTTCGTCTCTTATTTCAACTATGTCACTGCAAGTGCTCACTGCCACCAGATCGAGGTATTTGTATGCTTCCTCATAAGGCATGTCTGTTGCTTGCACATAAGCTTGCAAGAGTTTGAAGCCAATGCCACAACCGGATAATTCTTTGTAAGGGTATTCGCAATCACGGCGTTTCGGATTGAGCAATGCCACAGCTTTTGGCAATTCATCACCTGGTAAGTGGTGATCACAAACAATGAAATCAATACCCAATGAATGTGCATATTCGATCAATTCAATAGAACGGGTACCACAATCAAGTGCTATGATGAGTTTCACTCCGGTTTCAGCCGCATAATCAATGCCTATTTGGGAAATGCCATAACCCTCTCTGTAACGGTCGGGAATGTAATACTCAATATTGGAAGTGATCTTTTTGTAGAAAGAATATACTATGGAAACAGAAGTAGTGCCATCCACATCGTAATCGCCATAGATCAAAATCCTTTCTTTATTGGCAATTGCCTTGATGATTCTTTCAATTGCTTTGTCCATGTCTTTCATTAAGAATGGATCATAGAGATCAGCAAGTTGAGGTCTGAAAAACTTTTTGGCTTGTTCGAAGGTTTCAACCCCCCTTTGCAACAAAAGTGTAGCGATAGTTGGCGAAACATTGATGCGTTCTGCCAGTAGTTCTACCTTTTGATCATTAAGTTTAGGGGAAGCCGTCCAGCGATAAGCCATATAAGGCGCGAAGATATGAAAAAAATCGATACAGGAGGGAAGAAAATAGTCCCACGCACAGTATCAGTACAATGTTGGCAATGTCAGGCTTTTTGGCCAAAAGTAGTTAAACAGGTTTTAGTATGGATTCAACAAAAAATCGAGCCATTCAATAAGAAATAACGATGTGTCATTATAAATATCTATTATGTTACAATAAATAAAAATAAGTGAAATCGATGGTTGAAAAATCTAATCCGAAATCAATTCAGATCATTTTTACCAAGCCATCAAGTCTTCTAAGCCCGCTTTCAATCTGTGTTTAGCCAGGAAATTGTCTTCCAAATCTTTGGCCAATGGTACTGGCGTATCCAAACTGGCAATTCTTTTCACCGGTGCATCCAAATGTGTGAAGCAATGTTCAGATATCCAAGAAGCAATTTCAGCACCTATGCCGCCAATCATTGTGTCTTCATGTAAGACCATAACTTTACCGGTCTTTTTCACTGATTCTTCAACTGTTTCCTTGTCCCAGGGCAGGAGAGTTCTCAGATCCACAATGTCTGCTGAAATGCCTAAACTCTTGCAGGCCTCAATGGCCCATAAAACACCCCATCCGTATGTAATGATACTGAGTTCATCTCCGGTAGCAGCCATTTTGGCTTTGCCAATTTCCAGTGTATAATAATCATCCGGAACTTCTCCTTCTATACTTCTGTAAAGCGCTTTGTGTTCAAAGAACATCACCGGATTTGGATCTTCAATTGATGCACACAACAATCCTTTGGCATCGTAAGGTGTGCTTGGATAAACGATCTTCAATCCTGGTACATGGAAAAACCAAGCCTCAGTACTCTGACTGTGAAATGGTCCTGCACCGACACCTGCACCTGTTGGCATTCTTACCACCACATCGGCAGCTTGTGCCCAACGGTAATGACTTTTTGCCAAATTGTTCACGATCTGATTGAAACCACAACTCACAAAATCTGAGAATTGCATTTCAACGATCGCTTTATAACCTTTGATGGCCAAACCATACCCGGCACCTAATATGGAAGATTCTGTGATAGGTGTATTTCTGACTCTACCTTTGCCAAATTGTTTATAGAAATTATCAGTGATTTTGAAAACACCTCCATACTCTGCTATATCCTGACCCATGATGACGGTGTTGTCAAATTTCTCCATGGCTTGTTTTAGTCCATCGGAAATGGCATCCACCAATCGTTTGTTAGATACTGCATTTGTCGCAGGATGGCTGAGTACCTGAGTGTAAGGCGCATAAACATCTCTCAATTCTTCTTCAATATCTGCAACAATTTCAGGCTCTGCAAATACTTCAGCCAGATCATCGTCCATACCGTGTTTTAAACTGTCATAGATATTTTGTTTGAGTTCCTCATTCAAAATGCCTTCTTCAAACAAGAACTTTTCATAATTGCTGATCGGGTCTTTTTTACCCCATTCATCAAACAATTCCTGAGGCACATATTTGGTACCGCTGGCTTCTTCATGACCCCGCATTCTGAAAGTCATGCATTCCAATAGCATTGGACGTGGCGACTTCCTCATACTTTCGGCCAATTCATTCACTTTGTGATGAACATCGAGAATATTGTTGCCATCAACTTGGTATGCTTCCATACCATAACCTATGCCTTTGTCTATGAATTGACGGCATTTGAATTGTTCGTTGCTGGGGGTACTTAGACCATAACCATTGTTTTCAATCAAGAAAATGACGGGCAGGCTCCAAACTGCAGCCACGTTCATGGCTTCGTGAAAATCACCCTCACTGGTGCCACCATCACCACTGAAAACAAGAGATATTTTTTTATCATTGTTGAGCAAGTGTGCAGTTGAAATGCCATTGGCAACTCCTAACATAGCACCAAGATGTGAGATCATCCCAACGATGTGGTATTCGTTTGTGCCAAAGTGGAAACTGCGATCGCGACCTTTGGTGAATCCACTTTTTTTACCTTGCCATTGGGCAAAGAGTTTTTTAAATGGAATCTTACGGGTAGTGAAAACGCCCAAGTTTCGGTGCAGAGGCATGATGTACTCATCTGAATGAAGTGCGAGAGTAGCGCCAACTGAAATGGCTTCCTGGCCAATACCGCTGAACCATTTGCCGATTTTACCTTGTCTGAGCAGGATCAACATTTTCTCTTCAATGATCCTTGGATACAACAATTCCTTGTATATGTTCAGCAATTGCTCATTGCTGAGTTGTCTGCGATTGAAATTCACACCGCAAAAGTAAGCCGAAAAAGATGAAAGTAGAAAAACTAAAGTGGAAAGTCCCGATAAATCGGGACTTTAATGCATCAGAACTTCACAGGATTTTTCAAAGAAACATAGCGATCCATCCATCTGCGCCAATCTGCGCCTACAATCAAAAGAAGCGGAAAGGCTGAAGAGGAAAAAGGAAAGAGGGAAAAGGGAAGTGGAAAGAGGGAAGTCCCGATAAATCGGGACTTTCAACAATGCATCGGGACTTCACACATTTTTCAAGGAAACATATTCATTCATCTGCGTTGATCTGCGCTAATCTGCGGCTAACATCAAAAATTATCAATTGAACACAAAACCTTTCATCCCTGCTTGTCTGTGTATGGCTTCTATTAAGGCCATCCCAAGTGTCTTCTCCGCAGATTTAGGTGTATTGGCCGCTATGTATTCCAAACGCAATTTGTTCAATCGGGCAATTTCGTTCTTAATGTCGTTGCGCGACTTGGTCAAACTGTCTATCATTGTTTTCTTTTCATCTATTGTCAATCCCCTCATCTTTTCTGGCAACTCCTCTTCTTTTGTTTTTTCAAGCCAGGTGCTGTCGGCCTGAAAAGCATCCACCACATCCCATTTTGTATTTGAATAGACGGATGTTGTTTTGGCAGCAATTCTGGCAACCCCTGCAGATTTACCCTTGCTATTGGCATTCTTGTCTTGTATGGTTTGATTGGAAACATAGAAACTGGCATTGTTGCCAAATCCCCAATAGGTCGTGTTGAATGTTTGTCCCATGGTACCCAATAAACTGTCATAAGGCGTTGCAATTTCCTTAACCGAATTTTGATTGATGAAGAAATATGAACCATTGCCTATGGCGGCACCATCTGCCCAAAATTCTCTTACGCCAGTTAAGGAATCACCACAGTGAATGGTATTGATGAATATGCCTTTTTCTTTGGCATTTTTGCAACTGTTGCTGTATTTTTCATTGCCTTGATTGAAAGGTTCATTTCCGGCGATGAAGATGACACGATAGATATTGGGATTGTCTCTCCATTGAAGTTCTTGCATGGCATTCGCAATGGCTTGTCCGCAGTATTCTTCACCTCCATTGGTAGTCAGGCTGAACAAAACAGTTGAAATGGTATCCAAATCAGAGGTATAATCCAGTAATTTGGTGACATAACCTTTGGATTTATCCGCAGTTGACCGTCCGTATTCGTACAAGGCAATTTCGAGTTTAGCATTGGTGTTGCTTTTTTTGGCTTTTGCCACTTCATTGACAATGTTCCACAATTCACTTTGAGCTTGACTGATCAAACCATCCATACTGCCACTGACATCCAGAAGTAAGGCAAGTTGAATGATGTTTTCACCCGGTTTTACCACTTGTATGGGTGTCACGTTTAGAGGAGCCGGTTCAGGTTGAGCTTTAAGGCTGATGCTGCTCAAAAACAAAAGGGCGATCAATACTTTTAATGGTTTCATATTGGCAATTATTTGCCATTCATACCATTCAAAAGTAAAAGGTAAATGAAGAGCAAAAGTTTTATTTGATCCCTTTTAGCCATTTTTTCTCTGCTACCGTTAGTGCAGTGAGGTCAGGCGTATAATTGGGATCGGGCAAATACCAGGGCATTTTTTCGAACCAGGTTTGCAGTTCTTTGTTGTTGAACACATAGCCTCTTCGGGCATAAGGCAGGTTTTTCATCACTTTCAATGACCATTCATCTTTGGCAATCAGGGGCAATTCAAAATTGCTGAAATAGATGTAATCGGTTTTAGCATCAAATGTATCATATCCTGAGATCTGACAACCTTGGCACAATTCAAATTTACTGGCATTGAAATACAGTTCTTTTGTGGGTTTGAAATTGGTCTTATGAAAACTCAATAAGCCATTTCTGATGTAGAAACGCGTGAATTTTGTTTCAAATGATTCATTTCTAATATCCATTTTTTTGCCAACACCCAATAGATTCCAGTCTTCATGACTTTTAAAGAAATTATGATCAAAGTCCACACATTGAAGTTCACCCAAATCAATGTTCAAGGTAAAATCATCTATTTGCTTATTTGCCCAGCGTGTTGCACCAGTGAGCACATAGGTCAGTTCATATACATCCATCACATTGCTCGAAGCTTTCAGTTTATAAGTGTGAATCACTTTATTGATGCCGGTTTGAAACTCAGCTTCAAAGTGATAAACATAAAAAAAGTCGTAGTATTCTACATCAGCATATTGATTCAATTCTTCTTTGCTCATCTCTATTAATTTACCGTTTTTGAAATAGAGACTGTCATGCACTTTAGCGACTTTGAATGGCAGTATTTTTCCATTCATGTTCACGGTGAAATCTTTCATGAATGGGTGTTGAACGGATTTTATGGCATCGAAGCTCACATCGCCATAAGGGCAATTGGCTTCAAAGCCTACCAGTACTTTTTTGGCAACTCCCGGATTGTTGAATTCGTAATAAACTGTTAAGTGAAATTCATCTCCTACTTTCTTGATGTTCAAGATTTCCTTTTGCACTTTGATGGTCTTTTCATTGATGGGGATCAATGCATTGCCGCTGCCATAATACACACCATCATTGGCAAACATATTGTTGAATGAGAACAAAACAGAAAATAGTAGAAGCAGTAGTTTCATTATGCACAAATCTAA
>DASWYG010000144.1:0-8788 GCA_036405075.1 Bacteroidia bacterium | reverse complement strand
TCCGGCAATCAAAGACATGGAAACATCAGCAGTTTTACACGATTGTATTCATTATCCAATTTCATTTCAGGCATTCCATTGTCGGGTGGATCAAGTAGAGACACTTTTTCTGTTCTTGATTGTAAAAGCATCAGCTCCCCCAGTGGCAAATTTGTTTGGACCAAAACCGGCATTTACCGCGACACCATTAGCAACTTCACGGGATGTGATTCATTGCTGTTAATTCATGTAAAAATCGGCAGCAGCAGCGACACCATTTCAGTCATTGCCTGCGATTCATTCATCAGTCCATTAAACAACATTCACAAAAACTCAGGTATATATAAAGAAACCTATTCGGCATATACCGGTTGCGATTCTGTGGTGTTCTACAAAGTATCTGTTTTCCCAAATAAACTCATAAAATTGAAAGTCAGTTCCTGCGACAGTTTCATTTCCCCTTCTGGTAAAAAATACGACAGGACCGGTGTCTACACCGAGCATTATCAAACCTACTATGGTTGCGATTCAGCCATAGAATACGATGTCAAAATTCTGGAACAAAGCATTTCATTAGAGATCATCAATGCCTGCGATTCAGTATTTATAAGAAGTAAATGGTACAAACAAAATGCTACACCCCGATTTGTTTTCAAGAACAAAGCTGGCTGCGACTCTACACATACCATCGTCATTCGCCTGCAATACAGCAACATTAATACGGTAAAGATCATTGCCTGCGATTCATTCATCACACCCAACAAGGGCATCATCAGAAAAGACAGTATGCATACTGAAACCTATAGAACCATTCATGGATGCGATTCAGTGGTCACCTATAAGGTCAAAGTCCAGAAGACCATTCAAAATTCATTGAGTATGAAAGCTTGCCGCAATGCCATCATCAATGGCAAAACCTACACCAACTCAGGCATGGTCAATTTGAAATTGAAAACCTATTTGGGTTGCGATTCACTGGTTGCCATCAATTTAAATGTGGTGAAGATCAATCGAGGTATAGAGCGTAAGCATGGGGTCTTGACTTCTATGCAACCCGATGCCAAATACACTTGGATCAATTGCATCAACAAACAAGCCATTCCCTTTCAAACAGACAGTACATTCAAAGTCAAACTCGACGATTATTACGCTGTGGCCATTGAATATGAAGGCTGCAAAGACACTTCCATCTGTTATCATTTCTTAGCCACTTCAATAGATGAAGCAACAAAAGAAGACTTAAATGTATTTCCTCAACCCAATCAAGGTGATTTCACCATAAAATTCAAAGAAGCCGAGAGTGGCACCTTGTACATACATGATCTGAGCGGCCGATTGATCAGTGAGCAAACTTTTGAAGCCTGTGACGAATGGCACATCCATCAACAATTAAGCAAAGGAATTTATGTGTTGACCATAGTGAATGGCGACAGGTTGATGAAACAAAAGTTGATAATAAACTAGATTTTGAATTCACTCAATTGAGTTGAATTTCCATCAGGGCTTCTTCCGGCACTATGCGCAGAGATTGGGCATTGAGTTCAGCAGGAATAACAGCAATCAGATCGCGATCATTTTTCACACAATCGAGGGCTTGAGGACCAAATTTAAGTACCACATCATAACGGCTACCGGCATCGGTACCCAGATAAGCCACCAACATCACGATTTTCTTTTCTTCGATGTATTTTTTATTAAAATTGTCGGTATCATCGGCTTGCATCAACCCCTCACAAAAATAGCCATCTAAAGCAGCATCGTTTAGGTTATGAAGATCATTGTTGATTTGATACTCCAGGGCATTAAGAAAATTTGGATTAAACATGATGAGGTTACAAAATTAGGGGAAAAAAGATAACAAGTTACTCCATTCAGTTGTAGAAATTTCATTGGATTCATAGCGTGCCTCAATCCACGAAGTTGTCGATTGTATGTCATCGCCGAAGGCCTCATTCACGCCATATAAAACAGTAAACAGTGAATAAAGATACGAAATATTCGTCAGTAGTTGTTTTCATAGGCACACATTAAATCCCCGCCTCTGGCGGATTAGTTGACCGCAAAGCAGCATTCATGCCTTGTAAAAAAATCAACTCATGAATAATGCATATCACAATTGTATTACACTTTTCCTCAAAACTATCTTCATGACTTCAAATTACATAATTTAACTTTTCGGTATAGCCAAAATGTTTCTAAGTGTCCATAATTTGCCTCCGAATACTAAAACAGATATTAATTGAATCAATTTTTAGTATTTATATTTCATAAATATGTATTATATTTGTATTACTTACATACATTATGGCAACATTCACAAGTTCATTACCCGACCATTTGCTGGCATTGTTGGAAGAAAAAGCCAAAGAAATGGCTTTGCCTAAAAACAAATTGATTGAGAGGGCATTGAGCATTTACCTCGACCAGTTGAACAAAGCAGAATACATCAAATCCTATAAAAGGATGTCTGAAGACACTGATTTGATGACCATAGCGGAGGAAGGCATGAGAGATTATTTCAAACAGTTAAAAGATGACGATGCGACAAGGTGAGATTTGGATGGCAGACTTGAATCCTTCTAAAGGGAGCGAACAAGCAGGTTGGCGACCTGTGGTCATAGTGAGTGGCAATTTGGCCAATACTTATATGAACACTGTCATCTGTTGCCCTTTAACGACCAAGGTAAAAAACTACAAGGGCAATGTGATCTTAAATCCCAATGCCTCCAACAAATTAAAGAAAAAATCGGAAATACTCACTTTCCATATCCGTTCCATCAGCAAAGAAAGATTGGTAGAAAAGAGAGGTAAGATCACTGATGAAGAGTTGGCAGAAATAAAAAAAGGTTTTGATGATATCTGGAGGTATTGAAAGACCATTAAATTACCTTCTACAGTAAATATTGAATGGCATTTACCATACAATTTTACGCAGTGACTTTCTTGAGATGAAAAATCAAATTTTCAACTCAATCATTCAAAGAATATTTTAATTTCAATGGCCCAATATTTGACTTGTCATTGGCATGTCAATGAGATTGCAGATATTGTTGCTGATCATGCTAACAGGCAGTCAGGTAAAGGCTCAAAAATACAAAACGGTTGATCACAAAAATCTAGGCACATTACCCTCTGGTGCTGTGGATACTCAGTACTTTTACATTTACGACTTTAAACACAAAATGACGAATTTCGGCTTTCGTTCAGGTTGTGGTTGTGTGTCTTTGTTATTGGATACAAGTAAGAAATCAGACATTAGTCACACCATACAATTCATTTACAATTCATCGGGGAATGTTGGCCCCTTGAATCGATATGGCATTGTGTATTTTGAGGAAGACAGCGTTAAGGATTCCATCAAACTGATGATATCAGCCCACGTCATACAAACACATTTGAATAAAATCGATTTACAAAATTCTTATTTGAATGCCATCGTTTTTGAAACCAAATTTCACACATTCTACAGCATTCAAGAAGGGGAAAACATAACAGCGACCTACAAATTCACCAATCGCAGCAGTGTACCCCTATCCATTATTAATGCTGAGTCAAGTTGTGGTTGTTGTTTCCCCACTTATTCAAAGGAACCGGTAAAACCCGGCGACACAGGAATGGTTAAAGTTCACTTTAACTCATCGGGCAAACAAGGAATAAACGAAAAAACAGTAAGTATCATTTTCAGCAATGGCCAAAGGGTTGAATTGAGAATAAGAGTTATTGTGATTGAGAAGGCAAAAGACACCAATGATTATCCCATTCGTATAAATGGGAGGCGATGATGCCAGCAGCCCCCCTCAAAAGTACTTCTTTTCCTCCTCCGCTCTCATTCCCCGTAGCAGAGTTTTCGCTGCTCTCAAAACACGCCACGGGGCAGGCTCCTACACAAAAACAGTTTATTCTATAGGCTCTCTCCTTCGTTTTCGTTCTCATTCTCGTTCTCGCTCTCACTCCCCGTTGCAGAGTTTTTCGCTGCTCTCAAAACACGCTACGGGGCAGACTCTTCAATAGAACTTCTTTTCTGCATCCGCTCTCGTTATCATTCTCGCTCTCGCTTTCATTTCCCTTCTGCCAAGTTGAAGCTTGTCATTTAATTGTCAAATCCAATAAAAAATTGGTATCAAATCTATAATTTTGGCAAGAATCAAAACTACTCACTTAAACACTGTATGTCCTCTCCCAGGTCTATTGCCATTCTATTGCTTCTATTCTCTGTTCAGGTCTTTTGTCAAGAACCTGTTTTCAGACATTACTCCACCATTAATGGCCTACCTAGCTCCGAAACCTACGGCGTTATGCAAGATAAAAATGGTTATATCTGGATCGCCACAGACAGAGGTTTGGCTAGATTCAACGGATACGAATTCAAGGTTTATACAACCGGCCAATCCGGATTGAAAGACAATACGATTTTTGGCTTGTACAAAGATCAAAACAACAAAATTTGGTATCATACTTATAATGGCTCTATTGGTTACTTATATGAAGACAGTTTTCATACTTATGAATACAGTCAACTGGTGAGGGAAAATTTTAAATCAGGCCGGATGGAAGGCATCAGTTTGGGCAGCAATGGCAGCTTTATGAGTGTTTCTCAAAACGGCAATTTGGACATACCAATACACATTGACAAAAAAGGCAAAACTTTGCCATTAAAGGCCTCCATTGAAAGCAGAGACTTTTACTTTTCAAACAACAATACCTGTGTAGTGTCGGGCAAAACCGATGCTGAAATAACTCGACTGATATCACAGGAAACCCATGAAGTACTTTGCAGTTTTCCAACCCGTTCATACATCAACAGTCCCATGTCTTCTTTTATTTGTAAGAAAAAAAACGGTGATCTTTTGATCTATTGCGCTTATGAAATATTCTTATGGAACAAAAAAGAAATTAAGAAGATTCACAATTGTAAAGAACGCATATTGAGCATGATGCTCGACAGTTCAGAAAATCTTTGGTTGGGATATTTAAATCAAGGCTTGGAAGTGTACGACACAAAAAGTCCTGACAAACTGCAATCTTTGAACTACCAATTCAAGCAATTGTCTAAGAATTCGATATCGGGAATGACGCTTGACAAAGAAGGCGGTTATTGGTTCACTACTTTAGAAAACGGGGTTTATTATTTACCTCCGGATTTCATTTTATCATACAGCATTGAAAGCGGACTGCCGGTTTCCAAAATCAGAACGATCGAAAAAACAAAGGACAAGCTGCTCTTTGTGATGTCTGATCACTCTTTGACTTTTAAATACTATAACAGTTCAAAGATCATCGCACCAAAGGGAAAAATGTGGAAAGGGTTTAATGATGTCGTCTATGCCAATAATGGTGTTACATATTATGCAACTGTGGAATTAATCGACAATCCAATGATAAAAGATTGGAAAAGAATTCCGGTTCAAAAAATCCATTATGGCAAATACAATGTTTGGGGTCAGATAGGAGCCGATTTATACAAATATGAAAACGGGGCATTCACCATTATTTCTTTTAACCCTTATGGAAAAGTGAGCAGCATTTTTGAAATTGAAAAGAATGAAGTACTGGTTGGTACCTTGAACGGATTGTACATTTATCAGTCGGGCAAGATCAGTTCCTTGAAAACTAAAAATCTACTTTATGGACAAAGGATATCTGAAATCATTCAACTAAGCCCTACTCATTTTGTATTTGCAACGATTGGCAATGGTATTTTAATTGTAGACAAAAACAATTTCTCTAAACCCATTCACTACACCATCAACAACGGTCTTCCAAGTAACATGTGCAATGCCATCATCACAGAAAGCGACAGCACAGTTATTGTTGGCACCAATAAAGGGATTTGTAAGATCGTCCATCCACTAGACCCCAAACGTGTAAAATTTTATTCTGCAGATTTTCAAGATGGGATTATTTCAAATGAAGTCAATGATTTAGAAATTGTTGATGGTCAAATATGGGTTGCAACAGTTAATGGTTTGTCTATTTTCCCTTCAAAGAATTTAAACAAAAAACAAAACACCATTTATCTGAGAATGGAAGAAATAAAGGTAAATGGACAAGCAATCCATTATAAGGACCAATGTCGCTTACCTTATGATAAAAATGGGATACAGTTTTCATTTACAGGGATCAATTTTCAGCATGCTTCTAAATTGAGGTACAAATACCGATTAACTGGCAGCGGTGAAAACTGGAATTTAACAGCCAATAGAACAGTGAATTACAATGCACTTTCACCAGGAAATTATACTTTTGAAGTAATGGTGATCGATGTGTTTGGCAAAGAAAAACCTGAAAAAATCAGTTATTCATTTTCGATCTTGCCGCCATTTTGGAATACTTGGTGGTTCATTTTATTGATTGTAATTCTATTGGGTTTATTGATGTATTTACTTGTATCAATCAGGATCAGAAGGGTCAGAGAGCAATCATTGATTCAAAATGATTTAAATGTCCTCATGGACAAAGCTCTTAGATTACAAATGAATCCCCATTTCATTTACAACTCCATGAATGCTATACAGAATTACATCAAAAAGAATGAAATGGATGCATCCATTGACTATTTGAATATGTTTTCAAGGTTAATGCGTACCATTTTCAGTAATTCGGAAGAGCAAAGAATACCTCTTGAAAGTGATCTAGAGGCAGTTGAACTTTATGTTGAAATGGAGAATATGCGTTTTTCCAATAAATTCAAATTGGAAATAAAGATCGACGAATCATTAAAACCTTCATTGATTTTAGTTCCTCCTTTTTTGATTCAGCCTTTTGTAGAAAATTCAATTTTACATGGATTGAGGTCCAAGCCTGAAAATGGCAACATTTTGATTCAAATCATGAAAGAATCAGGAAAATTAAAAATTGCTGTACAAGACAATGGTGTAGGCAGAGTAGTGTCTGAAGAAGCCGGAAGAAGAAAGCAACTTTATTTAGGGAATGACACTCGAAAATCATCAGGGATCAAAGTGACCAAAAACAGGATCAAACAAGCCTGGGGAGAGCAATACGCTGAAGAATACTTTATGATTACGGATTTGTATGACAGCAGTCATCAATCCTTGGGAACATTGATAGAATTTTATTTACCACTCAATTAAACAAACATGATTAAGGCAATTATAGTTGACGATGAAACTGCATCACTTGAAATGCTAAGTGGATTTATTGGTGCATTTGATAAGGAGATCAAGCTCTGTTCTGTGTGTCAAAACATAGATCAGGCACTTAAATCCATTCGCGAATATGAACCGGAGCTATTGCTACTCGATATAGAATTGGGAGAAGGATTAAGTTTTGAAATTCTCGAACATTTTCCGGAGCTACGTGCACATATACTATTCATCACTGCTTATGACAGATATGTATTAAAAGCGCTTAAGTACCACGCTTTTGACTATTTGTTTAAACCCATCAATAGAATAGAATTCAACACTGCCATTAAAAAAGTATTGGACAACATCAGAAAAATGCAACCTTTATCTGATATCAATGCATTGATTTCTGAACTTAAAGGCGTCAACAAGTTCAGAATTGCAGTTCCAAACAAAAGTGGTCTTAGTTACTACAATACGGATGAAATTGTATACATAGAAGCCGATGGCAGCTATTCCATCATGCATTTAAAAGATCAAAGATCCATTGTCATTACCCGTAAAATCAAAGATTTTGAAGAAACACTATCGCCCAAAGGTTTTATACGGGTACACAAAAGCTATTTGGTGAACATTGATTGTATCATTGAATTGCATAGAAATGACAGTGGCTATCTATTGATGTCCGACCAAGCAAAGATTCCGATCAGTCCAAAAGACAAAGAATCCATCATTCAAAAAATCAAGATGGCATCACATCTGATATAATCACTGACTTGATTATTAACCACCTTTTTACTCGATTTGAGTAGGTTCAATTGTTGAACCATCCAAACAAATTGGTTAATCCCATATTTAAGAAATTCATTTCATGGAATGAATTCGATGTTTTGTGAAGGCAAACAGTGGTTTTTATGAAGTGCCACTTTTTAAAAACTCTTTACCTGTATAATATTGATTAAAAATTAAAACCATTTCAAGTCCATAGTTCTATGGACAATAAAATTCTTATTGAGATTTTGAATCAAACTATAAACACCTAACGTAAAATCAAATTAAACATGAAAAGAAAAATTCTCCTAATGGTAGTACTTACCATTTTATTTCGACCATTGCTCAATGGTCAGTGCAGTCCTCCCCCCGATTGTATAACCAATTCAGGTTTTAACCCATCCGCAGGTGGCCCTCCATTACCGGGTTATGGTATGCCCATTGGTATAAGTCTCCCGGATTGGGCGGTTTTCTCAGGGACACCAGTGTATGCAGAAGGCAATGCGGGCACACATGGGGCCAGATTGAACAATGGGGATGGTATTTACGCTTGCTACAATTTCCGATCAGGTTTACAGTACAAAGTTTGCTTTTTAGGATACAATCCAGATCCTTCAACCAACGGAAGTATCGTATTGGAAGCTTATGATGGTTCAACTGCACAGCAGATTGCCAACATTAGCTTTTACAACTACAATACGTCATCTACCTCTCCCAAAAACATGGTTTCAGGTACTGCAACCTTCACAGCCACCTCAAATTTCAACCAACTCCGATTCTCCATCCCAAACTTGGGCAATTCATACGCTGTGGTAATTGATGATGTTGGCGTAATTGAAGTACCTGTGTTAACTGCTACCCAAAGTACAATAAATGCATGTGGTTCAGCCACACTTCGTGCACGCAGTACAAATCTGCTTAGTTATACTTGGTCACCAAATGCAAATTTAAAT
>DASWYG010000143.1:0-2235 GCA_036405075.1 Bacteroidia bacterium | reverse complement strand
GGATGGGAGTTTTTAGATGAATTTAAACGAATTGCCAATTCCATTAAAAAAACCATAGTAATTTATATAGTCTCCTCATCTATTTCACCTTCAGACATCAATAAGGCCAATCAACAAGAGAATGTCCGAGATTACATCATCAAACCAATAACAAAGAAGAAATTCATTGAATTGTTGGAAAATTTTGTATGATTTAAGTTGGTATCAAGGAATACTAAAAACAATTTCATTAGATTTGCGTTAGAAGGAGCGTTAAAGGATTCCTGAGATGACTGAAAAATCTGAAAAAGGGGACATGAACGAAGAACTGATTACGCTAGAGCAAAAGCTTTCATTACTGACCATCAACTCAGAAGAGAGTTTTGTATTGGTAGACACCAATTACAACATTGTTGCTTTTAACAGACAATTCAAAAATCAATACATCAAATATTTTGGCACCACCTTTAAAAAGGGTGATTCTATTTTCAGTTTGGTACAAAAAAACAGAGTAGAGCAAGTCAAGAAGATATACGAAAGGGTATTTGCAGGGAAAACTGAATATTCTGAAATTGTTATTCCATTGCCTGATAAAAATGAATTGATCATTTCAAACAAATTCAAACCTGCATTCAATGAAGATGGCAGTATTGTGGGCGCATTTGTCACCTCTTTTGATATAACTGATATCAGAAAAGCTCAAATTGAGAAAACAAAATCAGAGAACAAGATAGAGTTCGATTCCAAGAACTTAAAAGCGCTGATCAACAATACCAAAGATTTGATTTGGAGCATTGATTTGAATCACAAGATTTTAACGTTCAATGACGCATTTTCAAATCAAGTTTTTAAAATCTACAACAAATATCCTACTGAAGGGGAAGATTTAACAGAGTACTTCAGTCATGAGAACAAAAATCGAATGATGCTGTACATCAATAGGGCCATTTCAGGAGAATCATTTTCAGTTATTGAGCATAAATTGGAACCCAAGGAAACTTGGTCAGAGGTTTCTTTTAATCCTATTGTAGACGACAACCGGGTACTTGGGGTGGCTTTTACTTCCAGAGATGTAACCGATCGTAAGTTATTTGAAAGAAGTTTGATTCAGAGTCAAAACCGCTTGAAACAAGCGCAGGAAATTGCCCATATAGGTCATTGGGAATGGAACATGCAAACAAGTGAAACATTTTGGTCAGACGAAGCCTATAATATATATGGCATACACCCTGAATTTTTTGATCACTCATTTGAATCCTGGATAAAATATGTTCATCCGGAAGATTTGGAACATGTGCAAGCTTTGATTAAAATTGGTCTTGAAACTTTGGAAAATTACGAGTTGTATCATCGCATCATCAGACCGGATGGCACAGTGAGGTATATACATGCATCCAATCACTTTGAATTTGATTTGGATGGTAAGCCCAAAGTATTATACGGTACCATACAAGACATCACAGAAAGAAAATCCAACGAGATGAAACTTCAAGAATTATTGAGAAACTCTAATTCAGAAAACAGGATGTTGAACAGTTTCAATCACATGGTATCTCACAACTTAAGATCAAACAGCAACAACATTAAAGGCATTGTCGACATGATCAGGTACAGTGACGACGAGTTTGAGCGCAATGAACTTTTGGAAATGTTGACTCAAAGTAGCAACAAGCTGAACGAAACCGTTCAAAACCTCAGTGAATACCTAACATTTCAAAACAAGGAAGCTTATGACTATAAAGAACTGACTTTAAAACACGAAATAGATAAAACCTGCAATGCCCTGAACAATCAAATTTCAGAATTAGAAGTAAAAATCGACAACCAAATTGATGAAAATCTCGTAGTTTCTGTAGTTCCCAGTTATTTAGAGAGTATATTGCTCAATTTGCTGAGCAATGCCATAAAATACAGATCCACAGATCGCAACTTGGTAGTTGAATTCATTGGTGAAAAGAAAGGAAGGGTTACTGTTTTGAAGGTGAAGGACAATGGCAGTGGAATTGATTTAGAAAAAAACCGCAAGTCCATTTTTGGTATGTTCAGCACCTTTCATGGCAACAGAGATGCTATAGGTTTTGGTTTATTTATGACCAAGAATCAACTGGAATCAATGGGAGGACATATAGAAGTAGAAAGTACAATTAATCAAGGGACCACATTTATATTACATTTTAATGAAAAAAGTTGACTTAGCTTATATCATAGACGATGACGAAATCATCATTTATCTCACGGATAAACTCATCAAGAAAG
>DASWYG010000142.1:0-25300 GCA_036405075.1 Bacteroidia bacterium | reverse complement strand
GGAACTTCCTTTGGTGATATGCAACATTCAAAGAGGCGGACCATCAACCGGATTACCAACAAAAACTGAACAGGCCGATCTGCTTCAGGCTTTGTATGGCAGAAATGGTGAATGTCCAATAGTAGTATTAGCTGCTTCTACCCCATCAGATTGTTATGAAATGGCCTATATGGCGGTTAAAATAGCCTTGGAACATACTGTGCCGGTCATGTTCCTGAGCGACGGTTATTTGGCCAACGGTGCACAACCTTGGCTCATTAAAGAACTGTATGAATTGCCTCCCATAACACCTCATTTCATTACCGAATCAATAGATCAACCTTATTTGCCTTATCAAAGGGATGAGGATCTTTCAAGACATCACGCAGTACCAGGTACTCCGGGTATGGAACATCGAATAGGAGGTTTGGAAAAAGAAAACATCAGTGGAAACATCAGTTATGATCCGGCCAATCATGAAATGATGGTTAAAATAAGAGCACAAAAAGTTGAGAATGTAGCACTGAGTTTACCGGAACAAGACTTTACGGCCGGAGACAAAAACTCAAAAACACTGATCATTGGCTGGGGAAGTACCTTTGGCAGTATCAGCACTGCTGTAAGTGAACTGAGAGCTGATGGTCTTGACATTGCCCAAATACATTTAAAATACTTAAATCCGCTGCCTTCCAATTTAGCCGATATAGTCAACTCATTTGACCAAATATTTGTGGCTGAATTGAACAACGGACAATTGATCAAAATCATCAGAGACAAATTTGTAAAAAATGCCATTGGCATCAATAAAATACAGGGACAGCCATTTCAAGTGGCAGAAATCAAACAACACATTTTGCAAGGAGAAAATCTATGGAATCAATCGAACACAAAATGATATTTACTTCCAAAGACCTTGAGACCGATCAGGAGGTTAGATGGTGTCCCGGTTGCGGAGATTACGCCATATTGAAGAGTGTACAAAAGGTATTGCCTGAATTGGGCAAGGCAAAACATGAGTTTGCCTTTATTTCCGGTATTGGTTGTTCTTCACGTTTCCCTTATTACATGGACACTTATGGCATGCATTCCATACATGGTCGTGCCACTGCTGTAGCTTTAGGTTTGAAAGCTTCAAAGCCTGAACTCAGTGTTTGGGTCATAACAGGAGATGGTGATGCTCTCAGCATTGGTGGCAATCATCTCATCCATACTTTAAGAAGAAATGTAGATTTGAACATTCTTCTGTTCAACAATCAAATATACGGTCTTACCAAAGGTCAGTATTCACCCACCAGTGAACAAGGTAAAATAACCAAATCATCTCCAATGGGAACTGCTGATCTGCCATTCAACCCTTTGGCTCTGGCTTTGGGTGCTAATGGAACTTTCATTGCAAGAACCTTAGACAGAGACCCAAAACATCAGCAGGAAATGTACAGAAGAGCTTATCAGCACAAAGGCACTTCTTTGGTTGAGATTTATCAAAACTGCAATGTGTTTAATGATGGCGCTTTTGAAATCATGACTGAAAAAGGCAGTAAAGCCATGCATACCATTTTTGTAGAGGATGGCAAACCAATGATTTTCGCTGACGGAAAAAAAGGTATTGTGCTGGAAGGCTTCAATCCGGTAATAGTAGATGTTGAAACCTACGGAACTGATGGACTGTGGATGCATGATGAAAAAGACCCAATTAAAGCTTATGTATTATCGAGGTTCTTTGATGATGCAGACTTGCCCAGACCATTTGGTGTCATTTATTGTAATGAGAACCGCTCAACATTCGACGATGCCATCAATGCTCAAATCAACGAAAAGAAAATCATTGATAAAAAAGCAGCCTTTAGTACTTTACTAAAATCCACCAATACCTGGACTGTAGTTTAGGTTCAAAAACATTACTTGATTGATTTTCAATACCTGAAAATTCCTTGTGCGGAATTGAAGCAGATATTCTCTTATTTTGCATTGTTATGTTAAATTTGAGATACGCATTTTTAGTATTGTTTATTTTCAGTCTAAAGCAAATTAGTGCCGCAGATACAACTAAGATCACCAGTCACAACAAGGTGATCATTAAAACCAATCCCAATGTTGGTGTCACTGAATACCCTCAAAAGGTTGAATTTCCGGCAAAAACAGAGTCATACAGAAAAATATACATGTATTTGGAATTCGGCTGTGCTCCAGGTTTAAAATGCGGTGAATGGGATTACACCAATCACGTTTATTTGGTAAAAGACAGCATTCGCTATGAGATTTCAAGATTCATTACCCCATACGGATTCTACTGGAACAGTTCCATGAACTGGAAACACGGTTGGTATTATGACCTTACAGATTTTTCCTATTTGCTTCATGATTCTGCTGAAATCGTCTATCAACATTCAGGATATGAAGGCAATACCGACAGAGGTTGGACTGTTACCATGGATTACTATTTTGTAAAAGGTGAACCGGCAAGAAAACCAATTGGATTCGACCGTATTTATCAATTAGGTGCATCTTATGGCAATGTCAATAACCCTTTCAGCAGCATCGTTCAAGAAAAATCATTTAAAACGCCTGACAGCAGTGACATGGTTGATTTTAAGATCATACAAACCGGCCATGGCATGGACCAACAGGAAAACTGTGCTGAATTTTGTGCTAAACTCAGAACGCTTAAACTCGATGGTAACAACATTTCCGAAAAACGTGTATGGAGAGATGATTGCGGTGCGAATTCCTTGTATCCTCAAGCAGGCACCTGGATATATGACCGTGCCGGCTGGTGTCCCGGAGCTCCCGTAATTCCTGATGATGTGTTTAAAAAAATACCCGGTGGTACTCAACACAAGTTTCTTGTGGAGATGGAAACATACAACAATACTACCGGTGGCAGTGCAGTGTATGATTTGACCACTTATGCCCTTTATTTTAAGGATCAGAGAAAACAATATGATGCGGCGATTGATGACATCATTGCACCTTCAACGCACTACGATTACCTGAGATTGAATCCTACTTGTGGCGCACCTATCATCAGAGTTAAAAACCTTGGTTTAGACACGATAAAAAGAGTCGATTTTCTATATGGTAAAGTAGGTGGTGATACTCAAAGAATATGGGTTCCTTGCAAAATTGCACCTTTTGAAACCGGAGTTGTTGAATTGGAAGCCGTATACAATTGGAAAGGCAATGGCAATACTTTCTTTGCACAATTGATCAAAGTGAATGAACATGATGATCAAAACACCGTGGACAATACCATGTATTCAAGCATCAGCAATACTCAAGTATTTCCGGATAGAATCTATGTTGTATTCAAGTCGAACAATGCACCAAGTGAAAACAGTTATAAACTAAAAGATGCAAAAGGAAATGTATTATTGGAAAGAAACAATTTTGCAGCCAATACCATTTACAGAGATACAGTTCAATTAAAAAACAACATTTGTTATACTTTCGAATTTTCAGATGAAGGTCCAGGTCCATCCAATAACCCTTTGAATGAAGATGGATTAGACTGGTGGGCCAATACAGCAGACGGTTCAGGATACATTCAACTTAGAAGTGGTAAGAACAACGCAATGTTAAAAAACTTCAATGCTGATTTCGGAACCGGACATAAATTCAATTTCTTCACAACATTCAATATGTCTGTTGATGACATTGAATCTTCAGGAATTGAATTGGATGTAGTGCCAAATCCAAGTTACAATGTAGCGAACATCAGAGTAGAAACAGTTTCCACAGAGCCTTATTCGGTTCAGATATTCGACCAAACCGGCAGATTGATTAAGGTGTTCAATTCAAGCGAATTGAGTTCAGTATTCTCAATCTCTGATTTGAGTGATGGCATTTATACTGCAACTTTGATTCAAGGACAGCAGGTGAGTAGCAAAAAATTTGTTGTTATTCACTGATCCTGATCATATTGATTCATGTGCTTAAAAACAAAACAGAAAATCAATTGTTAAAAAACACATGAACATTTTCATCAATTTCTTGATTGTATTGGTGTCCTTTGCTTTCATGGAAGGCACTGCTTGGTTTACCCATAAATACATCATGCATGGCTTTCTATGGACCTGGCACAAAAGTCATCACGAACCTCGCAAAGGCGTTTTTGAACTCAATGATTTATTCGGAATTTTCTTTGCCATTTTATCAGCCTCTTTGATCATAACAGGATCTATGAATGGTTTAGATTGGAAATTTTACACCGGCATTGGAGTATTGTTTTATGGAATCGCCTATTTCCTCGTTCATGATGTGTTTGTGCATCAAAGACTCCCTTGGTTGAAACACACAGAAAGCACCTATTTCAAAGCCATGCGCTTTGCGCACAAAGTGCACCATAAAGTTACCGGAAAACACGGAGCCGAAGCATTCGGGTTCCTCTTCGTGAGCAAAAAATACCTGGATAAATACAGAAAGAATTCATGAAGAAAAAAATAGTGGTGATAGGCAGCGGATTTGCCGGCCTCACTGCAGCAGCCTATATGGCCAAAGATGGTCATGATGTGACCTTGCTCGAAAAAAACGATCAAACTGGTGGCAGAGCTTCCATCTGGCAAGAAAAAGGATTTACCTTCGATATGGGGCCAAGTTGGTATTGGATGCCTGAAGTATTCGAAAGTTTTTTCCTTCACTTTGGCAAAAAGCTATCCGATCATTATGAACTGAAACGATTGGATCCGGGTTATAGAATTTATTTCAAAGACAATCGCTCAATAGATGTTTCAGCAAACATTGAAATACTAAAGAGTGAATTTGAAAAAAGAGAGGCAGGAAGTGCAGTTAAGCTGGAATCATTTTTAAACGATGCTGCATATAAATACAACACGGCAATGGCCGATTATGTCAACAGAGTTTCTGATTCTGTTCTGGAATTCATTGAGCCCAAACTCATTTACAAATCGTTTCAACTCAACTTGTTTTCATCTCTTAGAAAAGCTGTAAGAAAAAATTTCAAAGACCCTTTATTGGTCAGCTTACTTGAATTTCCGGTTCTTTTCTTAGGTTCAACTCCCGATAAAACACCTGCCTTGTACAGCATGATGAATTATGCAGATTTGATATTGGGCACTTGGTACCCATTGGGTGGGATGCATTCCATCGTTAAAGGATTTACAGAAGTAGCCAAAGCAGCCGGTGTAAAAATCATGTTGAACCATGAAGTGAAAGGCATCAACACCAGAGATGGCAAAGTGAGCTCAGTGATCACAGAACACGGCAATTTTGAAGCAGATGTGGTGGTTTCAGGAGCAGATTACAGACATACAGAACAGCAACTGTTGTCGGCAGAAGACAGGGTATACAGCAAAGATTACTGGGAGAAAAGAACCATGTCTCCAAGTTCATTGTTGTTTTATGTAGGATTGAACACAAAGGTGAACAATATCCTGCATCACACTTTGTTTTTTGACGAAGATTTTGAAGACCATGCTAAAGAGATATATGAACACCCCAGATGGCCCAACAAACCTTTGTTTTATATGTCTGCTGCAAGTAAGACCGATGCCAATGTGGCTCCCGAAGGATGCGAAAACCTTGTGTTTTTGATTCCACTTGCGCCGGGCTTACAAGACAGTGAAGCCGAGAGAGAAAAGTACTTCGACATCATGCTCAATCGTTTGGAAAAAAGAATAGGACAATCATTGCGCGAACACATTGTAGTGAAACGCTCTTATGCCATGGATGATTTTGAAAAAGACTATCATTCATTCAAAGGTAATGCTTATGGATTGGCCAATACTTTGATGCAAACAGCCTTTTTGAAACCAAAAATGAAGAGTAAAAAACTGTCCAATTTGTTTTATACAGGCCAATTGACAGTACCCGGACCAGGCGTCCCTCCGGCCATCATCAGTGGCCAAATGGTTGCAGGGGTTGTGAATGATTATTTGAAAAAGAAGTAAGAATCTGATTAATAATTTAATAAGAACCTCTATTCAAATTTGACAAAAGTTTATTTTAAGAGGAAATTGTTGATCTGTCAAGCACTTGATACATTCAAACAATCAATTAAAAACAATCTGAAATGCTTTTTTAAAATTCGCAAAAACTTTTTCTTTTTTCATTCGTTGTAAACTTAAACCATGTTTGAACTATTTGAAAAAACCGCGGACATCTGCAGTAAATCTACAACCAGGATTTACAGCACCTCATTTTCCCTTGGTATCAGAATGATCGCTAAAGATTACCGTTGGGCCATTTACGGTATATACGGATTTGTGAGATTGGCAGATGAGATCGTCGACACATTCGATCGCAATGACAAAGCCGAACTGCTTGAAGAATTTAAAAAAGACACTTACCTCGCCATAGAAAGAGGCATCAGTTTAAACCCTATTCTGCAATCTTTTCAGAAAGTGGTTAGAAAATATAACATTGGTGCCGATTTGATAGAACCTTTCTTCAACAGCATGGAAGCTGATCTCCATAAAACAGAATACAATCAACCTCAGTACAATGAATACATTTACGGCAGTGCTGAAGTGGTTGGATTGATGTGCTTAAAGGTTTTTTGTGATGGCGATAGTGAAAAATACAATTCGCTTAAATCCCCTGCCCGTTCCTTGGGAGCAGCTTTCCAGAAAGTTAATTTCTTAAGAGACATAAAAAGTGACGTCGAAGAACGCGGTCGTATTTACTTCCCGCAACTGGACCTTAGTCACTTCGACGAACATGTTAAACAAGCCATCATAGAAGATGTCAGACGCGATTTCAGAGATGCTTATACCGGTATCATCAGATTACCTATGAGTTGCCGCTTTGGGGTCTATACCAGTTACATTTATTACTTGAAATTACTTGAAAAAATTGAACGTAAGAATGCAGCAGATATTCTTGAAAGCAGAATCAGAGTTCCCGACTCTGAAAAAATGGCTTTATTGGCCAAATCTTTCTTCAAATTTAAAATGAATGCGCTCTAAAATTTTCTACATTACAGTCCTTGTTGCACTTGCTTTTACAGGTACATCTGATGTAGCCAATTACCGCAAATTGTATCTGGAAAGTGTTGAAAAACCTGCCTCTGCAGAAACACTGTTGAGCTCCACTCAATCTGCAACAGAGGCAATAGGAAAAGCTTATTGTGGTGCAGCCTGGGCATTAAAAGCCAAACACGGCAACAACCCGATTAAAAAACTTGAACATTTAAAAACCGGTTTAACCAAACTCAACGATGCTGTGGTCTCTGATGCCATCAATGTAGAGATTAGGTTCCTGAGATTTTCAGTTGAAGAAAACATTCCATCATTAGTTTCCTTTACCAGTCACATCGATGACGATAAAAAAATGATCATTGGTGCTTTATTACCCTCACATCCATTTTATTCAACAATTAAATCCTATATGCTGAAAAGCAAAAAGCTGAATGCTTCTGAGAAGGGGAAGATCAGATGAGTAAGGAGTTAGGATTTAGGATCTAGGATTTAAGGGGAGATATTGGTAAACCAGCAGCTTTTACAATTTAATTATAGACAACGCTGTTCATCGGATAGAGCATATAGATTCAATTTTATAACAAATAAAAATCGCTTTGCGATTTTTATTCCTCGATCCTATATCCTAAATCCTGTATCCAAAACCATCATTCCCAAGGCGTAGAATCCTCAGTGATATTGGCCCCTGTATCATTTAACCAATCATCGTCGTTTCCGGCAGGTTCATTGTTTTGTAAAGTGGTTTTGCCCAATTGATACATGTCAATTTTACCCGGAGCTGAAGCATCATCGCCTTCGGTGTTGATCTTACTGGAGAAGGTCATCACATTGGAAGTATAATCATCTCCACCACCCATGTATCCGTCTTCATCCCAGTTTTCAAATTTCGCTAAATGTGCTATGTACCTAACTTTGGCTTCACCAACCGGACCATTCCTGTGCTTGGCTATGATGACTTCACCCATATTTGGATCGCCATCAAAACCTTCATTGTTCAATTTATAATAATCAGGACGCCAGATGAAACCTACCATATCCGCATCCTGCTCAATACTACCCGACTCCCTGAGGTCACTGAGTTGAGGCTTTTTATCTCCTCCCCTTTTTTCCACGTCACGACTCAACTGAGCCAATGCGATGATTGGAATATTCAACTCTTTGGCCAGTCCTTTCAATGAACGAGAGATGTAACCAATCTCTTGTTCACGATTACCATTCTTGTTGCCCGAATCGTCACCACGCATCAATTGCAAGTAGTCGATCACCACCATTTCAATGTTGTGTTTACTGTGCAATCGGCGACATTTGGCTTTCAATTCAAACACCGGTAAAGAAGGGGTGTCGTCAATAAATATTTTGGCTTTGGCCAGTTTCTGAATCTTAGAGTGCAATTGCGCCCATTCATGTTCTTCGAGCTGACCTTTTTTGAGTTTTTCGGAAGACAAGCCGGACTCTGAAGCAATGAGCCTGGTAACCAACTGAGCGGCACTCATCTCTAATGAAAATATTGCAACAGGTTTTTGAAAATCAACTGCTGCATTTCGCATCATCGTTAAAGCCAATGCTGTTTTACCCATACCCGGACGAGCAGCAAGAATGACCAAGTCAGATTTTTGCCAGCCTGCCGTGATGTTATCGAGGTTGCGTATGCCACTGGGCACTCCTGTAAGACCGTCTTTCTTTGCAACGTTGGCTTCAATCAGGGCGATGGCTTCGTTGATGATGTTTGAAATCTCTTTATAAGAGCGTTTCATACCATCATTTTTTACTTCATATAGGTCTTTTTCGGTATTGTCAAGAAGTTTGAAAGCATCAGCACTGTCATCGTAAGCATCGGATATGGTTTGTCCGGATATACGAATGAGTTCACGTTGAATGAATTTCTGAATGACAATGTGAGCGTGGTATTGCAAGTTAGCCGCTGAAGAAACTTTACTGGTCAGTTTGGCAATAAAATATGGGCCACCAACGATGTCTAAAAATCCTTTTGATTTCAGCTTTTCGGTAACTGTCAGAATGTCTACCGGTTGATTTTCATTGTACAGATCGAGCATGCATTCATAGACATATTGGTGTTTATCTATATAAAAATGTTTGGCTTGAAGTGTTTCCATTGCATCCTTCAAAGCTTCTTTTTCAAGCATAACTGCACCAAGGATGGCTTCCTCAAAATCTACGGCCTGAGGTGGTAATTTACCCCCTGCATCAAGTGTGGTGATATCAACTCTTTTTGTTTTACGTACACTTGGTCTCTCTAACATGATGCGAAACTACTAGGTTTAAAAGGAATCTACAATTTAGTTTATGCATACACTGTGTTCAAACTTTGTTAATATCATTTAGAAAAAAAAGTCGTGATGGGTCAGTGAAATCAAAATTGAGTTACATTTGCCATGTTGACTTACGATGCGACGAAATGTCATAAACAGAAAGCAAGACAAAGAATGGCATCAAAATAGCAGCCAATTAAGGGATTCACAAGAACAAAAAATAAATACAATAAAAAGGGACTAATTAGCATTTTCTAACCAAGAAATCCTGTTCAGTTTCATTAAATTATCACATTAATTCATTAACTTTGTTAAAGTAGACAAAATGGAAGCAAAATTTTCTCCGAGAGTAAAAGAAGTCATACAATTCAGTCGTGAAGAAGCCATTCGTTTGGGCCATGACTACATTGGAACTGAGCATCTCTTGTTGGGCATAATCCGCGAAGGAGAAGGCACAGCACTGACCACATTAAAAAACCTTGAGATCGATGTCATTCGTCTCAAAAAAGCCATCGAAGACACCATTAGGAGCACTGCCACAGGCGTAAGCAACCTTGGCAATATCCCATTGACCAAACAAGCTGAGAAGGCACTTAAGATCACTTATCTTGAAGCCAAGATATTTAAAACCGAAACCATAGGTACCGAACACCTCCTTCTGTCCATTTTAAGGGACGAAGACAACATCGCCTCTCAGGTGTTGGCACAATATGGCATCAATTACGATTTTTTCAAGCAAACCTTACTTGAGGGCGGATCAGGTGGGTTCAAACCAAAGGAGCCGCCAACTAATGCGTTTGAAGACGATGCAAATGAAGCACCGGAAGACCGCAAAATTGAAGAAATCAAAAAGAAAAATCCTAAATCCAATACACCTGTACTCGACAATTTTGGTCGCGATCTGACCAAACTCGGAGAAGAAGGCAAACTGGATCCAATAGTAGGAAGAGAAAAAGAAATTGAACGCGTTTCTCAGATCTTATCTCGTAGAAAGAAAAACAATCCTATACTTATCGGTGAACCGGGTGTAGGTAAAACAGCAATCGCTGAAGGACTTGCTCTTAGAATCATTCAAAGAAAAGTTTCTCGTGTGCTTTTCAACAAACGTGTAGTTACACTTGACTTAGCTTCTCTTGTGGCAGGTACCAAATACCGCGGTCAGTTCGAAGAACGCATGAAAGCCATTATGACCGAATTGGAAAAAGCCAATGACGTTATATTGTTCATTGATGAAATTCACACAATTGTTGGTGCAGGTGGAGCCAGTGGCAGTCTTGATGCCAGCAATATGTTTAAACCCGCTCTCGCAAGAGGTGAAGTTCAATGTATTGGTGCAACAACCCTCGATGAGTACCGTCAATTCATAGAAAAAGACGGCGCACTCGAAAGACGTTTCCAAATGGTGATGATCGAACCGGCTTCTCCTGAAGAATCCATTGAAATCCTCAACAACATCAAAGAAAAATACGAGGACCACCACCATGTCACCTATACACCCGAAGCAATTGAAGCTTGTGTAAAACTCAGCAACCGCTACATCACCGACAGGAATTTACCTGACAAAGCCATAGATGTATTGGATGAAGTGGGCGCCCGTGTGCACATCACCAACATCAATGTGCCTGAAGAAATCGTTGATTTGGAGGCTCAAATTGAAGCCATCAAATTGGAGAAAATAGCAGTGGTGAAAAGCCAAAAATATGAGGAAGCTGCCAGATTGCGCGACAAGGAAAAAAACCTCATCAACATGTTGGATTCAGCCAAACTCAAATGGGAGGAAGAAACCATCAACAATCGCTTTGTTGTAACAGAAGAAAATGTTGCAGAAGTGGTTGCCATGATGACAGGTATTCCGGTTAAACGTATCGGTCAAAGTGAAGGCAAAAAACTGCTCACCATGGAAGCCGATTTGAAAAAACGAGTGATCGGTCAAGACAAAGCCATTGAGAAACTCTCTAAAGCCATACAAAGAACAAGAGCAGGACTTAAAGACCCTAATAAACCAATTGGATCATTCATCTTTTTGGGGCCAACCGGTGTAGGTAAAACTGAACTGGCCAAAGCCTTAAGCGAATACATGTTCGACAACAACGATGCGTTGATTCGTATAGATATGAGTGAATTCATGGAGAAATTTGCTGTCAGCCGTTTGGTTGGTGCGCCTCCGGGTTATGTGGGTTATGAAGAAGGTGGATTGTTAACTGAAAAAGTAAGAAGAAAACCTTATGCAGTGGTATTGTTTGATGAGGTAGAGAAAGCCCATCCGGATGTGTTCAACATCATGTTACAAATCCTGGATGAAGGTCATATCACCGATAGTTTGGGCAGAAAAGTTGACTTTAGAAATACTGTCATCATCATGACCTCTAACATCGGTTCAAGACAATTGAAAGATTTTGGTACCGGTGTAGGGTTTGCAACCAGCAACAAAGTCACCAACTCAGAAAACGAAAGCAAGCAAGTGATAGAAAGTGCGTTGAAGAAATTCTTCTCACCTGAATTCTTGAATCGTATTGATGACGTGATCGTGTTCAACAGTTTGGAAAAACCAGAGATCATCAAAATCCTCGACATTCAAATTTCTAAAATGCTCAAACGCATTGAAGATTTAGGATATACAGTAAAGCTGAGTGATGAAGCAAAAGAATTTATAGCCGATCATGGTTTCGACAGTAAATTTGGAGCGCGTCCTTTGCAAAGGGCCATGCAAAAATACTTGGAAGATCCACTGGCAGAAGAAATTCTTAAAGGTGATATCGTTGAAGGAACATCCGTAAGCGTTGAACTTGATAAGGAAAACAATGTTCTTAAAGTGATCAACAACTCAGGCGGAAAAAAAGGCAATAAGAAGACCAAGGTCGACAAAGGAGAATAATGAAAAGCCCCGATGATTCGGGGCTTTTTTTATGCAACTATGTTCCAATTTGGCATTGTCATATAAATGTCATTCAAATCGGTATTTGTAATTAATAAAATTACAAGTCGTTGATTATGACATGAAAAACAAAATAAAATTAAACGCAATGGCCACTTTACTAGCTGTTTTTTCAACTGTAAATGTATGGGCCCAAATACCAAAACGCAGTGTAATGATTGGTGGTGGTGCTTCTTTTAGTAGCTATGAAAACAATCGAACTTATTACATCAATTCAGTTATTCAAAGTGACAAAACTGTCAATAGCTTTTTTGGGGTGAACCCAATGCTCCACTATTTCATCAAACAAAACTTTGCATTAAATGTATCTACAGGTATCTCTTACAGTAAATATTATTCTGAATACAATCATGTTTCAGGATATAAATACACAAGCACAGCAGTACCATTGAGAATAGGAGCAAGCAAATACATCAATCTCAATCAACAAATATTGTTTTTTACCGGATTATATACCGGAACTTCAATTACTGTTTCCAACAACAGCACAAATAACACAGAAGAGGACAGAAAAAGCTTTAATGCAGGAATTGAGTTGGGCATGATGTGGTTTCCTCACCGACGAATCGGTATCAGTTTAAATCTCTCGGGTCTGGGATATTCACAAAACAAGAACGTATACTCCGGCAATGGCACCGATACCGATCAAACCATGAACTCGTCAGGTTTCAACTTCAATCTGAATCAAGCTGTAACCTCTATTGGATTTTCGTATTTATTGACCAATCCTTTACCCAAAGAATGATCTCATATACTTTCCATTAATTATTGGGATAACCGGCATTGATCCATTTAACGATGGCGTTGATATCGCAATCTGATAATTTGGAACCGCCTTGCGGCATCGCAGAAAAACCGGAGCTGTGTTGAATGGAACCTGTAAATCTTCCTGTTTGTATGGAAGCAGCTACACCATTGTAATTGCTTAAATTGTGATTACCACTGGTGAGTGTAGAATTGTGACAAGTAATGCACCATTTGTCTAAAATGGGTTGAATGCGAGAAGCATATTTGGAACTGGTATCACAGGTAACACACTTTGATGTATTTTCAGCTCCTGCTCTGATCCAGTTTTTGATTAAAGTCAATTCCAATTTGGTTAAAGACTCATATTGACGGGGTGGCATCTCTCCGCTGGCGCATTGCTTGTATACTTCACTGCTTTGAGGTTTCTTTGCCACTACCCCTTTCATGATGCCCTCATAGGTGGTTAGATCATATCCGCGCTCTTTAGATGTGGAATTGTGACAGCCGGTATATGCACATTTTGATACAAATATCGGCAATACATTGTCTTGAAAACAAGGAGCCGGGGTCTCAACCTCATAAACACAAGAAGGTGTTAAGGAGATCAATAGGAAAAAAGAAAAAAACAATAAGGTTAAAACAAGTCGATTTCTGAACATATTCACGAAAATACAACAACAATTCCGATTTTTCTCATTGAAACACATTACAAAGTGGTTCCTCTCTCACACTCAATTCATTTAAATTTCATCGATATTTTCAATTATTTGTCATTTTTCCTTGCACATCTCAAAAAGTATTTAGACATTTGTCTAATTATTTATTTATCTAATGAATAAAGTATTCAAAGCCCTCAACGACCCCATCAGACGGGAAATACTGAAAATGCTCAGAGAACGTGATATGACAGCCGGAGAGATTGCCGAAAAATTCAATATCACCGCACCAAGTATCTCACACCATCTAGACAAACTCAAACAAGCTGATTTGGTGAGTACCATAAAAAAAGGCCAGTTTGTTCACTACTCTCTCAACACCTCTATCATCGACGACATCATTCAATTTTTCGTTCCACTTAAAAATAAAAAATCATGAAAAAACAAATTAAAGAAATCGCATTGCTCGCTTTGTCCATTCTACCTTTGGCCTATTTCTATTATCATTATAATGCATTGCCCGAACAGATGGCAACTCACTTTAACTTTCAAGGCGAAGCCGATGACTACACCCACAAAAACAACTTCATTTGGGTCATTCTTGGCATCAATTTGGGCCTGTACCTCCTCTTCTTGTTTTTACCTAAAATAGACCCGCGAAAACGCATCGAACAAATGGGCGAAAAATACTTTAGTCTGCGATTAATGATGAGCTTCTTTTTCACCATATTGATGTGTTATACCATTTATGTTTCATTGCCCGGCAATTCATTCAATTCGAATGTGCTTTTGAGTATCATCGCCTTGCTTTTTGCTATGTTTGGCAACTATTTCCAAACCATTCGCCCCAACTATTTCATGGGCATTCGCACACCCTGGACACTTGAGAGTGATGACAACTGGAAGATCACACATCGAACAGCAGGTCGAATTTGGATGATAGGTGGCGCTGCTTTATTTGTTCTTTCATTTGTATTGAGCAAAGGCATTTACAGTTTGCTTTTTGCTGTAGCCATTGCCATCATGGTCTTGTACCCCATCATCCAATCGTATTGGATTCATAGAATGAGTAAACAAAGTAAATGATCAGCTACTATCGATGTGTATGCAATGCACATTCTATCAGAGTTAAGTTCCTGTATTTAAAACTTTCATGAATTAGAGTTATTTTTGAAAATAAGCCGTTTGATGGTCCTCCATTTTACTTCAACAATTCTATTATGAACTCTGAGATAAAAAAATACAATGAGCAACACTCTGCCAGTGATCAGTTAATTTGTAACCTACTGGCTGATATCATTGACAAAGAACTAACTGAATCTGTCAGCAAAATATGGCATGCTCACCCTGTTTGGTTCCTGGAAGAAAATCCAATTGTTGGATACAGCAAACAGAAAAAAGGCATAAGGCTGATGTTTTGGAGTGGTGCCGATTTCAATGAACCAGAGTTGAATATTTTGGGAGAAAAATTTAAAGATGCATCTAAATTCTATAACAACAGTTCGGAGATCAATGAAGCCCAAATCAGCCAATGGCTCAAAAAATCAAGAGAGATTCAATGGGATTATAAAAACATTGTCAAACGCAAAGGCAAACTTGAAAGATTGAAATGAAAACAACAAAAGAACACAACGATAGAATTGCGAAAATGACTTTTGCGTCTGTGTATCCTCATTATGTTGCGAAAGTTGAAAAAAAAGGTCGAAGTATTGATGAATTGCATCAGATCATTAAATGGCTTACCGGCTTCAGTGAAAAAGAATTACATCAAATGATAGATGAGAAGGTCACATTTGAAACATTCTTTAGCAAAGCCAAATTGAATCCAAAATCAGAATCAATTACCGGTATGATCTGTGGTTACAGAATCGAAGAAATTGAAAACACCCTGACCCGACAGGTTCGTTATTTAGACAAGCTAGTTGACGAATTGGCCAAGGGAAGAACAATGGAAAAGATTCTAAGAAGTTGATTAAATTTCACAACATCATTGAGATCAAACTAAACAAAACACATGAATTCAAATAAGTCCATTTTCCTCAATTCTCTGATTGCAATCACTTGCCTGGTATCGGTTTTTCACATTTTGATCATTACCTCTATCATCCCTTATGAACATACTTGGGGAGGACGTTTGAAATCAATTGAAGAAATGTATGTATTTGAAACCCTTTCATTGCTCATCAATTCATTCTTACTATTTGTTCTCTTGCAGAAATCAGAACGATTAAAATCGTATTTAAGCCAAAGGTCGATTCGAATTATTCTATGGATTTTCTTTTCTGTCTTCCTATTGAATACTTTAGGCAATCTACTGGCTAAAACTATTTTTGAAAAGATATTTTCTATAATAACTTTGATCAATGCCTATTGCATTTGGAAAATCAACCGGGGTAAATAAAAAAAAGAGAAACTCTTTATTAGGTAGTTTCTCTTTTAAAATAAATATATTGAAAATGAATTATCTGCTCAGGTACATGCTTTTCTTGCTGTAGATCTCTCTGAATTCAGGGTCTTTGGTGTCTTTCACAAACAAGATGGCTTCACCTGTACTCTTCATTTCAGGTCCTAATTCTCTGTTGACATTTGGGAATTTATTGAAAGAGAACACCGGAATCTTGATGGCAAATCCTTTCAATTTTCTTTCGATGGTGAAATCCTTCAGTTTGTTGACGCCCAACATCACCTTAGTAGCAATATTGATGTATGGCACATCGTAGGCTTTGCAAATGAATGGCACAGTTCTGCTGGCTCTTGGATTGGCTTCAATCACATACACTTTTTCATCTTTGATGGCAAACTGAATGTTGAGCAATCCGCGGATGTTCATGGAGAAGGCCAATTTCTTACTGTACTCTTCCATTTGATCCATCACATTTTGCGACAAATTGAATGGCGGTAGAACCGCATTGCTGTCTCCACTGTGAATACCTGCAGGTTCTATATGTTCCATCATACCGATCACGTGATAATCCTCTCCGTCGCAGATCACATCGCATTCTGCTTCTTCAGCTCTGTCCAGGAAATGATCGATGAGCACTCTGTTGCCCGGCAAATCACCCAAGAGGTTGATCACCGCTGCTTCCAAATCTTCATCGTTGATCACGATCTTCATTCCTTGTCCTCCCAATACATAACTAGGACGAACCAAGACTGGGTATCCAACTTCATTGGCAATCTTTACTGCTTCTTCAGCAGTTTCAGATACACCATACTTTGGATAAGGTATGTTAAGCTCTTTTAATAAGTCGCTGAACAATCCGCGATCTTCACTCAGGTCCATATTAGGGAAAGAAGTACCGATGATCTTAATGCCCCTTTCGTGTAGTTTCTCTGCAAGTTTCAAGGCAGTTTGACCACCCAATTGAACAATAACACCTTCAGGTTTCTCAAGTTCTATGATCTCCCACAAATGTTCCCAATATACCGGTTCAAAGTAGAGCTTATTGGCCATATCAAAGTCTGTGCTCACGGTTTCAGGGTTACAGTTTACCATGATGGCTTCGTAACCGGATTCTTTAGCCGCAAGCAAGCCGTGTACACAACTGTAATCGAACTCTATACCTTGGCCTATACGGTTTGGACCACTGCCCAAAACGATGATCTTTTTCTTATCTGTCACCACACTTTCATTCTCGCCTTCGAAGCAAGAGTAAAAGTAGTTGGTAGGGGATGGAAATTCAGCAGCACAAGTATCCACCATTTTATAGGTTCTTGTAATGCCCAGTTTTTTTCTTTTTTCATATACATCATCCTCTGTGCAATTTTTGATCAAATAAGCGATTTGGTAATCGCTGTATCCTTTTTGTTTTGCAACTCTGATAAGGTTTTCAGGCAATGTTTCGAGGGTATGACGTTTAATTTCTTTTTCAGTGTTTACCAGATCCAGTATTTGTTCGAGGTACCATCTGTCGATTCTGGTTAACTTTTGTATGGTTGTCAATGGAACACCCAATTCAACCGCATCTTTCAGGTGGAACAAACGGTCCCAGCTTGGATTTTCCAAACTGTAAGCGATCTCTTCCAAATTGCGAGAACCGGTTCCATCAGCACCCAAACCAAACTTGCGAATCTCCAGAGATTGACAAGCTTTTTGGAGGGCTTCCTGAAAACTTCTTCCAATGGCCATCACCTCTCCTACTGCTTTCATCTGCAATCCAAGTTGTTTGTTGGCACCTTTGAATTTATCGAAGTTCCAGCGAGGTATTTTAATGATCACATAATCAATGGCTGGTTCAAAATAAGCTGAGGTCGTTTTGGTTACCGGATTCTTCAATTCGTCAAGATTATAACCTATGGCCAATTTAGCTGCTATTTTAGCAATTGGGTAACCGGTTGCTTTTGAAGCCAAGGCAGATGAACGTGACACACGCGGATTGATCTCAATTGCGATGATCTCTTCATTCTCCGGATTAACCGCAAACTGTACGTTACAACCTCCGGAAAAATTACCAATGCTTCGCATCATTTTGAATGCCATGTCTCTCATCTCCTGGAAACAGGTATCGCTGAGAGTCATTGCCGGAGCGATGGTGATGCTATCTCCTGTATGAATCCCCATTGGATCAAAGTTTTCAATGGTACAAATGACCGCAATGTTGTTGTTATTGTCTCTGAGTACTTCTAACTCATACTCCTTCCAACCCAATACAGCTTGTTCAACCAATACTTCATGCGTTGGTGATGCTTCCAATCCAATTCGCAATGCCTCATCCAATTCGTTTTTGGTTTTTACAAAACCTCCACCTGTACCACCAAGTGTAAAAGATGGGCGAATAACCAGGGGATATCCTATCTCCTGCGCGATTTCCTTTCCTTCCAAGAAGGAATTCGCAGTGCGGCTGGTAGCTACACCAACACCTATATCGATCATCAACTGTCTGAATAACTCTCTGTTCTCAGTTTTTTGAATGGCTGCAGTGTCTACACCAATTATGCGAACATTGTACTTTTCCCAAATACCCAGATCCTCAGCTTCGATTGCAAGATTCAATGCAGTTTGGCCACCCATTGTTGGCAATACCGCATCAATCTGACGTTCTTGTAAAATTTTCTCAATGGATTGAACGGTTAGTGGCCACAGATACACGTGATCGGCTGTAACATTATCCGTCATGATGGTGGCCGGATTGCTGTTGATCAGCGACACTTCTATTCCTTCCTCTCGGAGGGAACGTGATGCTTGTGAACCTGAGTAATCGAATTCGCAGGCTTGTCCAATGATGATGGGGCCGCTACCGATAATTAAAACTGATTTGATGGAAGGATCTTTTGGCATAAATAAAAATCCCGCAAAATTAGGTGATAGTCGGTTATTTTAAATATGCTGTGGATAATTTAAACAGAAGTTCGCAAATGGCCTATCAGACATTATATGCCGGTATCGGAGTATTGTGAATTCACATACATTTTATTCTTTAAACACCTTTACACATATAAAACTTTCGAAATTTGTATAACACCAGGCTCATTGTACCCTGAATCACAAACATCAGTTTGTAATTGATTGCCATAAAAATTTAACCATCTCAGAATGATATTGATATGGTAAAGGGAAAAAACTCAATTCAAAACACTTTTATTACCTACTTACCAGACATTTACATGAACCATCAATCAGTATAATTTTAAGGATTTAATTTTATGTATAAAATCCAATTTAAAACACACTGCATAGTCGATTGATCATGATCAATAATGCGGCTCTAAAAACTTAAAACAAAGATATAATTGTGTTTCATTTGTATTTTAAAAATAATCTTATATTCGAAGTTTAAAAAAATTAACACTTTGTATGGCAATCAATTTACAAAAAGGACAAAAAATAGACATAGGGCTGAGCAAGTTAAGAGTTGGTTTGGGTTGGAATCCGAATGAAGGCACAGGACATGATTTTGATTTGGATGCTTCAGCATTCATGATCAATTCAGGACGATTAATCCCAACCGAACAATACTTTGTTTTTTACGGCAACAATGATTCACCAGATGGTGCATTGCATCATACCGGCGATGACCCAACAGGAGGCAACAGTGCCGCCGGAGATGATGAAACCATTTTGGTAGACCTTTCAAAAGTGAATCAAGACATACAAGAAATATTATTTGTTGTGACGATACATGAAGCTGTCTCAAGAAAACAAAATTTCGGACAAGTCAGAAGTTCCTACATCCGATTGGTAGACGATGTCAATAACACTGAAGTCGCCAAGTATGAATTGGATGAAGATTTTTCAATTGAGACAGCTATTGAATTTGGCCGTTTATATCTGCGTGACGGTAAATGGAAATTTGAAGCATCGGGATTGGGATACAAGGAAGACCTGTCATTTTTTGTTGGAAAATACTACAAAGGTGATGTCATCAAATGAGTCCATATTCCTTCCTTACCAAAGTATAGAAAATCATCAACATTTCTCATTCGATCTTTGGTTGACTTTAATTCGGTCAAACCCTGATTTTAAACCTGAGTTGGTGAGAACAGCAATGGATTTTTTTAAAATTGAAAAAGAATTTGACGAGTGTTACAAATGCTTCAGGGAATATGATCTATTGTGCAACAGGCTCAGTGAAATCAGCGGCAAACACATTGATTCACACATCATTTTATTGATGATATTGAATCAATTGAAAGGCCATTTAGATGACATTCATATTGATGCACTCAATGAATTTGATCACATGACACAGAATTTATTTCTCGAACATCCTCCGTTTTTCAAACATGAAGGCATTCCTGCTCTTATGGAAAACATTCGACAACAGAAAAAAGGGATGAGTTTGATCTCCAACACAGGTTTTATCAAAGGCGATACATTAAAAAAAACAGCTGTTTTGGAGAACATATTGGCATACTTTGATTTCACTTTGTTTTCAGATGAACAAGGTATTTCTAAACCCAATAAAGAGATGTTTCAATTGTCATTTAACAACATACAAAACCATCAGAACATTCAAAAGTCGGAGGTACTGCATATTGGCGACAATGAAATAGCCGATTATCAGGGCGCTTTGAATTTTGGTTATAATGCATTACTAATTTGACACAAAGAAGACTCAGTTTATACAAAATAGAGGACGAATTATCCCCTCCATTCAATCCTGCCGAATATTCAGAATTCAAATTCGGCAACACTTTATACGCTCAAAAATTTGCAAAAGAAATGGCAGTGTGTATCATTGATCACATTGGTCCGGAATTATTGGAACAAGAACAGATCTTGATAACTCCCAGTCCGTATTCTGCAATACCGACAGCATCCAACTTTTTATGTAATGAGTTGATTGTACATTTAAACAAATATTTATTTTATCACAATAGGCCCGGTCTTAAAGAAATAAAAATCGGTCGCAATCAAACTTACACCCAAGATTATGGAGAATTGAGTTATGAAGAACGCAGGCGTTTAATTGCTAATGACACCTATTACATTGATAAAAACATTGTAAACAATCAGTTCTGTTTGTTTTTAGATGACATAAGAATAACCGGCAGCCATGAACACACTTTGTTAAAACTATTTGAAAACGAAAAAATATCAGGAAATTTTGTGTTTTTGTATTTTGCAGAATTGGTAAATTTATCGATTTCCCCTAAAATTGAAAATTATTACAATTACTATGCAATTAAAAACACTAAAGACCTCATTGAAAACATCTCAAAAGATAGTTTCCGCTTCAACACCCGAATCATTAAATACATTTTAAGTTTACCACTTGAAGATTTTAATTGCGTTTTCGATCATTTCAGTGAAAAACAGAAGCGAGATTTTCAAAATTTAGCGATAAGCAACAATTACCATTTAATTGAAACATACAAAACAAATTTATACAACTTAAAACTGACAGAATATGGCCATTAACTTACAGAAAGGACAAAGAGAGTCCATCAATTCACAAAAATTCACCATCGGTTTGGGATGGGATACCAATGCATCATCAACAGGTCATGAGTTTGATTTGGATGCCTCTATTTTCATATTAGGAGAAAATGGGAAATTATTATCTGATTCACATTTTGTATTTTACAATCAGTTAAAATCTCCAAACGATGCGGTAGTGCATACCGGTGATAACAGAACCGGAGACGGTGATGGCGATGATGAGGCCATATTGGTTGATTTGTCAAAAATCGAATCTACAGCTGCCTCCATTTGTGTGGTAGTAACCATACATGATGCAGAAACCAGAAAACAAAATTTTGGACAAGTAAGAAATTCATTCATCAGAATCTTAGACAATACCAACAATTCGGAAATTGTTAAATACGAATTAGACGAAGATTTTTCAATAGAAACAGCCGTTGAATTTGGCCGGATTTATAAGAAAAATAACGAATGGAAATTTGAAGCTGTGGGTTCAGGAATGAAGGGAGGACTCCAAGACTATTTAGACAAATATCAATAACTAAACATAATATGGCAATTAATTTAACCAAAGGACAAAAGATCGATCTTAGAAAAAATGGTGGTGACACCTTAACACAATTTTGCGTAGGCGTAAATTGGGGAGGTATCAAGAAAAAAACCATGTTTGGATTATCCAGCAGTACACAAAGTGTTGACTTGGATTTGAGTTGCATACTCGTAGACGATCAAAACAACTTATGCGATCATTTGTATTCCCCTTTGTACAGGGTAGATGTGTTGCAACAATTCGGATTACCAAAAGGAAAACTCTATTCAAATGATGGAGCATTGAAACACACCGGAGACGATTTAGCAGGAGATACCGGTGGTGACGATGGATTGGACAACGAGATCATCACTGTTGACCTGTCTAAATTAGATGCAAAAGTTTCTCAGATATTCTTCTTTTTGAACAATGCAGGAAATGAAGACTTTTCTCAAATTCCATATTCTAAGATCAGAATGTACGAGGGAACTCCTACACATGTTAAAGCTGAATTTGCAAGCTACAATGTGTCTGCAGAAGCTCAATACGCCGGCAAAAAATCAATCATCATGGGCAATTTGTACAAAAGAAATGGCGAATGGAAATTTAGTGCCATTGGCGATCCTACCGATGATGTCTTTTTAGGGCAAACCATTCACAGAATAATAAAGAGCTACTTATAATTTATGACCATCAAAAACATTGAAGGATTAACCGGCGAAGATCTTCGTCAAATGGTATCTCAAGGTGGCAAATTCGTTGTTTACAAATTTGCCATCTCAATTATTTTTATGAGTCTCAGGAACAACTCGGTCGTATACTTCATTAAACCGGGAGAATCCAGAATTAAACCGGGCATTAAGTTTGCCCTTATTTCATTCTTTTTGGGATGGTGGGGCATTCCTTGGGGACCGATATATACCATCGGTTCATTCATCAATGTTTTCAAAGGTGGCGAAGACTACACTTCGGAAATAATTGCTGAAATCAATCAAAATGACGATTCTTACGGGCATTCAGGTTATGGAATGGACCTCAACAATTCAAACTCTGCCAACTCTGATGGTGGCCAAACATACAACATTCAATAAAATATGAGAAGATTACCCGTTTACCTATTGTTAGACACTTCCGGATCAATGACCGGAGAACCCATAGAAGCTGTTAAAAACGGTGTTCAGGTGATGATCAGTTCATTGAGACAAAATCCCCAAGCTATAGAAACTGCATATTTGAGTGTGATCACTTTTGATGCATCTGCACGCCAAATCATCCCTTTAACAGACTTGTCTAATTTTCAAATGTTGGACATACAAGCCACTGGAACAACATCTTTGGGAGAAGCGCTTAAAGTACTGAGCAATTGCATAGACAATGAAGTGGTGAAAACAACTGCCGAAACCAAAGGCGATTGGAAACCCTTGGTCTTTATTATGACCGATGGTTTGCCTACCGACGATTGGCAGTCTGGACTCAGCATTTTCAAAACGAAAAAAACCGGCATCGTTGTAGCATGCTCTGCAGGCAGTAATGCCGATTCAAGTATATTGAAACAAATTACTGACAATGTTGTAGCAATAGATACAGACATCAACAGCATTTCTAAGTTTTTTGCTTGGGTGACAGCTTCAATAGGCGTGACATCAACAAAAGTAGAAGATGCAGGAAAAGAAGTCAGCGGTATGAATGAATTACCTCCTCCTCCATCAGAATTAAATATAGTGACCTGATGAGAAGATTGCCTGTATATTTTTTACTTGACACTTCCGGCTCTATGAATGGAGAACCCATTCAGGCTCTTAACAATGCACTTAGCGGCATGATCAGTGAATTGAGGTCTGATCCACAGGCGATAGAAACCTTATGGATCAGCATCATCACATTTGATCGCGAAATAAAGGAAATTTATCCTCTTACCGATCTAGCTTCATTTTCGTTACAAGAGATCACTTGTCCGCCAAGCGGACCTACCAATACAGGCAAAGCTTTGGAGGTCCTGCATGAAAAAGTACAACAAAATGTACGAAAAGGAAATGAAAATCAGAAGGGCGATTGGAAACCCTTGTTGTTCCTCATCACGGATGGAAAACCCTCCGACATTTTGCTGTACAATGAAATGATTCCAAAAATCAAATCAGCGAATTTTGGTGTCATTGTGGGATGTGCCGTTGGCCATTTAGCAGATGACTCAAAACTAAAAGATCTTACCGATCATGTAGTTCACTTGGCCATTGCAGACAGCTCAACATTGAAGCAATTCTTTAAATGGGTTTCAGACACCATTGAACAAGGCAATAGAAGTATGGGCACCACTGATGAAGTGGCCTTGCCCCCACCTCCAACTGAAGTCATTCAAGTATTTTAATTATGAGAAGATTACCTATATACTTTCTTATAGACGTTTCCGAAAGCATGGTTGGCGACCCCATCATGATGGTGGAAGAGGGAATGTCTGCTATTATCAAAGAACTAAAAACTGACCCCAGAGCAATAGAAACTGTGTGGGTTTCTGTCATTGCATTCGCCGGTCAGGCCAAAACATTGGTACCATTGCAAGAAATTATCAGTTTTTACCCTCCAAAATTTCCAATTGGCAGCGGTACTTCGCTAAGTCGCGCACTTGGACATTTGATGTTTGAATTGAATAAAAATACAGTTAAAACAACTGCAGAAGTAAAAGGCGATTGGAAACCAATTGTGTTCCTATTTACAGATGGTGTGCCAACTGATGACAGTAAAGCCGCTATCGCCGAATGGAAAAACAAATGGGCAAGATCTACCAATTTAGTTGCCATCTCTTTCGGTGAAGAAACCGATACAAGTGTTCTTAGAGAATTAACTGAAGACATTTTGTTGTTTAAAAATGTAGATGCCAATTCATATCGAAAATTCTTTAAATGGGTAACCGATTCAATCAAAACAAGCAGCGAGAGCATTGAAAGTAAAAAAAGTGGATTCGAATTAGCTGAAATAGACAACAACACCATTTCGAAATTGGATCTCACAAAAACATCTCCAACAAAAACATTTGTGGATGATAATTTTGTGGTCTTATCTGCAAAATGTCAAAAAACACTCAGACCATATTTGATGAAATATCGCAAAGAATTGAGTGTCTCAGAAATACCCGGAATCAATTTATCTACCCGATCTTATGGATTGGTTGGCGCTTTTCAAGTCGATCAATCATACTTTGAACTTTCCGATGAAAACGCCATTAAAAGTTCAATCAATACCCAAGAACTGATGGGTGCACCAACTTGCCCTTGTTGCGGCAATCAATATGCTTTTGCTTCTTGCCACTGTGGCAAATTGCATTGTATAGGAACTGACAAAATAAATACATGTCCCTGGTGTGGTTCCAAAGGTGAATATGGCATGGGGT
>DASWYG010000141.1:0-11393 GCA_036405075.1 Bacteroidia bacterium | reverse complement strand
CCCCAAACTCCCCAATGGAGAAAGTAGTGTAAGATAAAAGATGATTGATTGAAACAAAAAATCCTTAATATATATTGATATCTTTTTGTATGAATTCATCGGGAACCCTCCCTTTTTTATAACAGGATTCAAAGATAGATTAATTATTAGATCGATATTTTGACAATTCAGTGATTTATAATAAAAATTTGGTTTTTTTATGCCAAAATGTTTATACAGTGCAAAAAAACAAGGCTTTCAAGAAATTGAAAGCCTTAAAGTGGATAACATCCACCGAAGCCCTGATACTAAGACTGGGTGGGCGAAGCCCTACTTCGCCAAGGCTACGAAGGGCGAAGGTGGAGGCAATTGGCGAAATGTCGAACTTTTGAATGACTTCTAATTTAAACATTATGACATTCTCAACTAGAATCTTTTGATGTGAAGTTGACTCTTAATCAGCGGGTCGAGAGTTCGAGCCTCTCCGGGGTCACAAATAGTAAAATCAAGGGTTTCAGTAAATGAATCCCTTTTTTATTTTGGGCTTGTTGCGTAACATTTTGCATAACAAATAAGAAAAGTTTTAAGCAGTTTCGATTTGAGCGTATTTTTCTATTTTGAATTCTAATTTGTTTTTGGTTATATGTATTTAAGTATTTGCTTAAATAAGAAAACTTATTATATTTGCCCCGATATTATGGATAAAATTACATGTTTAAGGGTGTTTGCTGACCAGGCTCAAATCATGGCTTGTAAAGACAAGATAGAAGCCAATGCGAAGTCATTTGCCTTGCTGGGGAGAGTGCTTGAACTTGCGGGAAATGAAAACAGGTTGAAGATATTGTACCTGCTAGAGGAAGAAGGTGAGCTTTGCCCTTGCGACATGAGCGATATTCTGGAGATGAGCATTCCGGCGGTGTCCCAGCATTTAAGAAAACTAAAGGACGGCAATATAATAGAAGCAAGGCGGGCAGGCCAGACTATCTACTATTCTCTTAAAGAAGAGCATATGAAAATTCTTAAGCCCTTTTTTAAGCATATCAACACGCAAAATATTACAACGAAGACGATATGAAACAGGGGAAGCTGATAGGTGCGAGTCTTTTATCTGCTGTAGCGGCATCTCTTTGCTGCATAACCCCATTGTTAGTCATTTTTGCCGGAGCAGGGGGTGCAGCATCCAACTTTTCCTGGATTGAACCTGCAAGACCTTACCTGGCAGGGTTTACATTCCTGATTTTAGGTGTAGCCTGGTATCAGAAATTCAGGCCAGCTAAAGCAAACGTCGATGAATGCGGATGCGAGATCAAAAAAACTTCATTTTGGCAATCAAAATCCTTTTTGCTTATAGTTACCGTTTTCACCATTGGAATGCTTGCTTTTCCATTATACTCACATGTCTTTTATCCAACTCAGGAAAAACAAGGAAGTATAACAGGTAGCAAGAATTTACAAACAGCAGAATTTAAGATTTCGGGAATGACTTGTGAAAGTTGTGAACAGCACATCATACATGCATTAAATAAACACTCTGAAATAATCTCTGTGAATGTTTCATACGAAAAATCAAATGCCCTTATTCAGTTTGACGAGGCAAAAATATCTATAGATAAAATCAAGGAATCCATCAATTCTACCGGATACTCAGTTAAAGAAACAATTATTAAAAAATAGTTCTATGAAAAAAGCGACCATAATTATATGTTCAATATTGGGGATATTGGCATTCCGAATTACTGCCTGGACTAATGGGATTAAAGAATCGGGAATCATTACATTTTACAAAGTGCCATTGGTGTGCGGTGCAGCACCTGAGATTGGCTGCGGGAGCCGCCTGAAACCTCTATTTATAGATACAGACAAGGAAAAACAGATCAAGGAAACATGGTCAAACAGGCAGGGAACTGTTATTGCTGTTGTCTGGAATGAAGGAACAGATGAAGACCTGATTCAATCACTTTTCAAGAAACATGATATTGAGGCTAAACTTATTTCCGAAAATTCAAAAATAAAGGAATTAAATGCCAGTATGATGGGTAAGGACAAATGGTACAAAGGCATGGAAGTGGATCAGTTGAGCATTGAGGAAGCCGGAGTTATAGCGACAGATTTAACAACATTTGCCAAAGACTCAGGATTGATCAATGAACAGGAAGCTGGCATCATAAAAAAGCAAATAGAGGATTACTTTAAAAAGGAGCTGGTTATTGTAAGAACTAATAAGGAATTGGGCAGCCAGGAAACCCAGGATCGCTGGAGGAAAGATGGGTACGAGATCTATGCTAAAAACATAGGCAAAGAAAGAGCTGACAAAGTTGCTGCACTTTTTGCAGTCTATTTTTCAGGTACTGAAGCATGTGACACGGATAAATCATGCAGTGAAAAGGAAGACGATTGTTGCAAAAAGAAATAATATGTCAGTTCAAGTGATATTGGAATCAGTAATTACCTGCCCTGAATGTGGTCATTGCAAACGGGAAACCATGCCAACAGATGCTTGCCAGTATTTTTATGAATGTGAAGGCTGTGGCAAGGTCCTTAAACCTAAGAATGGGGATTGCTGTGTTTATTGCAGTTACGGGAGCGTCAAGTGTCCGCCGATACAGAATAATAATTCATGTTGTAATTGATGATGTACTGGGTTAGGATCAGTATTGGTTTGGCAATGGTGTTGTTAGGCATCATTCATATCTGCTTTGTTTTCCCAATAGGCAAGTTCGAACAGCATCACTTGTGATTCATCGGTTCAGGGATAGCAATTATATTGAGTGGCCTATTCAATATTTTGGCTGTCTTAAGCCGCAGTATACCCTATATTAAGTGTTTAACTCTAGGTATTAACTCAGCATTCCTAATCTTGTCTTTTGTGGGTTTACTTGTTCTCTGTGGACCGCAGGTATATGTAGGAATCTCCCTGTATTTTCTTGGCACTCTGCTCCTGCTAATACAACATTATAGAAAAAAGGCAGAATCTGGTAAGTATCAGCAGCATGAAGCAGGTCCAGATATAGGAGCAATGGAAGTCTTATCTGAAATGTCTGTCACACCTATGCTTCGTATTTTCGACAGGAAAAAGGCTGAGGAATTCTACATAAATTGGCTTGGGTTTAAAATAGAATGGGAACACCGCTTTGATGAAACAGCCCCAGTTTATATGGAAGTATCAAAGGCCAGAATCAAACTGCATTTAACGGAGCATCATGGAGACTATACCCCTGGAGGCAAGTTTTACATAGTTTGCAAAGGCTTACAGGAATATCACAAGCAATTAATTGACAAGAACTATCCATACAATAGGCCGGGGCTGGATATGGCCACCTGGGGTTCCCCATGCATTACCGTAATTGATCCCTTTGGCAACCAGCTATTATTTACAGAGTCTAATGATTCCAGTAATTAAAAATTAATCGGTAAGTTATTATCAAATTTAGAAAGTCAAGTAAAGTTGGAGAATTAACAGGTTTATTTTATTTTTGTAATTCAAAATGAAGAAAGTCAAGAAAATACTAACCAATGCTCTGTGGGTTTACCTGCTGACTTTGCTTGTATTGCCTTGCAATGATAACTGTGGTAGCGAATCGCATGAACAACCTATTACAATGGAGCAAGCCCAGGATCACCATGAAGAGGAAAACGACCTCTGTACCCCTTTTTGTATCTGCTCATGTTGTGCTACTCCAGTTCTTGTAGATCAAGTATCTGATTTGGAGCTAAATATAGCAGAATTTGCTGGACACTCAGACTATTATCATTCTTCTTTCTCTAGCTATTCCCATTCTATCTGGCAACCGCCTAAGATCGTTTCTTAATTTTTTAGGTGTCGTAGTAAAGGTCTGTCCATGAGTCATGCCTTTGGTATTATTTATTACTTGCAGGTTTTAAATCAATAAGGAATTTTTGGTCGTTACCTGTATCTACGGCACATCTCCATTATTTAAAATTATTAAGAACAAAAAAGATGTTAGATAGAATCATTTCATTCAGTATAAAAAACAAAATTTTCATTGGGATAATGACATTCGTGCTCATTATCTGGGGTGTTTGGAGCGCCACAAAATTATCCATTGACGCCGTTCCTGATATTACCAATAACCAGGTACAAATCATTACAACCTGTCCTACATTGGCGGGTCAAGAGGTGGAGCAACTGGTCACCTATCCTATTGAACGCAGCATTGCCAATCTGCCGGGGCTTGAGGAGCTAAGAAGTATTTCGCGTTTTGGGTTATCAGTTATTACGGTTGTATTTAAGGATGAGGTAGACATTTATTTTGCCCGCCAGCTTATCAATGAGCGTCTCAAAGAGGCAGAAGGCATGATTCCCAAAGGGATAGGCACTCCTGAACTTGCTCCTGTAAGTACAGGACTTGGTGAAATATACCAGTATATTATTCACCCGAAAAAAGGAAGCGAGGATAAATATTCGGCTATGGACCTGAGAACAATGCAGGACTGGATAGTAGCCAGGCAACTGATAGGCACTCCTGGAATTGCTGAGGTTAACAGTTTTGGGGGTCAGATGAAGCAATATGAGGTGGCAATCAATCCTGAAAAACTTCTTGCGATGGGTGTCACTATTTCAGACATATTCACAGCACTGGAAAAAAACAATGAAAATACAGGTGGGGCCTATATTGACAAAAAGCCCAACGCCTATTTTATCAGGGGAATCGGTCTGGTGACCTCTTTTGACGATATCCGCAATATCATCGTGAAATCCAACCCCAATGGTATTCCTATACTTATAAAGGACATTGCAGAGGTGCGTTTCGGGAGTGCAGTCCGTTATGGTGCCATGACCTTTAATGGTGAAAAGGATGCTGTGGGAGGTGTTATCATGATGCTCAAAGGAGCAAATAGTGGGGATGTAGTTGCTCGTATAAAGGACAAACTACCAGTCATTCAGAAATCGCTGCCTGGTGATGTGGTCATCGAGCCATTCCTGGACCGGACGGAGCTTGTTGACCGGGCTATCTCAACAGTTGAGAAAAACCTCATAGAAGGAGCCCTTATTGTCATTTTTGTACTGGTCATTTTCCTGGGCAATTTAAGGGCGGGACTTATCGTGGCTTCTGCTATTCCGCTATCCATGCTATTTGCGCTGGGCCTGATGCGGGTTTTTGGAGTCAGTGCCAACCTTATGAGTCTGGGTGCGATTGATTTTGGACTTATTGTGGATGGAGCGGTTATTATAGTTGAGGCAACACTTCATCATCTTGGCCTGCGAAAAAGTGTCGGCAGGCTTACCCAACGGGAAATGGATGAGGAGGTATTCCTGTCAGCCAGCAAAATACGCAGTAGTGCAGCATTCGGTGAAATCATTATCCTGATAGTTTATATACCAATCCTTACACTCATTGGAATAGAGGGAAAAATGTTCAGGCCAATGGCCCAAACTGTCGGATTCGCAATTTTTGGGGCTCTCATCCTGTCTTTGACTTATATACCAATGATGTGTGCACTATTTCTGCCAAAGGATATTTCTCATAAGGTGACATTCAGCGACAGGCTCATGAATTTTTTCCAGCGTATATATGCTCCATTGCTTGAGATGGCCATAAGGTTCAGAACAGTCATAGTGATCGTTACTGTGGCAATATTTGGCTTATCCGTGTTCACTTTTTCAAGGATGGGCGGGGAATTCATACCGACGCTTGCAGAGGGCGATTTTGCATTTCACTGCATATTGCCGCAGGGTACTTCGCTCTCCCAAAGTATAGAAACTTCTATGCAGGCTTCAAGACTTGTAAAGGAATTTGATGAGGTGAAAATGGTAGTCGGTAAGACAGGCGCTGCGGAAGTCCCGACTGATCCAATGCCACCGGAGGCTACCGACATGATGATTATTTTAAAACCCCAGAAGGAATGGAAGTCGGAGAAGAGCTATGATGAACTGGCGGATGCAATGATGGAAAAACTGGAGAACATACCGGGGGTCTTTTTTGAAAAGAACCAGCCCATCCAAATGCGGTTCAATGAACTGATGACCGGAATCCGCCAGGATGTGGCTGTCAAGATATTCGGTGAGAACCTGGATACGCTTCTGTCCAACGCCAACAAGGTTGCAGCGGTTATTAGAAATATTGAAGGAGCCACTGAACCAATGGTAGAGCGTGTCGAGGGCTTGCCGCAGATCAGCATACGATATAATAGGTCGCAAATTGCTAATTACGGGTTGAATATTGAAGATATTAACCATTTGGTCAGTACGGCCTTTGCTGGAGGGAGTGCGGGAGTAGTGTTTGAAAACGAAAGAAAATTTGATCTTGTTGTCAGGCTTGACAGCTCTCACCGGAAAGATGTAGAGGATGTTGCGCACTTATTTATTCCTGTTGGGAACGGGGCGCAAATTCCCCTTTCACAGGTAGCCGAAGTCAAAATGGAACTTGGTCCTGCACAGATAAGCCGGGAGGATGGCAAACGAAGGATTGTGGTAGGCTTTAATGTCAAGGACAGGGATGTCGCCAGTGTGGTAAAGGATATTCAGGAGCAACTTGGTGCAAAGGTGAAACTACCGGAAGGATATTATTTCTCATACGGGGGCACATTCGAAAATCTTCAGGCAGCATCCAAACGCCTGATGGTTGCAGTCCCGGTTGCGCTGGCACTGATTTTTGTTTTGCTTTATTTTACATTCCATTCAGCCAAACAGGCACTACTTATTTATACAGCTATCCCGATGAGTGCCATAGGCGGGGTGTTTGCTTTAATGATACGCGATATGCCCTTTAGTATTTCAGCCGGAATAGGCTTCATAGCCCTTTTTGGAGTTGCGGTATTAAACGGCATTGTGCTTATTGGCACATTCAACCAACTTGAAAAGGAAGGGATCAGTGATGTCCTGGCCAGGATCAGGGAAGGAACAAAAATCCGGTTGCGACCTGTGCTGATGACGGCGGCTGTTGCGTCTTTAGGATTTCTGCCAATGGCTCTTTCACACGGAGCTGGTGCGGAAGTACAAAAACCACTAGCAACAGTTGTCATTGGCGGGTTATTTACTGCAACCTTCCTCACGCTGTTCGTATTACCGCTTTTATACTTAATATTTACTCGAAAAATTAAACCGAAAATGAATACATCACTCATAATATCCATTCTACTGGTGCTGACCTGTCAAAATGTATCAGCTCAAACCGCAAGGAAAATTACAGCGGATGAGGCAGTGTCAATTGCCCTGAAAAATAACCAGTCTCTCCAAGCGACAACGCTGGAGGTGCAATCTGCAAACAAGCTGACAAAATCAATTTTTGAGCTTCCCAAAACTAACCTTACGATGCAGTATGGTCAATACAACAGTATCAACCAGGATTTGGGATTCCAGGTCTCCCAAAGCATTCCTTTTCCTTCATACTTTAGTGCCAGATCAGGTTTATATAAAGCAGAACTTTTGGGCAGTCAGTTGCAGCTACAGGCAACAGCAAATGAGATCAAGGCCAGGGTTCAATTTCTTTATTACCAGTTGGTGTATCTTGAAAAAACTAAGGAAAAGCTCATTTTGCTTGACAGCATGTACATGGAATTTGTTAAGGTGGCTACTCTCCAACATAAGACTGGACAAACAACCCTTTTAAGCCAGGCAACTGCTGAAGCGCAATCCGGCAGGTTAAAGTTACTTGTGCGTCAGAATGAAAGTGATAGAACAACAGTTTATACCACCCTAAAGGCATACCTGAACTACCAAGAGGACTTTGCTGTGGCGGATACTGGAGAATTTGAGCCGTTAACGCTTGTCAATGATTTCGATACAGCTATCTTGGCCAATAATCCGGCATTGAAGCTGATGTATCAGAATGCGATTATTGCCGGACAAAATAAGAAGCTGGAAGCGGCGCAAGTCCTTCCTGACCTGACAATTGGTTATTTTAACCAGTCCCTGATTGGGACACAAACCATTGATGGCAATAGTATTTATTTTGACCGCAGCAAGAGATTTCAGGGTATCAATATTGGTATCAGTATTCCGCTGACATTCTTCAGCACTTCGACCAGGATAAAATCCATTGATATTAAGCAGCAGTCCCTGCAAAGGCAAGCTGACAATCAAAAGCTGGTCTTGCAGTCAGAGCTTCAGAATGCCTTTGAACAGTACAATCAGAACCTGGCGCAGTACCAATATTATAAAACTTCGTCCCTGTCGAACGCAGACTTGATTATCAAGGTCTCCAAAACAAGTTTTACCAGTGGTGACATTGGTTATGTAGAATATCTCCAGGCCTTGCAAACCGCTACCGATATCCAGCTTGGTTATCTGCAATCTATCCAAATGGTCAACCAGTCGGTCATCAACATCAACCTTTTAATGAGTAAATAACAAATGAAAAAAATAATCATAATAATCCAAATATTTCTGCTTGTCATTTTTGCGACAGCGTGCGGGAATAAACCAGCAACATCTGAAAAGGAAAAGGAGGAACACGCACATGAGACACATGGAAACGAGAATTCAGTGGAGCTTTCGCCTGAACAAGTCAAATCCATCAAATTAGAATTAGGGAGCATTGAGAAAAAACAATTGACAGCCTCCCTGAAGGCAAATGGCATATTGAAGGTGCCTAACCAGAACCGTGCTACTGCAACTGCCATGATGGGTGGAGTTATCAGGTCCATTCTGGTGCAGACTGGTAATGTTGTGAGGAAGGGACAGGTAATTGCTACTATTGCCAATACTTCATTCATTGCCATGCAAGAGGAATACCTGAGTGTGTCTTCCAAGCTCGCCCTGGCTGAGCTTGAATATAAGCGTCAGCAAGAATTGCAGGCCGGCAATGCCGGAACCCAAAAGGTTTTGCAACAAAGTGAGTCAGAAGTAAAGATTTTAAAGGCACGCAAATCAAGCCTGGGTAAGCAACTGGAGCTTGTTGGGATAAGTTCTTCCTCCCTGACCAGCGATAATATCCAGAAGGTTGTGAGTATTTACAGTCCCATTAGCGGTTCAGTCAGTCATATTCATGTCAATATCGGGAGCAGTGTGGATGCCAACAATCCTATAATAGAGGTCATCGACAACAGTCAGCTTCACCTGGATTTATTTGTTTATGAAAAGGATTTATACAAGCTGAAAGATGGTCAAACCATACATTTTACCTTGACAAACAATCCTGGTAAGGAGTATGATGCAAAAATCTATAGTATAAGCAACACATTTGAACAAAACACGAAGGCAATTGCCGTTCATGCTACAGTGGAAGGCGACAAAACGGGTCTGATCGACGGAATGAATATTACTGCCTTGGTAAGTCTTGAAAACGCTACTGTGAATGCTGTTCCGACAGAGGCCATTATTAGTTACCAGGGTAACGATTTTATTTTTATACAAAAGGATGGTCATTCAGAAGAGGAGCATGGACATGAACACAGCCCAGGCGAGGCAGAAGAAAAGGAAGATGCGCACGGTCACGAGCATAAAGAGGCAAAGACGGCTGAATCAACAGAATCAAGCACCTATGAAATGATTCCTGTTCGCAAGGGAACTACTGATGTTGGGTATAGTGAAATTACACTGCTGAAAGATATTCCAATGGATTCAAAGGTAGTAGTGAAGGGTGCATTTTTCTTATTGGCAAAAATGACTAATTCAGGCGAACATGAGCATTGATATGAAAACTTTTTTGCAAATCTACCTGCCCATTTTCCTGCTAATATACCTAGCAGTGACATTTGTTATTCCTTCATACAGGGTATATAAAAAGACTGGAATTAACCCAGTCACATTTGGCAAGGAGGACACAGCTCATAATTATATTGGCTTTGTCATGATAATACTGATCGGGCTGCTAATAGGTGTGGTCCTTGTCTTTTCGCTTGCCAATCCGTACTACAATATACATATTAAGGCGGAGTTTGACCACCAGGATATTGCACTTGATATAGCCGGACTGGTGATCCTGCATATTTCACTGATCTGGATTGTAATCGCCCAGTCGCAGATGCGCAACAGTTGGAGAATTGGCATTGATAAGGCGAATAATACAGACCTGGTAACCGCCGGGGTATTCCGTATTTCAAGGAACCCGATATTTTTAGGAATTATAGCCACCGTGTTCGGTATGTTCCTGATCCTGCCAAATTTCCTGACCTTCTTCTGCTTTTTTACTTCTTACTTCATTATCCAGATACAAATACGATTGGAAGAAGAGTTCCTGGAGAAAGAGCATGGAGAAAGGTATATTCATTATAAGTCAACAACTAAAAGATTAATGTGAAAATATGATAAACACAGATCCAAACCATAAACATACATACGACTCGCAGGGAAGAATGACCTGTTGCTCTCTCGAAGAAAAGGTCTATTCCAAGGCCGATGCCAAGGATTTACTCAATATCAATCAAGGGTCCATCTCAAATGATATTGAAGATGAGAATCGGAATGGAAAGGCTCAAGAGCAACCCAGTGCCTGGAGGCCGTACATACCTTCGATTATTAGTCTTGTCCTTTTGTTAACAGGGATTGCGATGGACTATTTTCCAGTTGGTTTTTTCAAGGATTACATCAGGTTATCCTGGTATCTTCTGGCATATATTCCTGTGGGATTTCCGGTCATGAAGGAAGCATGGGAAGCCTTGAAGAAGAAAGAGTTTTTTACGGAATTTACCCTTATGACCATTGCGACATTGGGTGCCTTCGCCATAGGGGAATATCCGGAAGGTGTTGCTGTAATGTTGTTTTATGCCATCGGTGAACTCTTCCAAAGTGCTGCCGTGCGAAGGGCCAAAGGAAACATAAAAGCCTTACTCGATGTCAGACCAACAGAGGTGGCTGTGCTTAGAAATGATCAATACAGGAAGGTAAAGCCGGAGCAAGTGGCTATTGGAGAGATTATACAGATTAAGGCCGGGGAAAAAGTTCCACTGGACGGAGAAATGCTGAGCGAGGGCAGCAGTTTCAATACAGCCGCCCTGACAGGAGAAAGCAAACCAAGGTCCATTTATAAATCGCAACAGGTGCTTGCAGGTATGCTGAATCTTGATAAAGTGATTGAACTCAAGGTGACAAAGTCATTTTCAAACAGTTCGCTGGCCAGGATACTGGATATGGTTCAAAATGCTACGGCGAGAAAAGCAAAGACAGAGTTGTTCATACGAAAATTTGCAAAAATCTACACACCCTTTGTATTCTTCCTGGCACTGGCAGTAGTGTTTGTGCCTTATTTCCTGGTTGACGATTATAACTTTAGCCAATGGTTGTACCGAGCCTTGATATTCCTGGTCATTTCCTGCCCCTGTGCGTTGGTGATTTCTATTCCGCTGGGATATTTTGGCGGTATTGGGGCTGCATCGCGCAATGGCATTTTGTTTAAAGGCTCGAATTATCTTGACCTGATGACTAAGATCAACACGGTCGTCATGGACAAGACAGGTACCTTGACGCAAGGGGTCTTTAAAGTTCGGGATATTATAGTTAATAATTCAGCAAG
>DASWYG010000140.1:0-2408 GCA_036405075.1 Bacteroidia bacterium | reverse complement strand
TTTTCGATTGTAATTGTAATTCGCATTTTGATTGAGTTCTTCAATGCTGTTAAGGAATGTGTCGGTGTAATTGTCCAGACATTTTTTCACTGAAGACCATTGCATGTATGCAGTGTTAACTTCATTCAGCAATTGATTCTCTTTTTGTCTCTTGAGGACATCCGATTTGTTCAATTGACTTTTTGCCATCATGATGTTACCAGTGTTGCGATTGAAAAAAGGCAAAGAAAATTCTACCACCAATCCTGAGTATGTTCTTACATAGTTACTACCTCTGTCCAATGGTTGATAACCGACGTTGATATCCGGAACAGCTATTGAATTTTGAAGTTTAAGGTTGGTTTCTGCATATAGTACATTTTTAAGAGACAGGTTATAATCAGGTCTGTACATCATGGAACCATTGTATAGATCGGCTATGTTTATGACAGTATCTCTGACCTCTGAACTGGTAATTGCTTTGATATAGACTTCAGGTTTGAGGTTCAACATTTCTCTAATGTTGCTCATTACATTATAAAGTTGAGTGGTACTTTCGAGATAAGTGGTTTTTAAGGCAATCAATTCTGATTTTAATCTCAGAACTTCATTGCCTGCCATAGAACCAATTTGCAGTGATTTCTCCCCTGCACTGATACGTTCTTCATATTTCTTCAATACATCATCGTATATTTCCTGTTTAAGCTGAAGTGCACTCAAATCATTGAACTGAATACCCAGTTCATAAATGAGACTGCGAGTGACATCCTGTAGCATCAGTTTGTTGATTTCCAGTCCAACTTTCGCCAATCTTACTGTATTGGTGTGTTTACCTGCAATTGAAAATGTTTGGTCGACCTGAATCAGGGCTTGACGTTTGTAGGCAAAGTATTCATTTTTTTCAACTGAATACATGTCTTGATTCCAGTGCAGGTATGGGTTGACCCATGCTTTTGCCTGAATGGTTTGCGCTTCTGCTATTTTAACATCGTAATGAGATGCCAAAATGTTTAGATTTTCTTTGATAAGGAGAGCTTCTGCCTCCTTGTAGTTCAATTTTAATGTGTCTTGTGCACGCAATTGAATGTTACAAATTATGAGTAACACCAATGCGCACATTATTTTATAACAATGTTGCATAAATGAATTTTAAAAATTTAAAAAAAGTGAGTATTGACCGAATGTATAGGAGAATCCTATATGGTCACTTGGAGGCAAAGGAACCTTTGCTCGATAGGGACATGCCTTCCGACAGAAGGACTTTTTTCAATTTGAACAAATTGTTCTTTTAGCTCATCGTGCTCAGGAATTTCATAGATAATTCCGCTCAATGGCTTTAAATTGGAATTTTGATTGGAGATTGATTTTTTTTTCTCTCTGCTATTAAAAAAGTCAATGGAATTGGTATCCATTTCTTCAACTATGACATAGTTTTTATCTTTTAAAGCATCAATGGAAGCATAATCTCGGGTTTCTAAAGAATTAATGAACTGACTGGTTTCATTGGTGAAAATGCCGGCTAAAACAGCAAACACCAAGAGTTTTATATGAACCAGATTGAATTTCATTAAAAAAAGCCTGCAAATATAGTTCAAAAACTATACGCAGGCTCTTTCTAATGTTAAAAAATTATTAATTTTCGATAAACTTACTTTTTAGGTTCCAACAACTTGAAGAACTGATCGAGTTGTGGTAAAATCACAATTCTGGTTCTTCTGTTGAGGGATTTGTTTGCATCGGTATCATTTGCAGCAAGTGGGTTATACTCACTTCTTCCGGCTGCTATCATACGAGCCGGATTGATTCCATAATCCTTTTGAAGCGTTCTAACCACTGAGGATGCTCTGAGCACACTTAGATCCCAATTGTCTTTAATGAATTTATTGGAAATTGGATTGTTATCAGTATGACCTTCTACCATGAATTGTATATCAGGTTGATTGTTGAGCACTGCAGCTACTTTACCCAGCACCTCTTTAGCTCTTGGTGTGATGTCATAACTACCACTGTTAAACAACATTTTATCTGATACTGAAATAAAGACAGCACTTCCTTCAACTTTTATTTCTATGTCCTGATCGTTGACATCCTTAAGGGCGCCTTTCAGATTCATGACCAAAGCCAGATTCAATGAATCTTTTCTGGCCATTGCCACTTGAAGATCTTTGATGTATGCATCTTTGGAATTTAAATTTTCCATTGATTTCTTTATGCTCTCTGCTTGAGATTTGGTAATTACAGACAAATCACTCATTTGATTGAGTAAGGCATTACTTGAAGCTTTCAATTGTGCTATTTCGGCTTCCAGTGATTCAATTCTTTTGGCATTATTTGACTTATCAGCCAAGCATACATCTAAAAGATGAATGACCTTTTCAGTTGAATCTTGCAGTTTGGAATATTGGGTTAGTTGTTCTTTGTATTTCTTT
>DASWYG010000139.1:0-1897 GCA_036405075.1 Bacteroidia bacterium | reverse complement strand
AAAGTAGAAGACAAAACACTTGTTGTGTTTCTGTTTTCGGAAAAGGATAAAAATGGGTACTTGAAGTCATTGAAATCTAAGCCACTGTCATTTTTAAAGCTACCTAGTGGTCGGAGAAGTTTCTATATAATAGAAAATCGTTTCACTCTTGAATATGATTTTGAAAATGGTAATGGAATGATTGATAGAATTGAAAGGAGTTATGTGGTAGTATACGATTGAAATTGAACATGGTTATTAATCATTGTATAGACGTTTTCATCGCTTCCTTCTCGCTTCTTAGCGGCCTTGCGTGAAGTATGTATTATCAATCTTCGTAGCATGTTTTTTTGTTCACCACGGAGGTACAAAGAACACAAGGTTTTGCATTCATTTCTCCAAGAAATTCAGATCCTTCTCATGCTCATTGCCTTCTTTCACTATATGTGCAATTACCACATTTCTCACTTGTCTCAGATGAACTGAGAATTTTATTTTCTATTATGCTTAAACTAAGGCTTTTATTTATTTTTCCTTAATTTGAATGGATTTTAAACCGATTATAGGTTAAATAATTGACAGTAATTTTTTAAGTTTGAAAAACTATAACGATCAAATCAGAACTTTAAACTTAATATTACTTTAATTCTCAATGCCATGAAAAAATCAATTCTTACAATTAGCATTCTTTCCATGCTTGTATGTCTGAATGCTCAAACCAAAAACTTTAGAAACAGTTTCTCAATAGGAGGATCTATCAATCAGTACAACGGCAATTTAGGTAGTAGCTTTTATGATTTCAATGCAACATGTTTTGCCGGAGTGAATGCAACTTTTGGTAATTACATTAACAGAAGCTTTGATTTCAATTTAAACGCCACTGTTGGTCATTTCGGTTATTGCCAAAGACAACGTGACAGAATTCGTTTTGAAGAGATGGAGCTCGGTTGTCCGGGATGTACGGATGGATTGGGTATGGCCGAACTCAGGTCCTTAATGGTTGGAGCCAATGTGTCCATCAAATACAAGTTTGCAAATGGTTATATTTTAAAAGAGAATTCAAAATTGGCTCCATTTGTATCTGCAGGATTGGGGCTGGCACACTTGTCAGATAATATGAAGAAACAGTGTGTCACCGTAGGTATGCATTATACACTGAATGCCGGTGCTGGACTCAGGTATAACGTGACCGATCGCTTTCATGTACAATATACTGCAAATTTTGGATATTTTGTTTCAAAGAAGGTGTATGCTGACCTAACCGGCACAACGAGTCATGATGAAAGTGCTCAAGTTAATTCTCCCGATCACCATAGCGAAGAAATGAAATCGCTTGAGAGAAAGCACGATATGATACTTCAAAATACCTTGAGTTTTGGTATAAATTTTTAGAGACTAAGATTTGTCATACTCTTTAGGAAGAAACAAATAACGTCATTCAAATTGATGAGTAACAGCTGAGTTTGTCATGAGTATATTGGAAAGGTCGTTGAGTGTCTGTTTTTCTCCCTTTTTTTGCTTGCATGTTGATGCTTAATTGACAAAAAATGAGAGCAATTTGTATGAATTAAATTCCATTCAAGGCTTAAAAAACTTAGATGGAATCAGGAGTTGATTGAAAATTGTTATTTTATAAACTTATTGTTTAGATAAACTGATACACCAATCAGTATAAGCCCTATACCACCTAATCCTGGTGAGTCATCTAATTCACCTAAAACCATCAATACCCCGCCTATGGCAGGTAATAGACTTAATGATATACTTTTTACTATTTTCAAGTGTAGATATTTTAATAAAAAGGGACTATTTGGAATGCACAAATGTAAACCTTTTTATCAATTCCGAATTTGTTCAATTTCTTTATCCATTGGGAACAAAGGTTTATAATTCATAATCATGCTTAGAAGCATGTTTA
>DASWYG010000138.1:0-5439 GCA_036405075.1 Bacteroidia bacterium | reverse complement strand
CGATTTAAATGCCTCAGGCATTTTAGACAATTTATTGGGGTCTAAAGGATCGCTCAGCTCTGTAATCTTACTGCTTTTCACTTTCATGTTGAGTAGTTGCAACTCCGCATCAAGAAAACAAGCAATATTGGAAGTAAGTTTTCTACTGACCCCTAATCCACCTTTGTATCCCAAAGACACATAATGTTTGTATGCAGACTCTCTTAACAAAGTCCCATTAGTGTCTGTGGCATAAGATACTTCTTTGCATTTATTGACAAGTGGCAAAACAAAACCAGATTTAATTTCGAGATTATACGCTCCAAGGTGGAACATGTAATTCAATTGAGCAAAAACATTCAACGCATTGAGAGCTCTGGAAGATCCTCCTCTTGTAGCTGAATCAATGTTATAGCTTGAATAAACAGATTGATTGCCCTGAAACCATTCGAAACCGGCACTAAAATACCAATTTGAGCTATCGGGTAAATAACGGTAAGCAAAAAGAGTTGAATTACCTGCGCCCAATGAATACGGTTGATTGAATGGCTCTGCCGCATTCACATATTTGCTTTTAAACAAAGCATACGACTGTCCAAGCGATACACTTAGAGCATGCCTTTGAGCATAAGTTGTACTTGCTAAACATGTGAAAATCACTGATAACAATACGATTTTTACAGACCCATTCATGTGTTGAATTGACAAAAATAAACATTTCTCATCATTCAAAAGTTAATTAATTTGAGCTCAAATCGAATTTATCTCACATTAAATGTCATGCAAGTAACCAATATTACAAACCAAAACCAACTACAGAAAAAGGGCAAAACCTGTGAAAATTTCGACACCAAATATTAGTAAAAGCTCCTAGGATTAACTAATTTTGCATCGAAATGAAATTTGGCGTTGTCATATTCCCGGGCTCTAACTGCGATAGGGACTTAATCGAAACACTTAGTGCAATTTCCGGCCAGGAAGTTGTTGAACTTTGGCACAAAGACACTGATTTGAAAGGTGTCGATTTTGTATTCCTGCCGGGAGGATTCAGTTATGGCGACTACCTTAGAAGTGGTGCAATTGCCAAGTTGAGTCCCATCATGAAAAGTGTAAGCGAGCACGCTGCAAAAGGTGGTTATGTCATGGGCATTTGCAACGGATTTCAAATTTTATGCGAAAGTGGATTGCTACCAGGCGCTTTGTTGCGCAACACCAATCAACAATTCATTTGCAAAAATGTATACTTAAAACCGGTCAATACACACTTAAAAACAACTAACCTTTTGAGTGCTGATAAAGCCTATAAAATTCCAATTGCTCATGGAGAAGGCAGATTTTATGCCGACGAAGAAACTTTGGCAAAAATGGAAGCCAATCAGCAGATCATGTTCAGGTATTGCGATGAAAATGGCAATGTCAATGATGATGCTAACCCAAATGGTTCTCTAAACAGCATTGCAGGCATTTGCAATGAAGGCAAAAACGTATTTGGCATGATGCCACATCCTGAGCGTTGCTTTGCAGAACATCTGCACAACCAAGATGGCAGAGCCTTGTTTGAAAGCATCATGGCCGAAGCGGGCGTAACTGCTTAATTTTCTTAGACAAAAAAATCAGATGCAATTGAATCTGCATAGAATTTTCCCTCGCGGGTAAGTTTGATGCTGTTGCCGTCTACTTCTATCCAATTTTTCTTTTCAAATCTTTCGATCAGCGTTTCTACACCCGAAGTATCGACACCGAAAGAATTCAATTTTGATCTATCTATACCCCACATGGTTCTCAAACCGGTCATCACATACTCATTGAATTTTTCTGAAGCACCCAATGTTTCAACGGTTAAAGGCAAATTTCCTTCTTTTATAGCTTGAACATAAGCATTGTTATCTGCAATGTTCCATGAACGTGTGTTACCATCATAAGAATGAGCAGATGGACCAATTCCGATATAGTGCTTTTCTTTCCAATAAGAAGTATTGTGTATGGCCATTTTGCCCGGTTTTGAATAATTGCTGATCTCATAATGAACCCAACCTGCTTTTGACATAAAATCCATGGTCAATTCAAATTCTTCGGCAGCTAATTTATCGTCAGGTGTCGGATAAGCCTTGGTGCTCACTAATTTTTTCCACGGGGTATTGTCTTCTAATGTCAAACCATAGGACGACAAGTGTTGAACATTAAAAGTCATTGCTTTTTCCAGATTCGCCAAATGCATTTTAGGACTTGAACCGGGAATTCCAAAAATAAGGTCCAAAGACAAATCAAAACCCATTTCAGAGGCTAATTGAAGAGCTTGCTCAGCTTCATTTGAAGTGTGAGCACGATTCATCCATTTCAAGTGTTCATCAAAAAAGCTCTGCACTCCTACACTGAACCGTGTGATACCCATCGCCTTCCATGCCTGAAGATTTTCAAGCACCATATCATCCGGATTGGCTTCCAGAGTTATTTCTAAAGGTTTATCCGCATCAAACTTTTCCAACACTTTATCGATCAAACGTTTGATGTCATCAGGTGCCAGAAAAGACGGCGTACCACCCCCGAAATACAAGGTCTCTAATTGGAATGGCTTTTTGTTGAACCTTACATCAATTTCCATCAACAAAGCATCCATCATTTCATTGGCGCCATGTTTCCCATTTTTAAAATGGAAATTGCAGTAAATACAAGCTTGCCTGCAGAAAGGTATATGAATATAAACGCCAGACATTAATTCGAGGACTTGTTCAATCCTTTGCAAATTAAGCCAAAAAGGCGACAAGAATGATTCATTTTTATGTTTAAAAAAGTCAAAAAACAAGTGTTTCCACTTTGAAAATTCCTTTTTTTTGTTTTAATTTGTTAATACAAAACCCCAACAAACTTATGATTAAATTAGAAAACATCCTCGTACCGTTCGTGGATTCGCCTTCTGCTATTGGTGCCCTTAAGACGGCAATAACACTGTCTAAGATTCACAACGCCAAATTGTCTATCATCCATGTGATGACCGACAAGTCAAATGAAACCGTTCTCGACAAGATCAAAGAAATCTGCACAAAAGAAAACTCTGTGTTTACTTTCATCGAACGAAGCGGCAGCATCTACAAAGAAATAACCAAAGCTGAAAAAGAACTCGGTGCCGATTTAATCGTAATGGGGGCATACGGAAGGACCGGATGGCAGCAGTTTTGGGTTGGAGGTAATGCATACAAGGTAATGAGCACTTCACAATGTCCGGTGCTTACACTTCAAGGTGATCAGGGCAATTTCAATGGTTTTCACAAAATTATGTTACCATTGGACGACAGTGACGAAACCAGACAAAAAGTAAATTGGGTAGCCAAACTCGCCAAAGGATTCGATGCCGAAGTACTCATCTTCAACACCACCAAAGTGAGAGGAGAAGATACTCGCGTCAAGCTGGCTCAATATGCTCAACAAATAGAAGAACTCTTGCACAAAGATGGAATAAAAACCAGCTTCGATGAAAGTTACGGTAACAACATCGCTGAGGACTGTATCAAATTTGCTCAAATTCACCAATGTGATCTGATCACCATTATGACAGAAACGGAGCATACCAACAGCTTTTTAATGGGCACTTATGCTCAACAGCTTGTTAGTACGTCTCCGATTCCGGTATTGACCATTCACGCAAGATCAGTTGCAAAATTGCAAAGTCTTAATTGACAATGTCTTTATAATCCACTTACAATTTTGGTTTTGGGGTACCTCACCTCAAAACTGAATTGTATCTTTTTGACGTCTTTTGGTTTCACCTTCATTTTCCATGTCAATTTGCCTGTTAAGTCGTTGTACAAGGCTTTGTCTGATTCCAGCAAGGTAACTTTAATACTTGGATCAGTGCTGACAGGTATTTGATCCTCTACTTCAAAATCCAATGGTATTCCCTTAGTGTTCCTAACTGTTATTTCAATGGTTTTAATGATCACTTTATCATCTCCTAAAATTTGTTCTTTGCATTTGTCTTTCATTTGCACACGCTTCACCGTAATGGTTCTATCTCTTCCCAAATCCATATAAAGTGTATCTTTCACAGTTCCGGGATCTACTACTGTCATTCCAATGTAGGATTCATCAAAATAGATCCTCGCATTTGCCGGCAACAAATTCAAATCTTCCCAATTGGCGATCTTGGCCATCAAAAAGGCATCCTTATCCAATTTCGGTACAGCCATATAGGTCATTGAAATGGGAACATCATTGGTACTCACTACCACATTGTGTGATTTGTTGTCTGATTCAATGTTGCATTTGGTTTTGATACTGTATTCGACCCTCAATAAATTCTCATTCATAGTGAATATGGGTTCAGCTTGTTGCTCTGCTTTGACACCATTATCATTAAAATTAAAATCAAGACTCTCAGTATTGTTAAGTTTAGGTGCTGAATTGTATTGCAAATAATTGTTCGTGACTTTACTCGACATGTCTTTGTTCTTCTTCTCAATATATGAATTCGGATAACCATAGATCAAATTCCACAAATTCAATTCGGGTTTGATGTTGCCCATATTGGGATTGCTGGTAGACAATACAAGGTTTACATCTTTCCAATCTACCCCGGTACTTTGAGACACCTGTGCCCTTTGAACCAATTGAATCTTATCATTACCCGAACCGGCTATGATGTCATACCTTGGCAACCAGCCGGCATTTGCGACATAATATTTAAAATTCAAATTACCGGTCAATGCTGTTTCAGATTCAACTGTAACGATAAGTTGATATATAGGTGTATATGGAATATCTGTTTCTACAACCGATTCGTTGGCCACCAAATTTTCAAAATGCTCCTTTCTTAACAACAATTTACCTTGAACCTTATACATCTTGCCTAGCTTCTTATTTTGATTCAATGTTTCTTCATCGATGTTGTTCATTCTTGCCCTCAATAAATCCAAACTTGAACGCAATAAATTCAATGAGTCTTTTGCAAATTCTCCGCGCATCAGGCGATTGTTTAGCAATAAGTACTTTTCTTTTTCAAGGGTTGCTTTTTTATTGTTGCAATCAGTTATAGAATATTCCAATTCTTCCAGTGAATCGGTGATTCGCTCAATGATGGCATTGTATTTTTTCTCTCTATCTGGTGCTTTCACTTGCTCAGGATATCTTACCCCTTTACGTGTATCGATGATCATCGCTCCCTTAAAAAATGCTGAGATCGAATTCTCATCCATATATGGCGACACACCTTCAATTATGACTTCATTGGTTCCGGCCATCAAACTAACCGATGCATCGTACGCGATTTCAGCACCATACAAATAAACTGTAACCTTATTGGGTTTTGGCTTAATGGTTTTGCTTGTTTGTGCAGTTGTACTTAAAACGACACTTGCAAAAAGAATTAACATTAACTTTTTCATGATATGATATTTTACACCCATCAATACCATGAAAAGGAAAAAGGGAAATGGAAAATTTTAATTTCCCATACTTAAACAATGT
>DASWYG010000137.1:0-4202 GCA_036405075.1 Bacteroidia bacterium | reverse complement strand
GACAGTGTTTGTACCAACAGCATTCAGTCCTGAAGGCACAGGTCCCGGCACCAACAATGTGTTCAGACCGGTCGTAAACGGAGAGAAAACTTATCACATCGAGTTGTTCAACAGATGGGGTGAGATACTCTGGAAGTCTGACAATAAATATGAATCCTGGAATGGCATATACATGGGTGTAAAAGCAGAACAAGATGTATACGCCTGGAAAATTGTTGTAACCGGATATGATGGTGAAGTGTATGAGTACGAAGGAACTGTAACCCTTCTACGTTGATTTAAGAATAAAATAAAAAAAGGCAGTCTCTTCAGACTGCCTTTTTTTTATATTAAAATTTTTAATGTATGACTTGAAATTTGAGATAGGAAATCTGTTGTCCATTGGAAACTTTAATGGTGTATATGCCATTTACCAAATCTTGAACAGAGATTGTATGAATAAAAGTACCAATATTTTCAATTTCAACAGATTCATTTGACAACATTTTCCCATTGACATCAAAAATTGAAAAAGACAAATTCTCAATGGTGTTTACGTTTAACTGAATATTGAGTATGCTGTTGGAAGGGTTAGGATAGACTGCAATTCCATTGATGATACTTATATTTTCTATATTCGTTAGATTCCACAACCTTTCTTCGGAAGAATTGAGTATGGTTCTGTTGTTTAATACAGAATCATTAACGGCAACAAAACCTATTAAATTGATATTTGCAGGCACGTTTCTGCCTTCATTTTGACCTTCTGAATCAATGGTGTTACAGTATAGACTGAAATAATCCTTATTGTAAAACACTGTTTCAATTTCTGGTAAGGTGTATGTAAATTCTTTAGTGAATACAGAATTAGGTGTAATGAAAGTTGGGATCAAAGAATCGACGCCCCAGAGTCCACCGGGCATCGCTTTCATGACATGTTGGTGCAGATAACCTCTTAAGAACTCTTCTTCTTCATATAAAGGATGTGAAGATCCACCTGCACCTCCATTGTGAAATTTACTGTAATAATTATTTTGACTCCATACATTTGGATTGTCGTTACCCCTCACTTTATCTTCGGTGACTATTGACCCAAGGCTTAGATTGCCATACCAATAATCACTGAATGTGGCTTTAACACGATAAGTTATTTCACGGGTCAGCGGATTAAAGGTTTTTAGATCGACATCCAATTCAACTGGTGATTTACCATTGAGTCGGGCATTGATCTCATTGAGCCAGGTATTGGTACTGCCAAGAAATACTTTTCTGTCTAACATGGCATCAGGATAACTGGTAAAATAATGACTTAGAAATTCATTTCCTTGATCATTGGACATACTGTCATCGAAGTGATAACTGACTGCTACAATTCTTTTTCCATGTTGTTTAATGGCTTCTGCCATCAACAAATGCCCTTCAGGACAATATCCACACCATGCACCGGTTCCTTCTTCGAGAAGAATGTTTCGATCAGCAATGTAATTGTTCCCATTTCTAAGTATTACCTTTTTTATGTTACTATTCGCTTGAATAAGATCTTCATTTCCGTCTAAATTAGACAACCACACATTGACATTGTTTAAACTACCCAAACTACCACTGGTCCACGAAATGGGGTGATTAAATGTGTATTTGCTTTCTCCATTGTGTTTCAAATTTGCACCGATGACATCAAAAGAGATGGTATCAGAACCATTTACTGAATAATTGATGGTGAAGTTATTGATGTCTTTGGTCCCAACATTAACCACTTCTCCTGAAATATTGACAATGGCATTCACAGGATAGACATCATTGAGGTTCAGTTTAGAACACTCCAAATCATATAATGCCTGAGAACCATATTGAAATCTATAAACAATGAAATTGTTTTTATCAAAAGAAAATTGAAATGGCAAATTACTCAGAGAATCATTGAGCTTTTTTTGCAAAGAACCATCTTGATTGATGCAGCCTATGAAAGCTTTTCTGGTTTTATCTCCATAAGGGGTATACACCAAATCAAAAGTACCGGAAGGGCCTTCGTGAAAAACGATTGCAAATGCATAAATACTGGAATTGCTAACGGTTCCGTTCAAGGGATCTGTAAATAAACTCAGACCGAAGAATTGCACAATGTGTCGTCGGTTTGGGGCTACGCCATCAGTATAAGAGAAAACCTGTATACCAACACCTTCATTGGGAGTAGGTAATTTTTGCAATTTAAAATCATCCCAAAATGCCAAAATACTATTGAAAGGTCGATTTCCAATTGGCAATTCTGAAATTGTTTGAATGGTATCAAAGGTCAAATAGCCATTATCACTCGCTTTATAATATTTAACGGGTTGGCCATAAAATTTAAAATCGAAAGGGAGCGAATCCACACCGGATAAAAAAGAGGCTGAGGGTTCATTGAGCAAGATGTGTTTTTTAGAATCATAAATCTTATCCAAATAATAACCTGTAGGCAATTGTCCATCACGACGAATGTGATAGTAGTTCTGAGATTGTGCATAAGAACAACTCAGAATTGAAATGAACAAGATTAGTTGATTTTTCATGACATCACACAATATTAATAAAAAAAAGGGAAAAGAAAAACCCGCTTAAGAAGCGGGCTTATCTTTATTACAGTAATTAATCTTTAAAGCAAACTAAAGTCATTTTTTTTAGCAGGATAAAATTTACTAATAGCTTAGTTTTAAATGATTATTCGAGTCAAATATATAAATAAACTATTAAATTACAAGATTAAGAGATAAAATATCTGAAAAAATGACAAAAAAAAGAGACAAGTATAAACTTGTCTCTTTCACATTTATTGATTATTATAATTATTGAACGATGAATTTCTGAGCTGCAGAGAAACCATTACCTTCAATTTTAACGGTGTAAATACCGCTAGCAAAGTTTGAAGAATCGATGGTTAAATTATTAGCACCGGCAGTGATTTCAGAAACTGGAACTTCGTATACCAATTGACCCATTGTGTTGTATACTTTCACAGTTACACCTTCTGGGTTGTTGAGTTGGAAAGACACATTGGTTGAACCTGTATTGCTTGGGTTAGGGTAGATACTCATAGAGTTATCACCACCATTAACATCATCAATAGAAAGTATTGTACCAACTGAATTTGCAGATTGGAATACTTCTTTTGTAACGATGTCTTGAACAAATACTACAACTTCGCAATCATTGAGTTCTTCAATTGAGTTTTCAGTATTCAAATTGATTGTATTGGCAGCTTGAGCATCTGCAGGCAATCTGTAGTTACCTGGGATGTTGTAGTTCATGGTAGTAAAGGTTTTTTCTACATTTTTGGTTACATTACCAAGAGCAGTACCATTAGCATCCGGAAGCATTTTTTTCATTACGTGGAAAAACTCAGTTTCACCGTTGGTTTTAACGTTTTTTGTTGTTTTCTTTTCAAGTACAACAACAAAAACTTTCATGTTGGCATTGTTATAATCTGCCAATGGAGTTAATTTCACATTCACAGATACTTTCTTGAAGTTGATGGTATGAGTAGCATCTATTTTAATAAAAGCCGGTTTTGATTTGAATTGATCAAAAAGTGTTGTGGTGTATGATCCGGCATTTAGGTTCCAACCACCATCTACTTGCATATTAGGAATAGAATTTACACCATATAAGCCTCTTCTCACATTACCTTCAGTGGTGTAGTATGGGTCACCGGTTGAAGGCCAGCTCATTTGGTATTTGATAACTGTGAATTGACCAGGGTAATTAGGGAAAATGTTTTCGTCGGTATTTTTATTACCTGCAACACAAGGACCGCAAGTTGAGGAAGTAAATACTTCATGTAAAGGCATTCTTACTACATAATCATCACTTACTTGGATAGACTTAGTAGCCACGTCATTGTTGAGGTCTTCATCTGTGTTTCCGTTGAGGTTTGACAACCACATTGCAACGCTGTATGTTGCAGCTACTGTTGGTGTCCAAACAGTAGGAGAAGAAATAACTGTTTCACCGTTGCTGGCTAAGTTGATCGTAGCAGGTGCAGTTACTGTTGCGCCACCATCGATTGAATAGTTAACATCACAAGATGTTAAAGTGGTGGTACCAATATTTTTAAAAGTACCTTTAACAGTTACAGATCCTTTGGTGATGGCATGATAATCAGGAATTCCACTTTTCAAACCATGTACATCAAATGCAGGTTGAGGGTCCGGAGTTAACACCCAATATCTGTTATCATCCATTAAACTACC
>DASWYG010000136.1:0-6378 GCA_036405075.1 Bacteroidia bacterium | reverse complement strand
TCTGCTGTTTTATTGATGATGAAACTTTTTAAGGGTTTTATCAATGGACGGTCAAGCAAGGTGTGGTCGTAGTGTTTCTTGTTGAATTTTAAGCATTGTAAATACATTACACCACTTAAAAATCCGTTTTCATAAATGCTGACATACTTGAAATGAATGTCATCCGGCATGCTGTGCTCCAAAGCCTCTACATCCTTACATTGCAAATGATGATTGACGGGTAATATGGTTCTCCATTCAGTTTCTATTTCTTTGAAACTGCTGTAGGTTTTTAATGTGAATACCTTATTTGAAGATGTTTTATAGAACAACTAACGCTTAATTTGATTTTGTTTGGTTCTGAGTTTAATGTTGAGGGTTTCAACAAATAAACTGAATGCCATTGCAAAGTAGATGTAACCTTTGGATACGTGAACTTCAAAAGCTTCTATGATCAACATCATACCAATCATCAACAAGAACGACAATGCCAACATTTTTACACTTGGATGTTTTTCTACGAATGAACTTATGGTAGATGAAACCAATAACATGATCACCATAGACAATACGATAGAAACAAACATGATGACGATGCTTTGAGTTAAACCAATTGCTGTTACAATTGAATCAACAGAAAACACAAGGTTCAATAAAACAATTTGTCCAATGATGGCATTGAAAGCTTTTTTTGTTTTGCTTTCTGATTCAATGTGCTCATCGACATTGAATTTATGGTGTATTTCAGTAGTAGCTTTATAGATCAAAAACAAGCCACCGGCAATCAAAATCAAATCTTTTACAGAAATATCCTTACCGGCAAAATCTATAGGTAGAGTAAACAAAGTGTTTTGAGCCTCAATGATCAGTTGAATGACAAATAAAAGCAGGAGTCTGATCAACATCGCAAACATTAAACCCAGGTTGCGGGCTCGTTTCTGATCTTTTTTCTCGGCTCTTCCGGCAACTATGCTCACAAAAATGATGTTGTCTATGCCTAACACTACTTCCATGAAAGTAAGTGTTACCATGCTGATGATGCCTTCTGAAGTGAAAATTTCTAATGATGTATTGAGTAGAGGTGTCATTCTTAGTTGCAAAAATATAAACTTATGGTCATCCTTATTGCGTTTTTAGTAAAAATAATTCATGTAATACTTAGCTTTTTAATACTCGTTGATTGGTCAGATTGAAATCAGTTCATTCATTTTCATGCAATATTAAAATAGTATCAGTTGGCAAATTTCATTCATCTATCTGTAAGACAATAAAATCGATCAAACTGCTCAAGACTTATATTGATCGGTATTGTCCAGATAAAATTCGGACATAAGCTGTTTGTATTCATCGCTGTAATGCCCGTTTTCTCTGATAATTAAATCAGAGGTTTTGATAGATCCGCTGACCGTCTTTTTCAAACCAATAATGTCTCTGTATGGTTTTCCCGGTTCATTGTAAATTGAAATGCGAATTTCTAACTTCAATCCAGCTGATTCTGAAGTCGAAATGAATCCATCTATCAAATCACTGGGATATATGATCCAAAAGGTACCGAAGTCGGATAGGAGAGTAGCAGCCTTTTGACATAAATCGATTTCTTGTAAAGTCAGATTGTGTATGGCAAGGTTTTTTTCAGCCCTTTCAGATTTTTGTTTTTGCAGATATTGCTTGTAATAAGGCGGATTGCAAACAATTAACTCAAATTGATCCTTGAACTCATGTTTTAGAAAATCGGCATGTATGAGATTCAATCTGGATGAGAAGGGTGAGGATTCAAAATTTTTACCGGCATTATCGGCAACTGTTTCAATGATTTCGATTGCAGTTACTTCCGCATTTTGAAAACGCTGAGCCAACATCAAAGCAATGACTCCTGTTCCGGTGCCAATGTCTAAAATTTTGTTTGGATCATTATCGTATCCTGCAATAGCACCCAATAAGCAAGCATCAGTGGTCACCTTCAGGCCCTTGTCCTGATGAAGTATGCTAAATTGTTTAAAGTGAAAAAAAGGATTCGACACCTTTCAAAGGTCTCAAAGAATCAACATGGCATCGCCATAGCATTGAAAGTTGTATTTTTTCTTTACAGCTTCTTTGTAGGCTTCCATGATGAAATCATATCCTCCAAATGCAGTTGCCAACATCAACAATGTACTTTCAGGTGCATGGAAATTGGTGATAAAGGCATTGGCAATAGAAAAATCATAATGTGGGGCAATGAATTTATCTGTCCATCCCGAACTTGCATTTAAGGTTCCGGTTGAAGAAACAGAAGATTCAATGGCGCGCATAGCACCAGAACCCACAGCTACGATTCTTTTTTTATTGTTTTTTGCAGCATTTACAAGATCTGCAGTAGTTTCAGAGATGATATAATTTTCAGAATCCATCTTGTGTTTGCTAAGGTCTTCTACCTCAACATTTCTGAAAGTGCCCAAACCTTGGTGTAAAGTCAATTCAGTGAAGTTGATGCCTTTGATGTCCATACGCATCATCAATTCTCTGCTGAAGTGCAAACCGGCGGTTGGAGGTGCAACAGCACCTTCAATTTTTGCAAAAATGGTTTGATACCTTTCTTCATCTTCCTTTTTTACGGGTCTTTCTATGTATTTAGGAATTGGCGTTTCGCCAAGTTTTCTGACAATGTGATTGAATTCTTCTTTGCTGCCATCAAACAGAAAACGAATGGTTCTGCCTCTGCTGGTAGTATTGTCTACAACTTCGGCAACCAAATCATCGTCACCGAAGTACAATTTATTGCCTACACGGATTTTTCTGGCAGGATCAACCAACACGTCCCACAATTTGTGTTCTTCATTGAGTTCTCTCAACAAGAAAACCTCAATTTTAGCACCTGTTTTTTCTTTGTTGCCATACATTCTGGCAGGGAAAACACGGGTGTTGTTAATGATGAACAAATCGCCATCATCAAAAATATTGAGGATATCCTTGAACTTCTTGTGCTCGATTTTCTGTGTACTCCTGTTAAGAACCATCAGTTTGCTCTCATCTCTGTTCTTAGAAGGTTCCTGTGCTATCAGGTTAGCTGGCAGGTCGAAGCTGAATTTGGATAATTTCATTGGGATGTATTATGGCTAAAAAAGGGTGCAAAAATAAATTATTAATGTTAGAAAGTCAAAAATTAATAATTATTTAAATGACAAGTCTTTAAATTGTCTCGATAAAGTCTTATGTCAAATAGATTTTAAATTAATTAATTGAAAATTAGGGGAGTAGATTGATAACGAATCTAAACGTCTCAAAGTGAAAAATTACTTTTCACTGCTTTCTTTTAGTGATTGACACAGTTCCTCTACTTTCTTTTCAGCCCTTTCAAAGTCTAAATCAGTATCAATTATTGGTTTTAAAACTGTTGAAGCATACTCGTATAAAGTTAAAACATCTGCTTTTTCTTTATTGAAATATTGAATGAAGGTTTCCTTTTTGTAATCCTTACTGTGAGCTGATTCTTTTAAGGTTTTTAGTTGTTTGAACAGTTCTTCTGTTTCCATAACAATTGGTTTGAAACTGTCTAAAGAGCGTTTGTAGAGTTTGCCATAACCTCTGTATTCATCTAACAATCTTGAGTTTTCCTCATCAACTGTTATCTTTTGTTCAACAAATTCCTGTTCCAAAAATTCAAAATTGTGAGATATTATGGATTTTCTTTCTTTGATCTCATCCAATGACATTCGATCTAACCAAGACTTAACGGTTTGTAATCGTTGATTTAAAGTATCAATCATCTGGAGCTCAGCCTGTACTTCATAATCAGCTTTGTGGCCCGAACTGCACGCGGCCGCCAAGAACAACAATGGGAGAAAATATTTGAACATTGTGCAAAATTAATTCATTTTATTTTAGTTTTGAATGCTCATTGAATATTATTGTTAACCAAAACAGATTATAAGAAAGTCAGGGAAATCGTTTTTTTGAAAGACGTGTTCTTTTTGTCAATAACAGCTTTTGGCGGGCCGGAAATGCACATTGCATTGTTTTTGAAGAAACTGGTTCACGAAAAACATTACATTACTGAAACAGATCTTCTGGAACTCAACAGTCTTTGTCAAATCTTACCTGGCCCTGGTTCTACACAAACTCTTACTGCGGTAGCACATAAAATAGGAGGACCCAGACTCGCATTACTGGCACTCCTGATCTGGATTCTGCCTGCTACAGTATTAATGTCATTGTTTGTTATCACCACTGCTTTGGTCAATCCTGAAGTGTTCAGATTCATAGGTCCAATGGCAGTTGGTTTCATTCTTACAGCTGCCATCAAAATGACAAAATTGTTAAAAAAAGGAAAATTGAGTGTGTTTCTGGCCATTACAGCAGCAATAATATCTTTTATCTTTCACTCACCATTTGCTTTCCCTTTGCTGCTTTTATTCGGAGCTATTGTCAATGTCAATTTCGGGGTTAAAGATTTTACGCCCAATACTAAGCCATTGCTCAATATTCGTTGGGCCAACTTGAGTCTAATGTTGCTGATTCTCGTTACTGTGGCTTTAGTTGGACAGTTCACCAGAGTTAATTTACCGGGCATCTCACAACCAACTCGCTTGTTTGAGAACATTTATCGTATGGGATCAATGGTCTTTGGCGGTGGAAGTGTGCTTTATTCTATGATGTTGACTGAGTTTGTTGAATTCAAAAAGTACTTAACCTTAAATGAATTTCAAACAGGACTGGGTTTACTTCAAGCAGTTCCCGGTCCCACATTCACCATAGCTACTTTTGCAAGTGGATTGGCCATGAAAAAAATGGGTTATGGCACAGCAGGTCAAATGATTGGATGTGGAGTTGGTACAATTGCCATTTTCTTACCGGGTACTCTGCTCATCTTTTTTCTCTATCCTATATGGAACCAGGTGAAAACGTATCCCATTGTTTATCGTTCCTTGGATGGAATTATTGCGGTTTCCATTGGGTTTATTTGGTCGGCGGCCGCATTCATGTTTGTACCTTATTTTGATAAATCCATCGTATTTGATCAAAATCAACTTGTTTCTTTGATGGTTTTTATCGTTACTATGTTATATTTGCATTACAGTAAACTACCGGCTTTTATTTTGGTGATTGTAACCATTTTAACCGGTTTTCTGTTATAGTGAAATGATAAGAAAATTAATTTTCGTTTGTTTGTCTGTTTTTGCGCTCCATTCAAATGTTCAGGCACAGCAGAAAAAAATAGCAGAAGATTCAAATCTGGTACAGTTCTCGGGCTTATTGTTAACTGCAGATAGTTTGAGTCCAATTCCATTTGCATACATTTACATCCCACACAAAATTTATGGCAACAACTATTCTAATCTGGATGGTTATTTTTCATTTGTTGCCAGATTAGGTGATACTGTTATGTTCACACATGGTGAGTATAAAAAATCATACATGGTAATTCCAGATACCTTGAAGACATTTAAATACAATGTGGTAAAGCTTATGACCCGAGATACCAATTACTTTGCGGGAGTAAGTATCACAGCCATGCCTTCCAGAGCCATTTTTGATGATATTTTTGCCAAAATGGACATACCGAATGACGACGTTCAAAGAGCAAAAGAAAATTTGGAACGCGAAGAATTGAAAGAGCAAGCCGGAAATTTGAGCGGTGCTGATGCCACCGAAGCATATAAAAACTTATCCAGCACTTATGCCAATAAAGTCAACTATTCTGCCGGTCAAATTCCACCGATTACACTGTTAAATCCATTTGCCTGGGCTCAATTCTTCGAAGCCTGGAAACGAGGCGATTACAAAAAGAAACGGGTCAGGTAGCTGGTTATTCATTATTAGTTATTGGTTATTTGTTATTTGTTATTTGTTATTGGTGGGGAAAGGTTCTTCCATTGGGTTATTAGACTGCTGTTTGAAGGTAGTACTGCAAAGCCTGATGTGCCATTCCGTAATGAGGCAGTAGGATCTTCACCTCATTCCGATCTGCGAAAATCTGCGTAATCAGCGGCAAATCTTTAGCCTAAAAGTAACTGTCGCTTGTATGCCCCGACTTCATTTCAGTCTGCGAAAATCTGCGCAATCAGCGGCTAAAATGTTTCAGTCCGACCTTAGCATTATCACCACTAAATTAAGATCTGCGAAAATTTGGCGCAATAAAGGGCCAAAATGAATAGCAGGCTCACTTTATAAATCGCAATCCCATTAATGCCGTATATACGCTACTATCTGAGTTATAAATAAAAAAAGGCACCCCTAAAGGTGCCTTATCTATGATTAAATGATAATGATCAATAGTTGTTGAGCATCATTGGCATTACCAACATAACGACTTCCTCATCGGCTTCGTTTTCTTGTGGTAACAACAATCCGGCTCTGTTTGGAGTTGAAAGTTTCAATTTGACACTGTCATGGTCAACATTGGCCAGCAATTCCATCAAG
>DASWYG010000135.1:0-4481 GCA_036405075.1 Bacteroidia bacterium | reverse complement strand
GCTTTGAGTTCTATTCTCGTCATTTATCCTATAAATCAACAATTTAATCCAATCAACTTGTCAATTTTGTTTTATCTTCCTATATTGGGCTCTCCGGTGTTTTTACAATTGTTTTAACTACCTGCAATTGAATGATGACTTTGAGTTGTGTTCAATCTAGCAATATTTATTCTTTAAAACAGGCTATTTGTAAAAACTTAAAAACTTTTCCATCATGAGAATCATAAACATATCTTACAGACTTCCAATTTCTTTTAAAAAGAAAGGGGATAAAATTGAGTTAAAAACAACAGATGGTGGATTGGCAACAGCCATCAGTTCTTTAAAATCTGAAGACAATGAATTGCTTTGGACAGGTGTAGCAGACTTTAGTCGGTCTGATTATGAAAACGGCAAATCACAAGCCAAAGAAGTATATAAAATAAAACCCATATTTATCGAGAAATCTTTAAACAATGGTTTTTATAAAGGATTTTCAAACGCAGTGATTTGGCCATTATTTCATTATTTCCCAAGTTTTGTAGAGTTCAATGATGATCATTTTCAAAACTACATTGATGCTAATCAGCAAATATCGGATCAAATTGCGACTTTTGGCAAAGAAGACGATGTTTACTGGATCCACGACTACCAATTGATTCCATTGGCCGGAATGTTAAGAAAAGTGTTTCCAAATGCAAAAATCGGATTCTTTTTACACATCCCCTTTCCATCATTTGAGTTGATAAGATTGATCCCAAAATATGCAAGAAATTATTTGTTGAATGGATTTTTAGGAGCAGACTTAATTGGATTTCATACGCATGAATACGCCATACATTTTCTCAATTCCATTCAAATGTCTGAAGGTATTCGCCACAAACAATACGAACTAAGGTTTAAACACAGAAACATAAAAATAGGCGTCTTTCCAATCAGCATAGATTTTGAAAAATTCAATTCATCATTTGACAATGATATTGTCATTAAACAAAGAGAAGAATTAAAGGAATTGAATAAAGGAAAAAAAACAATTTTTTCTGTTGACAGATTGGATTATACAAAAGGAATTGTTTACAGATTAAAAGGTTATAAAAAGTTTCTGGAATTACATCCTGAATGGAGAGGTCAAATAGTTTTCCAACTTGTTGCAGTTCCGTCCAGAACCGATATTTTCAGATACATAGAACGAAAGCAAATGATAGAGCTTTTGATCAGTGAAATAAATGGAGTATATGGCAGTATGTCATGGACACCGATAGTATATCAATACAGTCAATTGAAGTACCATGAAATGTTAGGCCTTTATACAAACTGTGACATTGCGTTGATATCACCTCTCAGGGATGGAATGAATTTGGTTTCAAAGGAATTTGTAGCCTCGAGAAAAGATTTAAACGGAGTATTGCTTTTAAGTGATTTGACAGGAGCTGCTAAAGAATTAACTGACGCACTATTATTCAATCCTTTGGATGAAAATGAAATTGCCGAAAAAATTCATCAAGCTTTGATCATGGAACCGGAGGAGCAGCAATTGAGAATGTCGAGAATGCAAAAACAAATCAAACAATTTGACATTCATTTTTGGGGAAAATCTTTTATTCAACAACTTATTTCAAGTACATTCCATCACAATCAGCCCAAAAAGCTCGACTTTCAAGAACGAAACAAACTTTTAAATAGCTATCAGAATGCTCAAAAAAGACTCATCCTTTTAGATTATGACGGCACTTTGACAGGATTTAAATCCAATCCTGAAATGGCTATCCCAGAATCAGAAATATTAGAAATTATAAATGGATTGACCAAACAAAAAGGCAATCAGGTTGCCATTGTCAGTGGTCGAAAAAAAGAAACATTAGATGAATGGTTTGGAAAATTACCGGTTGTATTAATAGCAGAACATGGAGCTTATGTCAAAAGATCACATTGGAAGGCATGTATAACGGGAAAACCGCAATGGATGGATGGTGTCAAAGAAATTTTAAATGTCTACGCTGAAAGCTGTGAAGGCTCCTTTATTGAAGAAAAATCATTTTCCATTGGTTGGCATTATAGAAATTGTAGGGAAGAAATTGGATTTGCACAATCAAGAGACTTATTAAAAACACTTGACAGATATTTAACCGATTGCAATGCCACCATTGTAGATGGAAATAAAATAGTAGAAATAAAACCCATTCAATTTAACAAAGGACAAACTGTTTTAATGGCTTTTGACATCAGTGAATTTGATTTCATACTCGCTATCGGTGATGATAAAACAGATGAAGACATGTTTGATGCCTTAAATCCTTATGGTGCTTTTAGCATCAAAGTTGGTAAATCGAGCAGCAATGCTTTGTACAGACTTGAAACCATACAGATGGTGATTTCCATGTTACAGATCTTTTCCAAATTAAATGTCAGTTCAATTTAAGATACCTCAGCAAACAGTTTAAAATACATGAATAAAATCCACAAATATCCATTAGGTGTTATCGGAAATTGTAGCTATCTCGCCTATATAGACGAACAAACACGCATAAAATGGCTTTGTATGCCCAATTTTGACAGCAGTTTTGTTTTTGGTTCTTTAATTGACAGTGAAAAAGGCGGTGAATTCAGTATACTGCCAACAGAAAGCGATTTCACTTCAAACCAATATTACATAGGAAATACAAATGTTCTATGTACCGAAATTCATACCGGGACCGGATCATACAAGGTGACTGACTTTGCTCCAAGATTCTTGCAATTTGAAAGACATTTTAGACCTTTGATGTTGTTTAGGAAAATTGAGCCACTTAGTGGGCGCCCCTCCATTAAAGTAACTTGCAAGCCTGTTGGTGGATATGGCTCCATTCAACCACAAATTTTTAGAGGCAGCAATCACTTAAGGTTTCAAGGTATTGGAGAGAATGTAAGACTTACCACTAATGTTTCACTCAACCACATCTTGAATCACAAAAGTATTGTACTGTCTGAAACCATATATTTGGCATTCACTTCAGAAATTTCTTTAGAATCGGGACTAGAAGAGACATGTAATGCTTTTCTTGAAAAAACCATCCTATATTGGAACAATTGGATAGAAACAACCTCTATTCCTTTCATGTTCCAAAAAGAAATCATACGATCCTCTTTGATTTTAAAACTGCATCAATATGAAGACACCGGTGGTATTATTGCATCTGGTAGTATGGCGTTACCCGAGTCTGATGGAGAGGGCCGCAATTGGGATTATCGATACTGCTGGATGCGCGACTCTTATTATAGCTTAAATGCTTTGAACCATTTAGGACATTTTGAAGAATCAAAGAAGTATTTCAATTACATTGAAAACATTTTGAATACTGAAAAACATCTGATTCAACCCCTATATGGTATTGATGGTCGCAAAGAAATTACAGAACAAATATTGCCGTTAAAAGGTTATTTGGATAGCAATGCTCCGGTAAGACTTGGAAATGCAGCATATCAGCACATTCAAAATGATGTGTATGGTCAATTACTTATTAGCCTTTTGCCACTTTACACCGATGAGAGATTACAAAATGGAAACCGCGAACGTTCTCCGATTATCATTCATAGATTGCTGAACATCATTGAAGAAGTCTTTGAAATGCCAGATGCCGGACTATGGGAATTTAGGAATAAGCAGCAATTACACTGCTACACTTATTTGTTTCATTGGGCCGGTAGTCATGCTGCCTTAAAGATTGCTATCAAACTAAATGATGCGGTCTTAAAGCAAAAAGCATTGTTTATGATCCAAAAATCAGCCGAAAAAATAGAAATGTGTTTTGATGAAACGCAAGGTGCATATACACAAGCAATTGGTAACCCAAATCTGGATGCGAGTGGCTTAAAATTGATCACAATGGGCTATTTAGAACCTAATGACGACAGAGCTATAAAGCATTTGTCCGCTTTGGAAAATCATTTAAAAACTGAAGAAGGTTTCTTTTTCAGATACAAACATGCCGATGATTTTGGTGAACCAAACAATACTTTCATGATCTGTTCATTTTGGTATGCAGAAGCTTTAGTTTGTGTTAATCGATGCGCAGAAGCGAAAAAATTGTTGGAAAAGCTCATTCAATCAGGCAATCACCTGGGTATTTTCAGTGAAGATGTAGGACGCGATGGCTCTCAATGGGGTAATTTCCCTCAAACATATAGCCATGTAGGTTTAATGAATACCGTTTTCAGATTGGCTCGAAAACTAGATATTCCGGGCTTCCTCAATGTTTGAAATGAACTGGCTTTGTTGAATTCTTCAAATAATTAAATCTCCTCATCATACTTTTGTAAAAGTATTATATTTGAATTTTACAAATACCAACAAACATGAAAAACCCCAAAAGCACAAGCTTAGAGGAATTTTACAAAGAGATTTCAGGCAATTTAGACAAAGGACCTGAATCATTATTACCCCCAGGCATCAGTAAGGAAATTGGACATTTCAATGTGTTTGATATATTTGAAACATTAGCTGAGATAAGGCGAAAAAAAGTAAT
>DASWYG010000134.1:0-2633 GCA_036405075.1 Bacteroidia bacterium | reverse complement strand
GCCTTTATCTGCAAATTGGTCTGACATCCAATTAAAATGCCCCCAATCTTTAAAGCCTTTGAACCCATGACAAAATATGAGTACCGGTGTTTTTACCTTAGATTTTGGCTGGTTCAGATCAAGTGTTATGACTTTATTACCAGCTCCAGGTATTTGCAATTCGTGTTTAATTTTTTCCAAATTCACGCCGCAAAAATACTTAATTCTGATTGAATTCGCCTTTAACAATCTGTTCCAAATGATGCTCCAAATGATCAATATAGTCTTTGACTATAAATTCAAGTGTGTGCTCATTTTTACCGTCTGATGTTAGTTTTAGAAAGTCTTTTACTTCTATATGCTCTATTACATTGGCCAGAAATACATTGTAGTTGTACCATAATCCAACAATCAATTCAGGATTGCAATCATTGTATGCGCCATATTGATTCCAAACCTCTTGTCTGTAGAATATAACCGGAACCGCTTCATCTCTGGTTCGTATAAAACGTTGATGATTGTTGTTGGCGCTGTCTATCAAATGTCCCAGGATTTCGAGTCTGCTCCATTTACCCTCTTTTTTCGATTTCCATTGTTGTTCAGTGTATCTATTCAATACCGGAAGTGTTGAATTTACCATCGTCATCAATCTATCTGCATATTGTTTTGCGTTTTTTGTTTGAGTCATGCACAAAAATAAGAAAGTGCCTTCAAATGAAGGCACTTCCAATTATAGTTTTAGTTGTTTTTAAACTATCAAGGCATGATGTGCACATGCACTGTATCGCTTGATACATTTGAAGAATGGTCCTCGGCTAATACAATGATGGAAGCATTGGTATGATCGGTCACCGAACTTTTCCAATCCACAGAAAAACTGTAAGTGGTAAGATCGTGAACAGTAGGCGCAGTCGAATACAATACTGCTCCATTAGCATCATTCACAACTTTGATCAACAATTCATGCAAACTGTTATCGGTCACTTTACCTCTTATTTTTATCGTATCACCATTGTTGTACATCGCAGTACTTACAGGTGAAGAAATGGTAATAACAGGTTTACTGGTATCGGATGTTGAGTCGTGACTGTGATCATCTTCTTCTTTTTTACATGAAGAAAAGGCAATGGCCAACACGGCCAAAAGAATTAAATTTAATTTTATTGATTTCATTTTTTTTATTGTTTAAAGGTTATTTTTAAGGTGAATTATTTACAAGAATTTGTTTTGATGATATAGGCCAAATGGCATTGAAATCGGGTATTTTCTTTGACCAAACCCTCTCCTAAATGCTGTGCAATTGGTGCTTGAGCACTGAAACCCAAGGTAAATTGTTTCCAATAGGTGTCCAATCCAAATGTGCCTAAAGTTGATCTACCTCCGGTGTAATCCTGTAAGATCCCATTACTGTGATCTATGCCTGACACTTCATGCATAAAGCCGAGATAAGGAAGGAACTGTGCATTCTTTTTACCCAAACGAGAATAGTACTTAATGGAAGCATTGATTTTATTGCCTGAATTGTAGGCTTCCGGATTGGTGCCGGTATAGAGGCCAGATACTTCTGTCATGATACCTGAACGCTCTCTTGAAAGTGTATACGAAATATACATTTTATAATCGATGGTACCTGAACCGGTTTGAAAATATGGCAACCCATCGTGAATGTACTTTCCAGTATTCAGTTTAGTGCCAATACCGGCTGTTATTACTTGTCTGAATTTACGATTTACACTGTCCATGTTATTGAAAAGTATGAAATTGGCCAATAAACTCAAATCGCCCAAGCCATTTCTTTGTTCGGTTTTACCATTTTCCTGTCTATTCATTTTATTGTAAGGCAAAGAACCAAACACTTGAAGTCTTTTCAAGGGATTCCACCTACCCCACAATTCAGTGATTGCATAAACATCACTGCTGTAGGTTTTTTCCGGATTCAGTATTGAAACCGGATGTTCATTTGTGAACGACCTGTAACTCTCTCTAAATCCCACGATGTGCGACCTAAAGTTGGGTAAAATCCCAGGATTGCCTGTAGATACAGAGCAACCGCAAATGTTACAAGCGTTCAGTGATGTGTGCATCAGATATAAGACACACATCAAAGCTATACGCTGCATAATTTTGATGATTAAAAGTTAAAAAATACAATGCATCAGTTCTAAAAAACGGCATTGCTGAAAGAGTCCGATGTGCCTTAAGCGGTACAAGGCGGATGCAATACATCTAAAGCATATCCTGAGTGGATGTAATGTGGGTATTCAGATGTAAAATCTAAGATAGGGCTTTGTATTGGCATCAATTTGATACTTGAAGGCAATACAAAAAGAGGAATTTCACTTTCATTGAGCACAATGTCTTTGGGTAATTTTTCAGAACCATCCAATTGTTTACTGATGTAACATTTCCCCTTACAACACATCTCAGGTTTGTCTTTGTTGACACAGTACAACGATTCAATGACATTGCTGTTAATGGAATAATAAGTCAATATGCCCAACTTTACCATTGATTGCGACATCAATGTTAAAATCAGAAATATGGACATCGATTTCCTTAACACGCTGCAAATCTAATCAATGGAAAAATAAAATGAATGATGAACATCATTTTTTTTTCCATTCAGCTTCAACACCCACTGCTTTAATTTCTGA
>DASWYG010000133.1:0-5859 GCA_036405075.1 Bacteroidia bacterium | reverse complement strand
AATGGATGTCCATTTCAAAACAAATTACAACGATCAAAACGTTTACGGTCGGAGCAAACATTGAGAATCCTAAAATTGTTGCCAATTCAGATCAATTGGTGATTTGTTCATTTGGTCAAATATTATGGATTTCAGATGGATCATCAACAATAACTTCTATCAAAGATTTTTTAAATGTTTCATTAACCCCCGGAACAGTTAACTTTTATAATGGGAGTTCGTTTGTTTTATTCAGTGTTTATTATTCAAAATTGAAGACAATTCAAATCATGAAAATTGAAACTAAAAGCAAATCCCCAACTATGATCAAGAATTTTAGAAATGTTACGGCCAATTTTGAATTGAATCAATCAATCGTTGTAAATGGCATTGTTTATTTCGAATTCAATGATGGTGAAAAAGGAACCGAATTATGGCAAAGTGACGGCACCGAAAAAGGTACAAAAATCTGCAAAGATATCAATGGAGGAATCAATGGATCTGAACCTTTGGAATTGGTCTCTATTCAATCCAATGTTTTGTTTTTTGCAGATAATGGTGAAGATGGTACTGAACTGTGGAGTTTGAAAGACGGCAAAACAGAAATGGTGAAAAACATCAATAAAAAAGGCAATCCAAGTCAACCTGAAAATTTATACATCAGCTCAACCGGAGTACTGTTTTTTATCAACAGGACTCAAAATTCAGGTGTGTGGTTATGGAAAAGTGATGGAACGGAAAAAGGTACTGAAAAAATTGAAAAGTTGTCTTCAAATGCCGAAAATTCAGAAGTTGAAGCTATGTGCGATTTAAATGGAGTGATTTATTTTAGATTCAATAGGGGAGATGGTTTCATGGAACTCTGGAAAAGCGATGGACACGCAAGTGGTACCATTAAAATTAAAACTTTTGATGAAGAAAAAAATAAATCAATTGGACATTGTATTGCTGCTATAAAAGGAAAAATTATTTTTAATGCATATACAAAAGAAATTGGCAATGAATTATGGGTCTCGGATGGAACTGAAAAAGGAACTTTGGTGTTGAAAGACATTCAACCTTTAGCTGGTTCTTCACATCCTCAATACTTTGTTACCATGGACGGCAATCTTTATTTTAATGCAGACAATTACAATGAAGGTGCTGAGCTATGGAAAACAGACGGCACTGCAAAAGGTACTGTGATGGTGAAAGACATCTACAATGGTGGAAACAGTTCTGATCCGGTTGAATTCTCGGTTTGCGGTAATTACTTGTATTTCTCAGCTGAAGATGGGGTACACGGCAATGAGTTATGGCGCAGCGACGGAACCAATAAAGGAACTGAATTGGTCTCAGATATTTGGAAAGGGGAGGAAAGCTCCAATCCATCCAACATCACGGCTATTGGACAAACCGTATTTTTTTCTGCTAATAATGGCAAACAAGGCATTGAGTTGTGGAAGTCTGAAATGGGATCGAAGGAAACTGAACTTATTGCAGATATATTCAAAGGCAATGAAGATTCACAACCAAGTGATTTTAGTGTATTGAATGGCGTTTTATATTTTGTAGCCAATAATGGAAAACATGGGCAAGAGTTATGGAAAAGCGATGGCAGTGCTAAGGGTACAGAAATGCTCAAAGACATTTATAAAGGAACGGAGGGGTCAAATGCCAGAGGATTTATGAGCTGTAAAAATAAATTGTATTTCGTTGCAGGCAATGGCGAACTAGGTACTGAATTGTGGGTAACAGAAGGTAAATCAGGCAATACTGAATGGGTGAAAGCTTCTTATTCTGATACAAATGAATTTCCTCCACATAGCTTGGTGAAATCAGGCGAAACCTTGTTCTTTATTGTCGATGATGAAGTTCACGGTACTGAAATATGGAAATTATAAATCAGTTAATTGTTCCGGTCATTAATTGATAAATTCGTGAATTCGTATGATGTTCTATTGAGATAGAAAGCAGATTGGATTGTATCAAAGGCATTGCAATTTCGGGCCACTCGATCAAACAAATATTGCCTGAATCAAGATATTCTGTGAAACCTATTTCCTCTAACTCCTCAAGGTGTTTTATTCTGTACAAGTCAAAATGAAAAATCAAGTCGCCTTTTGAATTGCGGTATTCGTTGACCAAATTGAATGTTGGACTCGTTACCGCAGTCTCCACACCCAATTGTTTTAATAAGGCTTGCGAAAAAGTGGTTTTCCCTGAACCCAGGTCACCATTCAACAAAACGATTCTATACGAATCAATTAAGGGGATTGCTCTCTCTACGACTATCTGAATTTCATCGAGAGAGCATTCAATTATTTCTTTATCAGAAAAGATCATTGAGCTTTTTTGTAGTACTTAAGCGCTTCAGGCATCCAGTTTTTTAGATCTTGAATACGCTGATCATCACTGGGGTGAGTGCTTAAGAATACCGGAACTTGAGCATTGCCGGAGAGCTTAGACATTCTTTCCCAAAAAGCAATGGATTCATTCGGGTCATATCCGGCTAAAGCCATGAACACCAGTCCTATTTTATCTGCTTCTGTTTCATGTCCTCTTGAATATTTAAGCAATGATAAATTTCCGGCTATTCCAAATACAGACATGAATACATTTTGAGTTGATGACGGACTGCCTGAAACAGCAACTGATAATACCGTTCCAAGGCCTTGTGCTTTCATTTGTTGCGTCATACGCTCATTACCGTGTCTGGCCACCGCATGTGCGATTTCATGGCCCATAACAACAGCTAAACCGTTTTCATCTTTTGTTACAGGTAATAGACCTGTGTATACCACTACTTTTCCTCCAGGCATGCACCATGCATTAACAATAGGATCTTCTACTGTGTTGAATTCCCATTTGTAAGAAGATACTCTATTGGCATATTTGCCATTTTCATAAGTTTTGAAAAACTCGGTGATTGCGCTTGAAATTTTAGTGCCTACTTTTTTCACCAGTTCACTTTGCTGTTTGTTGCTGGTTAACTTATGTGTTTGAAGGAAATTGGTATAGGCGGTATCGCTCATTTTTTCGAGAGATGCCTCGCTGCCCCAAGCGCTTTGTTTGCGTTTGGTGATGGGTACTCTGTTGCAGGCAGACAATAGAATGACTGCCAATAAAGATATTGAAAAGATTTTTCTCATGATATTAAGTTGATTTCAAAAAAAGTGCCTAAATGAGTTCTACCGATGCACTCAGGCCTTGATCTGTTAAAGCTGTACAAATAGGTTCTAAGGAACTGAATCCACCAGATTTTATGATACATTTTCCTTTTGTGTGAACTATCCAAGCACATTGTTCTGCTTGTTGTATGTCATGACTGCAATATTTCACCAAACATTCAATGACATGCTCAAAAGTATTGACATCATCGTTGTACAATACAAGCTGATATTCGTCAAAGCCAGTCATGTCAGTTAAGACATCACTTTCAGTTTCTTCAAATGGTTTTGTGTGTAATCTGATCATTGACTTATCTTCTATGTCGTTTAAGTAATTTGGCTTTGTTCTCATTGCCTGCCACTAATCTGACAATGTTTTTTTGATGTGTCATAACAACCATGATAGCTGCAGCAATACCAAAAGCAACAAAGAACGGTTCTTCATTTTTATAGATCAAAACAGCAAAAACAGGAAATGCGATAGCTGCTAAAATGCTACTTAAAGAAACATAACGGGTAGAGAACAATATGACCACGAATAAGCTGATACAAGCCAAAGCTGATAAATAGTGTATGGCAATGATCATTCCTAGTAAAGTTGCAATACCTTTTCCGCCTTTGAATTTTGCATATAAAGGGAAAATATGACCCAATACAGCGCTCAATCCGAATAACAACTGAAGGTTAACGTATTTAACAGTGCCTAAATCCACAAATTGAAGATAACGCACCAAACTGGCGGCAGTTAATCCTTTGATCACGTCGATCAACAAAACAACAGTGCCGGCTTTTTTGCCCAAAACTCTGAATGTGTTCGTAGCACCGGAATTTCCGCTGCCATGTTCCCTTATGTCGAGGCCGTAAAAAGCCTTTCCAACCCAAAGTGCAGTAGGCATTGACCCAATCAAATAAGAGATGACAACGCCGGTAACAATTAACAATAATTCCATTCCTTACGGTTTTTCGATTAATTAATATTTAGCAAATTTAAGCTAAAAAAATGTTTTTTCAAATGAGCTATTTATAAACAATTGTTTTACAGTGTCTTGTGGTCTTAACTACTCCTCTTCTACATCGTTCTTTTTCAAGAAATTATCTTTCAAACGCTCTGCACCGGGCTTAATTATGAACTGTTCATCAGCCATTTTATTGGATTCGTTGCTTACAGCAGTTGCCAATTCGGCGTTATTGGTAGCAATGATAATGGAACCTCTGGTGTATTCCATATATACCCAATCACCCTGATCGGTCATTAAATAGATATAAATCTTATCGCCTGTTCTCTTTTTCTCTATGGCTATAGTGCCTGTAAATTTCTTATTGATGTTGACTCCATAAAACAATGGGAGAGTTAAACTTCCTGTTGTAATGAACTTTCTTTTCAAACGGTCATAAGCAATTTCAACATCAGTGAAAACAAATCCGGTTTTCAATTCACCTTCACCCGGAATGGCTCCGGTTGATTCAAGTGTTTTAACCATTTTTTCTGCAGCTTTCTCATCACTGATGATCTCGAAAATGCCCATTTTGTTTTCATCGTTATTCAAAGAACCGGCCGGACTGCCTGAATTCTCTGCAGTCAGCATTTTCATCAATTTGTCTTTTATTTCAAGTGGCAGAGGCAAATCCACCAGCATCATCAAATTAAATCTAAATGTTGAATCAGTGGCGGCATGCACTGCAGTTCCGGCAGATTTTACACTGACTTTTGGCGCATTGTTGATACTGAAATTGATGCTACCCTCGGCATATACACTTTTATCTTTTTCATTGAATTGTATGTAATTGCCTTTCACAGCATTGTTTTTTAATTTGTCTTCATTTCCAATGACGATCGCATCTTTGCTGTGGTCATAATACAAGATTCCTGTATCCGATTGTAATTCGGGGTCATTGTATCGACGTTTTAAGTCGAACATAATTGGATAAACGTGATTGCTGTCGCTGGCAAAATACAATCCCACAGAAAGCTTGTTGTTGTCTTTGTCTCTTGGATTGGTAACATCTATGACCACGTTTTGCGGGTCTACAATGTTCTTATACCTCAACCACAAAGTTTCCATTTTAACAAATGAATGAAGTGGTTTAACAAATCCTAAAAACTCAATTGGACGTCTTGTACTTATGATTTCGAATACGCCTTTGAAACCAATTTTCTTATCGAGTTTCAGTATATTGGAATCTGCAATGTGACCATATCCGACTAAATGTTTTTCTTTATCTATACGAATACTGTCAACAAACAAAGGTTGTTCGATTTTATATTTATCAATGTATCGGTAGTAACCGGTTCCGGCCAAAGAGTTGCCACCTGTGATTTTAACTCTACAGTTTTTTATTTCATGGAAGATGTCCACTTTGTTGGCTTCAATTCGAGATGAATCCAATGGGTCCATATCCGCAGCTTCTCTAACAATGGCTTTACCATTGAATGGATAAACCCTGCTATCAGCAATATCAATGTAAGGAATCTTCTCCATGTAAATGATGTTTTTAACCATGTCGAATTTGCCGTAGTGGCATTCAAATTTCACACTGTCTAACACATTTTTAGGCAATCCAACAAACATTGGTTTCAAGGTTCCCATTTGAGTTCCAGGTTTTATTTCCATTGTTTTCTTATTCATATCCCATTTGTAATCATTCATGTTACTTGAATAACTGTTGAATGGAAAATGGGTCAATGTGCCAATTACGTTGGTGAGGAATTTGCCTTCGCGTTTATCAAAGT
>DASWYG010000132.1:0-7042 GCA_036405075.1 Bacteroidia bacterium | reverse complement strand
TCTAAGACAAGAAGCCTACTATAAACAGGGCATCAGAGAAGGTCCTACCAGAAGCTATCACCTCACCGGATTAATTGCAGAAGAATGCTACTATAAAAATGGATACAAAGACAGTGTCTCAAAGTATTGGGACAATGTTTTCGGTTCATTGATGAAAATAGAAAACTATAAAGAAGGTAAGAAGTTCGGCGAATTCATTACCTTTAATGAATCCGGTGATACCCTTACTTTATTTACTTATCAAAATGATTTGCTCAATGGACCATACAGAAAATACTTTTCAGGTGTTGTTGAATTTGGAAAGAAAAACAATGGGAAAAAGAAAAAGTTCGATCCTAAAAAATCTGATAAGCGTTTTGTTCATTGTTTAGATGAATATGGTAATTATGTTGAAGGTAAATTGGATGGTGTTTTTAAAACCGGCTTGTGCAACAAAGAGTTCCATACCGAAGGCAGCTATTCAAATGGAGTAATGGTTGGAGAATGGCGTTACTTCAATGAAAAAGGTAAAGTGGTATTGTATGAAAAGTACAGTGAAACAGGTGAATTGTTGGAGCAAAAGCCTAAATTAAAACCTAAAAAGGAGGAAGAAGACGAAGATACTGAAAGTGATGAGTAATCATCTCTGAATGGATAAGCTTCTATAAGCACTTCTGTCACCTTCAGATATTTTTATCCAATACAATCCAACTGTCAGGCCGGAAACATCTATTTTATCTTCCAGCTTACCTATCAATATGACTTCGCCTACTAAATTGTAAATACTGTAAAAAATTTCATTTGTATGGTCAACAACTTTCAACTGAATATAACCGTTTGATGGATTTGGATATATTTCAAAATTAAGTCTATCAATGGTATTCAAACCCAATGCCTGGTAGGAGTCTGTTTTTTGGTTTTGTTGGGATTGCAGCAATTCGCCATTTTTATCCTGCAACATTGCAACACCTATTAAGTTTGAAGCATTGAAACCATTTGTTCCGGTTTCAAAATTGTATACAACACTATCTCCAATATTAACCGGTAATGAAATCTTATTGCCATTTGAATCGGTAAGTGCTATTCTAAAGACATTGCGATGTAAAGTTTCTCCATTGGGTGCATTGAATTTGAAACTATCTTCAGCAACAGCCAAATAAAGTTGCGCATCCATTTCTGAATAATTGTCTTCTTTTATAATGACAACTCTGTATCTCAATAGGTTGTTATTCGTTTTGTATTGATACAATTTCATTGAGAAAGCAGAACTGTCGCCAGCGAAAGGGGAGAAGAGAGCAGGTTTTGAATAATCGCTGTTGACATTGATCACTGATCCGTTTATGACCAATCTTGGTGTGCTCCCATAAACACCATTGTGTCTGGTTCGGGCATCATTGCCTCTCTTATTGCTTTTATTGATGGTGCAAGCCTGATATGGAGAACTGGGATGAAAAGTAAGCAAAGTGTAATCAGACAGTTGATTTAAATTGCTTTTAAATCCCGGATTTCTGTTTGCACAAACACTGCAATATGTGTTGGTGAAGTGTTCGACATTAATCTTTTTGGGAACCATGGAATATAAGCTACTCCCAATATTTAGAGCCATACTGGCCAATACAACAAATTTTATTTTCATTTAATTAGATCTTTAAAAACTTTCTCAAATTTTTCGATTTTGGGTTGAATCACCATTTGGCAATAACCTTTATTTGGATTGTTGGCATAATAATCCTGATGACTGATTTCAGCTTTATAAAATACTGCAAATGGTTTTATTTCAGTCACAATTGGTTCATCATAAACTTTGGCGGCATCAAGTTCTTTGATGATGTTTTCGACAGTGGTTTTTTGAGCATTGTTTCGATATAAAACAATAGACCGGTATTGAGTACCCACATCTGCACCTTGCTGATTCAAAGTAGTTGGATCATGCATGGTAAAGAATACTTTTAAGATCTCAGTTAAGCTTGTTGCTTTTGGATCATACACCAATTGTACAACCTCAGCATGATTGGTTTCACCTGTGCAAACCTCATAATATGTTGGATCTGTAACATTTCCTCCTGAATATCCGGAAGCCACAGAAACAACACCTTTCATTTTTTCATAAATAGCTTCAATACACCAGAAACAACCACCTCCCAAGGTGATGGTATCGTATTGAGGAATTTCAGGTGTACTAAGCGTTTTCTTGAAATCAATTGAAAGTGAGTTGACACAATATCTTTTCCCGGATGCAGTTGGGCCATCGTCAAATAAATGGCCTAAATGACCGTTGCATCTGGCACACATGATCTCAAGTCTTTGCATGCCCAATGAATAATCCATTTGAGTTTTAATTCGTCCCGCTTCTATTTCATCATCAAAGCTAGGCCATCCACAATGAGAGTCGAATTTTTGATCCGATTTGAATAAAGGATTGCCACAAGCAGCGCAACAATAGTAACCGGCCTCTTCATGAAACAACCATTTTCCTGTGAATGGTTTTTCAGTACCTTTCTCTCTCAGCACATAGTATTGATCTTCAGATAAGCGATTCTTCCAAAAGCTATCCGACTTCATTTGTGCCAAACTGTCATTGACACTGATCGCATTTTTTTTGCCTGATTGCGCACAGGCAGTGAAACTGATGCTGACCAAAAACAAGACGGTCAGTTTAAATATTTTGTTCATTTTGATTGTTTTTTCTATAGTTGATGGTTGACGGGGCAACACCAAAATTAATTGGAACATCGACTGATCTAAAATGTCTTAAAGCAACTCTGATCAGTGCTTCGTGATGAATACCGTGCTCAAGATTGTATAACAATTCTCTGATGTAGTTTGTTTTAAAAACCATTTTGTCATTGTTGTTTAATCGATGGTGAAACTCAAGATCTTTATCAGGTAAATCAATTCCATTGATGATTTTTTCCAATTGTTCTAAGGCGAATAGCCTATTGACTTCTATGCGTTTATCCCTTTTTCTTCTCTCATAATCTACGAAATTATCAGGGTATTGGATGAGCAAACATTCGTACATATCATAGATATGTCTGAAATGTTCTCCAATACTTACATTTCCCAATTCCGGACATTTAAAAGTGTACATGTCATCATTCATACTGAAGATGACCTCTTTTAATTCATTTAAAGAATTTTGAACAGTCGAAATCATAACAATTTAGATTTTATTACTTGAATCAATTGGTTTCTGTAAATATACGAGATAACTGCAGAACAGGACCAGGTGATGAGAGCTAACAGAAATAATTTTCCTCCATCATCATTGATTTCAATGCCTAATACAAACAGATGAGATGCAATGGCTCCACTCATTAATCCCAAGGTTAACAGTGAGCCATATACAGTGGTAGGAGGTAACAATAGTAGGAGGGAGGCGGCAAGTTCCATTATACCCAAACCAATTCGACCATAAGGCTCCATTCCCATTTTTGTAAAGATCAGAACTGAATCCGGGTGTGCTGTGAATTTGAAATAAAGAGTTTGCAATAGAATAACGGCACAAATGTATTTGAGTGCTTTTATTAAGTTAAGGTTGAATTTATTTTGAATCATATCATTTGAATATTTTGGTCCAGTTTTTATCTGCGCTGTTTTTTAAAGTGGTTTCATTTTCATTCCAACTGTTCAATGTGTTATTGAAAAGTGCATTGTAAAAAAGATACAATTTGCCATCTTTGATTTTAAAGGTTTGGGGATTGATTTTTACCTTTTCGCCCGAATTGCCCATTGCATAAGCACACCAACCGCCATATTGAGGTTCATATTTTTTATAATTGGCTATTAAAAGTTCTTTATTGGTCTTATTCGAACAATGGTAAATGACACCGTCTGCATTCACTGCAAACTGTTTATTGCCTTTTGTGGCCTTACCTGAAACATGGTAGGCAACAGGATCATATCCTTCAATTGCCACACCATTATCAATGTTAAAATGTTTTTGCCTGATCGATTGACTTTGAGTGGTAAATGAGAAAATCAAAGTCAATAAACAAAATGATAGGAGTATGCAGATATGATTTTGCTTGAAATTCATGGTACAAATTTCAATTCATTTCAAAAATGAATTTGTCGCCTGCACGACAAAAAATAAAAATAAGTGAATTAATTACTTAAGATCTCAGCAGGTTTAAGAATTGTTATGAGTTTGCGGTCATATTTTAATATGCCGGATTCTTCCATTTCATTGAGCAACTGTGTAGCCGTCTGTCTTGATGTGCAAATGATTTGAGCAATTTCATTTTGTGTCAAATAGTTTTTGATCTGAATTTCTGTTCCAATTATTTGTCCTTCTTTTTCACACCAATCTTTAAGAAATGAGATAAGCCGACTTTTTGCATCCTTAAAGACCAAATTGCTGTAATTGTTTTTAATTCTTCTCAATTGAAAACCTACAAGTTTGGTATACGAAATGGCCAGATCAGGATATTGTTGCATTAAATTTTCAAAATCTGCAAGTAAAAAACTGCAAATCACAACATCATTTGTTAATGCAACAGCTTGTTCTTCAGAATCTGTTCCTTCTTGCAATCCGAGTTCTCCAAACAGGTCACCGGTCCTAATAATGTCTTTTATGATTTCATTGCCCTGATCGTCGTTAAAAACAATTTTGATGTTTCCCTTTTTAAGAAAATACACTTTTGGGACATCATCATTGGGTAAATATATGATGTCACCTTTTTTAGCTTGTTTAAACCTTGAAATGATGCACAATTGCTTGATCTGTGAATTACTGAGTACCCAAAACAATTTATGATTGCGGAGGTACCAATATTTTAATTCAGATTGCATTTGCATACCGCTGCAATTTAAAGCAATTCAATAAATTCAGGAAAATATTTAGATGGAAGAGATTTGAATCAATTCATAAGATCACCAGACTCATTGTAGATACTGAAGTTGGTGAGGTGATAATTGTTGTCTTCAATGATCCTAACCCATTTCTTGTATTTCCAAAGCCATTTGAATCTGACACTTTTTAAACCACCTTTGGTGAGGTAGGCTTTTATAATCGGATTGACCTTGAGTTTTAGATTTGAAATGTTTAAGGTATCCCAGATATAAGTCAATTTTTCTTCGATGTTGTCGCTCAACAGCATACTCGATACAACTGTTCCGGTGCCATTGCAACTTGGGCACAGTTCACTGGTATTGATATTGATCTCAGGACGAACCCGTTCACGGGTGATTTGCACCAAACCAAATTTACTCATCGGGAGTATGTTGTGCTTGGACCTGTCTGACTTCATCGACGCTATTAGATGATCCAGTAACTCTTTTCTATGATTAGGATTTTTTAAGTCAATGAAGTCTATCACAATGATGCCACCCAGATCTCTCAACCTCAGTTGACGAGCAATCTCTTTGGTAGCCTCAATGTTTATTTTAAGTGCATTTTCCTGTTGACTTTGGGCATCAGTGGTTTTGCGACCGCTGTTCACATCGATCACGTGCATGGCCTCAGTATGTTCAATAATGAGATAAGCACCATTGCTGAACATGACATTTTTACCGAAAGATGCTTTGATTTGTTTATCGATCCCAAAGTGCTGGAAGATTGGCACCTTGCTGTTGTAAATTCTTACCAGGGATTCTCTTCCCGGGGCAATATTGGTGATATACTCTTTGAGTTTGTTGCCATATTCAACATCATTGACGTGGATATTGCTAAAATCGTCATTGAGCAGATCTCTGAGTAAACTTTCAGTTCTAGAAATTTCTCCTAGTACCTTAAAAGGAGGTTTGGCATTGCGAGAAGCAACAATAAGCTGATTCCATTGTTTGATGAGGTTATTGAGGTCGAGCTCAATTTCATCTATACCTGCTTCTTCGGCAACGGTTCTGATGATGACGCCAAAATTTTTAGGTTTCAGCTTGTCGATCATCTGTTTCAGACGCTTTTTATGTTCGGCATCTGAAATCTTTTTGGATATGGAGGTACTTTTACCAAAGGGCACGAGAACACAAAATCTACCTGCAAAAGATAAATCGCAGGTAATTCTAGGGCCTTTGTTACCAATTGGTTCTTTAAAAATTTGTACGAGCAGTTGGTCACCTTTTTTGATGACTTCACTGATTTTACCGGTTTTTACGATTTCCTCGTCCTTTTCAAATTCATCAATGGAGGCATCTTTAAGACCTCCTTGAGTGACAATGGTTGTAAGTTTTTTGACTGAACGGAAATTGACACCTAGATCGGTGTAATGAAGGAACGCATCTCTCTCATGGCCTACATCTAAAAATGCAGCGTTGAGATTCGGCATGATTTTTTTAACCTTTGCCAGATAAACATCACCTATCTGAAAAGAAGAGACAGAATCCTCTTTGTGGAGTTCGGTCAGTTGTTTATTGTAAAGTAAGGCTAAGTCTATGCCATTAGAGTTGCGATCAATGACAAGCTCATTCACAATTAAAAGAAAATAAAGTCAGATTATTTTTTCTTGTGACGATTTTTTCTCAATCTTTTTTTGCGTTTGTGAGTGGCAATTTTGTGTCTTTTTCTTTTTTTTCCGCTTGGCATAATTAATATCTTATTGTTTTTTATTTGTTGCAGCACGGGCCTTTTCAACCCATACTTTCGCTTCACTTTCGTTCCCCATCAATTTGTATATTCTCACCAATTCAGAGTAAAATTCCAAATTTTGGGGCTGCAAAGATACTAATTTTTTGAATCTTTCAATAGCTTTTTCATATTGTTTTGTTTCCAAAGACAATTGTGCAAGAAAATAAATGCCTTCTATATGATTGGGATCCTTTTTAACGACTTCTCTCAATAACAAGGCTGGTTTCATCAAGTCGGTCTGACTTTCCGGAGTCTCAAACAGGTTGATGTTATAAAAGCAAACGGCCAGATCAACTTGAGCATCCAGATTTCCGCTGTCTATATCCAGACATTTTTCTAAATTTTGTTTAGCTTTTTTGTACAACATCAGTTCATTTTCATGTTTTTCTGTTGCCTTTAAAAAATATCTTGCCGCCATGTGATACCTAAATGGAGAATTCTGAATTGCAGCTAATTTTTCAGATAAAACTGCTGCATATACATGGTTTTTCATGGTGT
>DASWYG010000131.1:0-9973 GCA_036405075.1 Bacteroidia bacterium | reverse complement strand
AGATGGTAAACGATTGCCACATCTCGATGGTGTTATGGTTGATAATGTCAAAAACAAACAAACAGCTTTTCTCAAATTTGTACAGGGAGAATACGACTTTTTCAATGGTTTAGACGTTACCATTAAAGATGAAATGCTCGATAAAAAAGGAGAATTGAGATCAAAATACATCAACAATTTCGACTTGGTCAAATCACCTTTTCTCAATACTGAATATCTTGGATTCAACATCGATCCCAAATTCGGGGATCATCCGCTTAACAATGTCGATGTCAGGAAAGCCATTAATTTTGCCATCAACAAGGAGAAACTCATCAAGTACCTTAGGAATGGAGTAGGAGAGGCCGGTAAATACGGCTTTGTTCCCATTGGTTTACCTGAATATCCCTACAGTCAGGTCGGACAATCATCATATCATTTCGACTCGGCTTTGTATTATATGAAACGTTCAGGAATTGATCCAAAACGCGCCGAACCTATTGTGATCAATACCACTCAGGACTATATGGAATTGATGGTTTTTGTACAAAAGGAAATTCAAAATTTGGGTTTGAAAGTTGAAATCAAGATTCATCCTTCTAGTTTTTTAAGACAATTGCGTAAAGATCAAAAAATAAATTGCTTCAGAGGAAGTTGGATTGCCGATTATCCTGATGCTGAAAACTATTTGATCTGTTTTGATTCTAAGAACTTCAGTCCGGGCGGACCGAATTATTTTCATTACAGCAATTCCACTTTCGACAATTTGCTGATGCAAGCCAATAAAAGTAAAGACGAAAAGGAGCGCATGAAGTTATTGGCAAATGCAGATAAATTGATGATGAAAGAGATGCCTTGCATCATTTTGTTTTATGATCAAAGTTTGAGACTCAAGCAAAAATGGGTAAAAGGTTTGAATTCAAACCCTATTAATTTTCTTAGACTGAGGTCGGTGTCAAAAAGTAAACAAAGTTGACCAGTTGAAGGTTTATCAGTGAATAGTATTATTCAGACAATCGATTTTCTAATCTTTCCAGATAACGCCATTTCAATATGGCCATTCTCAAATTGTCCCAATCGAGTTTAATTGCAAATTCAGCAATTTCCGCTTTCCCTGATTTTTTAAAGGCATTTATTTGGTCTTCCAGATCGTAGCGATTGTCATCATTGATCTCATCAATTGCCTCGTTCAATTCCATCATTTCCATCAAAAATGCCTGTGGTAGTTTTGCATTTTCCTGAGATTCAGATTGATTCAATTCCAAAAGATGAGAAGCTCTGCTGATGTCGTTGTCGAGTGTTTTGAAGGCTTGATTGTTAAAGGCTGAGGCCGAAACAGCGATCTGATAAAGTCGTTGATCGCCTGTATGAAAATCAGGATGATACAACTTACTTTTTTCTAAATATTTCTCTTTTAAAATGACTTTGTCAATATTGTACACTTGCTCGAGTTCATAGAACTTAAAGCAATTTTTGGTGTCGGGTAATTCAATACTGGGGTTCACTATTTTGTAAATATCCGGTAGAAGTCATTGCCAAATGCAAATACCATCAAGGATAAAAGTATGACCATACCAATGACTTGCATCACTTGCATGAATTTGTCGCTCAATGGTCTTCTGATGATCATTTCAATGATTAGGAACACAACGTGTCCACCATCTAATGCAGGAATTGGCAATAGGTTCATAAAGGCCAAAATTAAAGAGAGCAATCCCGTTAATGTCCAGAATCTAAACCATATCCATTCAGGTCCGAAAAGAGCAGCTATACCAATAGGACCTTGAAGAGATTTTCTAGGGTCTATTTTACCACTTACCAGTTTTTTCATTCCGGTCAGTTGATCAGCAAGCGTTTCAAAGGCCAGAGATGTTCCCAATGGTATGGATTTACCTAAGGAGTATTTTAATTTGATGATGTCCTTTTCATAAGGATCTGCAGGATGGGTTCCAACTTTTCCTTCTTTATTGACATTGATTTTAAAGTCAATTGTGTCATTGCCTCTCAATACTTTAAAATTACAAGCCTTTCCTGCATACAATGGAACTTTCTCTGCAAATGTATTGTAACTTTTTATCGCAGTGTCATTGATGGCAATCACTTGATCACCTTTTTTCAAACCTGCTTTTTCAGCCGGCATTCCCACAATGATACTGTCAAAAACACAAGGAATGAGGTAGTCAAACAAAGGTTCTTTTTTATCAGAAATTCGGTCGCTGATATTGGAAGGTAAACTTACTTTTATGTTTTCTTGATTTCTTATAACATCGAAGTAAATGCCATCGCCTAAAATGACACTCGGTTTTTTGAGGTCTTGAAAGAATTCTACTTTTTTGCCATTGATACCTGTAATGACATCACCTTCCTGAAACTTCATTTCTTTTCCTACCACATAAGGATAAATGCCGTATTTAACTTTTTCAAGTGGTAATTTCTTTTCACCATATCCCCAGAGAATGCATATTGAAATGATGATACCTAAAATTAAATTCACTGTTACACCGCCGATCATCACGATCAGTCGCTGCCAAGCCGGCTTACTTCTGAATTCCCAAGGTTGAGGTTCAGATTTAAGCTGATCTGTGTCCATGCTCTCATCAATCATTCCGGCGATTTTAACATAACCGCCGAGTGGTAACCAACCGATACCATATTCGGTGTCTTTGTATTTGAAGCTGAATAGTTTTTTGCCCCAAGCATCAAAGAAAAGGTAGAATTTCTCGACCTTAATGCCAAACATTCTGGCGGCGGCAAAGTGTCCTAATTCGTGAAGAGTTACTAGAATCGCAAGGGCTAATATGATTTGCCCGGCCATTATCAATTTGTCCATCTAATCTATAAAGTTGCGAAGATAGGTATTTAAACTTAAAAAAAAGGGAAGTGTCGCTCAAAGCCAATATTAAAGGCATGAAATGCCCTGCAGCACTCAGAATTCGGAGATGGCCAAATCTTCAAATTGCTTTTTGTAATCGTATTGAATGTCTTCATGCAATTTACTCATTGCTACTGCAATAAGTTTTACCTGACGGATATAAATATTCATCAATACATTGGAACCATAACGTCCTTCAACTATGGGTTTTAATTTGCCGGCAAAATGCAACAATAGCTCTACTTGCGTTGCAGGTAATCCGGAATACTTTATCGGTTTTTGAATCAACCTTAAAATTTTCCTGATTTGTTTGGTGTATTTATACGAACCACTGTAAACCAAAGTGTCAAAAGCCTCATCGATTTCCGATTTAACCGATTCTATGAATTGACCTTCATCAGCACTTTCATACAACAAATAACTCAAAAGTTCTTTGTTTTCTTTTTTGTACTTGGCCATTCTAAGTATCAAAGTACTCAGTTCTACAGGTTCAAGCTCCAACAAAGTCTTTTTGATCTGATTGGTGGAAGTTGCTTTCATGATGCGAAGTTAATCCGATGCATTCAATTATTTTTCAAGTAATGTCAACGCCAATGAACAATCTTTAATTCAAATTGATTGCTCTTAGTGTTCCTTTGTTCAGTCGGGCATTTAATTCTAATTTGTTCAATTTTCTTTTGAATTCAAAACTGCCTAAACCGATAAATGCCCTCCTCGAATTAATGATTTTATTTTGTGTGCTGTCTGTGTCGATGTGCCATTCGTTATAAAATCCGATACTGTCGTTTTTTGATTTTCCATATTCTGCTATGAAATCATTAATTGAAGCATATTGATAGGAGGGGAGATTGCCTTTTCTAGCCTGGTCGATGAGTAATGAATTGATGTTTTTTCCAGGTGAACTGTAATAATGTATCAGCATGATGAAGGCACTGGTTTCAAGAGGTTCGGGACCATAATATGAAAAATAATTTTTCATTTCTAATGAATCATCGAATTTTGGGTCAACACCTATCAGTCTTTCGCCGGGAAATCCATATTGTTCCGTGATGGACTTTATGTACTCAAAGTTTTTTCTGTTTCTGTTAAGCCATTGAATGCCATAAACAGTGTATCTGAAAACAATGAACCCATTGTTCACTCTGTCGGTTCTAAACTGATCGATCAACGTTAAACTGTCAATTATTTTTCTGAGTTTTAAGTTGATTCGACTTAAATAAATGGCTCTGAAACTGTCGTGTTGAGCAATGATTGGCGTGTAAACAGAAGAATTGAATACTTTGGAAGTGATTTCATGTTGTTTGAGCATCCATAAGGGTACACCTTGAATCATACATCGCTTTAACCATTTTGCAGACCTTAGACTGTCTGAATTTATTAATGACAATTGCAATCCCTTTACACAATGTGAAGCATAAATGAAATCAAAATTTCTGTCGATTAAGTCCATTTGTAACATGGCATCATGATAGTTACCGGAAATTATCATGCTATCGGTTTGAGTGATCAACCGAGTGTAATCAAAATAATTTTGAGCTTGCGAGAAACAAGCGAAATGGAAAGCTATTAAAAAGATAATGTTTCGCATCAGCTGGTTCGTTCAATGCCTGCTTCAATACCTTTTCGGGTCATTGAGCCATAGCCATCATTGTTCAATACCGAACAAAAAGACAAGGCTGTTTGATAGTGTTCGAGTGCTTTCGTTTTTTGATTGAGGTCTTCATAACCTTTTGCAATGTTTAAATAAAAGGATGGTAAGAACTCCTGACTTTGAGTCAAGCACAATTTGGCTTTTTCAAGAGCAATTTCATCCCATTTCAATTTTTCTTCAATGCTGTTTTGTTTTCTGGCAAAATAGTGTGCAGCAATGCTTTGCTCGTAAGGCACTTTAGCCAATTCCCAGGCTTTTCTATACAAGTTGAGTGACAAGCTTTGGTCTTCATCACTTTCATTCATGATTCCTTCAATACACAATTGTATGACCGGATTGGTGGTGTCGAGATTCACATGCCGAAAATAGTAAAAAAACTGAATTGTTTCATTTTGTCTAAATATTCCGGCAACAATTGTTCTGTCAAAACGTTTCAGGCTCCATTGAAATTCTCCAATGCAAAATTCATATTGTTTTTAGGAAAACCAATCAATCCACTATTTGTCAATTTTAATGGTTTACCATTGTCAGGCACACTGAATTCTTATTGATAATTAATATGATGGATTGAATAAAATAAAAAAGCGAATTGCATTGCAACTCGCTTTTTTATACACTTGAGTGTTGAATTAAGATTTGCTTTTGGCGCGTTTGATGAAATACAAGATAGACGCTGCGGCAACAATGTGCATGACATTTAAGCCAATGCCGTATCCAATGGTGACACCCGGTATCAATGCGAAAGGATTGATAAATGATAGCAATAAGAAAATGATGGAGATGATGCTGAAAATTTTATAGCCATTTTGCGTGTATCGTTCGAGTATAAAGAACAAGATACCGGCAATGATGAGCGGCATGATGCTAGACATAAGTACAGGTGCGATGCTCAAAGGTGTTTGAGCTTGGATCATGATGTCGTCGGTGAAAACGCCCACAGCATGTAAGATTAAAAAAAGAATGGCATTGACAGCAGCAGCTACAACAGCAGCAGTGATTGCAGCAATGATGGATTGTTTTAAATTGAGTTTTTTGATCATATATTGAATTATTTAATGTGTCCCATTTTACCGTCTTCATAATCATGAAGCACTTGAATGATTTGTTCTTTGCTGTTCATCACAAATGAAGCATAAGCAACTATTGGTTCGTTCAAAGGTTCGCCGCCCATTAACATCAGATGTGCATCCGATTGAGCCAATATTTCAATTGTGTCTCCTTCGGCTTCAAAGTCAATCATTTGAATGTCTTTAAAGGATTTTTGGTCGATGTTGATTTCTCCACTGATCAAATAAATTCCTGCAGTGAAACCGGCCGGAATTGGCACGCTCAGTGATTGACCGGATTTGACTTTGACTTCATATAGAAAAGCAGGAGAGGGTGTGATCACCGATGAGTGATTGCCATTCAAGTCGCCAATGATCACTTTAATTTCATACCCATCTTTAAGAACGATAGGGAAATCGGAAGATCGGTAAAGATAAAAAGCGGGATCCATAAACTTGTCTTTTGCAGGTAATGAGATCCAAAATTGTAAGCCATGAATGTCTTTGGGAACATCACTTTCGGTAGACAAACCTTCAGCATGTACAATACCTTTTCCGGCAATCATTAATGCCAAATCACCCTGTTCGACCAATGCCTCATTGCCCAAACTATCGCGGTGACGATTAGAACCTTCTATCAAATAAGTTAATGTAGCAATACCCGCATGTGGATGAGGAGGGACTCCATCAGATCCTGCAGGTTTGCTGAATGGTCCGAAGTGGTCCAAAAAGACAAATGGTTCTATATGTTCAACAACAGATGGAATGACTTGTCTGACGTGTGGTCCCATACTTCTGCTGATGCCCGGACGACCACTGTATTTTACTTTCTTGTTCATGATTGTTTATTAGTTATATATACAACTATATTTTAAAATTTTTTTATGCCCTGATTTTATCCAATAATAGATTTAGTGTTTTGGCTTCTTCATCACTTAAATTGTTGATATTCCCTTTTTTCATTTCTGTTTCAAAGTGTGCATCGATCATCGATAATCGTTTCAGGCCTTCTTCAGTGATGCTGATGATGTATTCTCTCCTGTCGTGTTCAGCCTGATCAACATTTACCAGCTGTTTTGCTTTCAGCTTTTTGATCAATAAAGTCATGTTCGAACTTGGTGCGATCATTCTGCTCAAAATGTCTTTTTGACACATTGAGTTGGGGTGACTGCCCCTAATGATCCTCAAAACATTGAATTGTTCATGCGTAAGATCGTAAGGTTTTAAATATGATGACAAACGATTGTACAACCAATTGGATGTATACAACAAGTTGATGTTTGCTTTTACTTGTTCATTGATAAATGATCCTTGCTGTATCTCTTGCTCTATCGTTTTCATTTCGGGTACAAATATAGTTTAAATTAGTTGTATATACAACTAATATTTGTAACATATTGATAATTAAACATTAAACTGTTTTATTGGATGGATAAAACTGAGAAATTGATTCATTTTATTGCGTAAATGTCTTATTTAAACAGTTTAATGTATTCAAACAATTCCCTTCCTCAACTTAAACAATTTGATGAATTCTATCAGTAAAAGCAGACTTCCGGCACCAATCAATGAAGGAATAAAATGTGTATGACCGGGGTGGTCGAAGTTGAAGATTACTTGTCCTGTCTCGGTGTTCAGTACAATCATCAGTACAGCGAAAGCTATAGATGGTAAGATCAATGCAGCTTTGTTTTTGCCTTTGAATACCCAAATGAAAGATCTTGTGTTTGACAGATCTGTTAATATCAAAAAGATGTTGCCGATGATCAAGGAGGTGAATGCAATGGCCCTCACTTCACCTTCACTGTGTCCTTCTTTGATGGATAAGAAATAAACCACTAAAACCATGATCAAAAGCAACAACCCTCTGAATAAACTGGCAATGATCTTTCTCCAACCAAAGAACTTTTCTTCAACCGGACGCGGAGGTCGCTGCATGATGCCTTTCTCTTCGGGCTCAGATTCAAAAGCAATGGAACAAACCGGGTCAATGATCAATTCCATGAACACAATGTGTATGGGCATCAGAAGGATGGGTAAATTGCCAAAGAAAGCGGGCAATAAGGTCAAACCGATGATGGGCATGTGTATGGACATGATGTAAGACATTGATTTCTGTAAATTGTCGAAGATCTTTCTCCCCGAACGAATGGCTGCCACTATGGATGCAAAGTTGTCATCCAACAGCACCAGTGAAGAGGCTTCTCTTGCCACATCAGTGCCCTTCATGCCCATTGCTATACCTATATCCGAAGCCTTTAATGCAGGAGCATCATTGACACCGTCTCCGGTCATGGCCACTATTTCATTGTTGGCTTTTAATGCATGCACGATCCGCAATTTTTGTTCCGGTTTTACTCTTGCAAAAACATGTATGCTCTTTACTTTTTTCTGTAAGTCAACGTCATTTAAGGTTTCTATTTCATCTCCGGTTAAAATACCTTCTTGAGTAGACAATCCTATTTTTTTAGCGATGGTTTCAGCTGTTAAAGGGAAATCACCGGTGATCATTTTAACTGAAATACCGGCTTCCGAACATTCTTTTATGGCGGCCGGAACTTCCGGTCTTATGGGGTCTTCAAAACCAATGAGCCCAATGAATTTAAGTTTCAATTCAGCTTGTTCCTTGGGTAATTTTTCAACATTGTCATATTGCCCTTCGGCAACGCCCAATACCCTCAATCCCTTTGTCGCCATTTCATTGACGAGTTTGAGCTGTTTTTCAACGGTTGAAGCATCAAATCCACAAAGTTCAAACACGCTTTCCGGTGAGCCTTTGGTGTACACCAAACATTTGTTATTGGAAGTATACACCCTGCTGATGGCTGTAAAATCAGACTGTAAGGGGTATTCTTGTATGAATAGATTTTCATCTATTTTAGAAAGTTTCAATGACTCAGCTTTTCTGCTGAGTGCGCTGTCCATTGTATCTATAGAATCAGCTCTGCTGCTGAGATTGGCAACTTCTATTGCTCTTAAGACAGTTCCATTGTTCTGAACTATGGCATCGTTTTCAAAAAGTGTTTCATCAACCATAACGGCAGTAACGTCCATTCTGTTCAGAGTGATGGTGCCGGTTTTATCGCTGCACAAAACAGTTGCAGAACCCAGAGATTCAATTGCAGATGGTTTTCGGGTTAAAACATTTTTCTTGGACAATCGCCAAGCGCCAAGTGCGAGAAAGATGGTGAGTACTACCGGAAACTCTTCAGGTAATATGGCCATTGTAGCAGCCAAACCATTGAGCAATGATTGAATGAAATTTCCTCTGCTGAAATAAAAGGCCAATACCGTGATCACACTGATGATGCCGCCCAGGATGAACAAACCTTTGATCAAACCCTTCATTTCGGTTTGTAAGCGGGTGCCACTTTGTTCTATGCTTTGAAGTGAATGCCCTATTTTTCCCATTTCAGTTTTCGAACCTATAGAGCTGACCTTGGCTTTTGCATTGCCGGATATCACCAATGTGCCACTGAACAAAGTGTTTTTACCCTCTTCAGTGGATTTCTCAACGGCCAAAGATTCGCCGGTTAAAAGCGATTCATCGACCTTTAAATGGTTGGACTCGGTCAGTATTGCATCTGCTGGAATTCTGTCACCTTCATTTATCAGTATCACATCATCTACCACCACTTCATTGCCTGCTATCCTGGTTTCTTTGCCATCCCTTAAAACCAAGGCTCGCGGAGATGACAATTGTTTGAGTTTACTCAGCGCATTTTCTGTTTTAGCGTTTTGATAAATGGTGATGAAAATGATGATGATGATGGTGGAAAGTAATATGAAACCTTCCCTGAAATCACCTAAGAGCATATACAATACACCGCATGAAATCAGAAGCAGGAACATTGGCTCCTTGAAAATATCCAGGACCAAATGGAATCTGCCTTTTTTAGCGGAATCGGGAATTTCATTTTTCCCAAATTTCCTCACTTGTATTTTTGCTTGTTCCGAACTCAATCCTTCCATAAAGGGCAAGTTAAGCTATTAAGTGGTTAAACTATTCATTTTTGCAAAACCCCAAGCCTGATTTTGAACATATTTCCAGTAATGCCTTTTTGCCTTTATCACTGAATCCCATGTTATACAAGGTCACAGGAGGAGCATCGTCTGGGTAAATCTTATAGGATGAGTGGTACATGGCAGGTATTCCTGATGTGGATTCCAAATAATTGCATTCCAGGCAAATCAATACATTGAAGACCTGTTTTTTGTTTTTCAAAAATGTGAGGCCCATACGAGGAAGAAAGCAAGCATAAGTTTGTGCACCATAAGTAGCTGTGTCTGACAAGGTTTCAATGATGTGGGCAACTGTACTCGAATCCAGTTTTCTCAATGAGGTTTTTTTGACTTTGTGAAAATCAAACTTGGTGGCACTAAACTCCAAATTCAGTCTTTGTTTTTTGGCGGTGTCATAATTGA
>DASWYG010000130.1:0-10109 GCA_036405075.1 Bacteroidia bacterium | reverse complement strand
ATCGCCCTTCATACCTGAACTTTCAGGAGTTTCCCCGTTGCCAAATTTTTCCCAGGCAATCATGCTTTTGCAGATGTGAATGCCCCTGTCGTTGATGAGATTTGATTTTACAACTTTGTTGCCGGCTGCTTCTAATATTTTTGAGACACTGTATCCCAATAAATTGTTTCTTACATGACCAAGATGCAATGGTTTATTGGTGTTAGGCGATGAATATTCCACCATCACTTTATCTGCATGCAAATTCATGATTTCCAGATTGTGAAAGGCAAATTTTTCTATCCAATAAATGTCAGTGATTTCAAGGTTCAAAAACCCTTTTACAACATTGAATCCGCTGATCTGTATAATCGTTTTTTTAAGAAACTCTCCTATTTCAGTGGCAGTTTGTTCAGGACCTTTGCCCGATAATCTTAGGAATGGAAAGCAAACAAAGGTGTAATCACCTTTAAAATCCTGATTGGTATTTTCGAGTTTGATCAAACCCGGTTCGGTCTTATGACCATACAATTCCAATAAAGCATCGGCTATTCCCTGCTTGATGTAGTCTTCCATTTCCATTCCGCAAAGATATTTAAAACCCGAGGAAAATGAACGGATAATTTTGGCTAAGTACTAACGTATGATTCTTACAACCCCATTGATGACCGGTTCTTCATCATCCTTGCCCAGGTATTTATAATTCAATATGTAATAGTAAGTACCGTCAGGGCATTCAGGACCTGTATTGAGCACTCTACCATTCCAGTCGTAATTGGAATCGTCACTTTCAAATACTTTTACTCCCCAACGGTCATATATGACCAAATGGTATTCAACGACATTTTTGGTATAAATATTAAACACATTGTTGCCCGGCAAGCCTTCTTTATCTGTTCCAAAAAATCCATCTTCATTAGGGGTAAAAACATTAGGCGGTAATATGCCGACTTCAAAATTAAATTCAAGTTTTCTACAGACCGTATCCAAACAACCCAGTAAATTTTTGGCTTCAAGACAAACCCAATTGATGCCTTGTCTGCTTGAGAAATTCTGGCAGATGATTGAATCAGGGTAAGATTGTTTTTTATCTTCTTCAAATTTCAGTTTTCTAACAGTGATATCGGTATCATGAAAGAATCCCCAACGGTATTCCTGAGCCCATTTGGAGCGATTTCTAAAGCAGAATTCGGGTTTATTGGAATCATCAATTACAAAGTCAGCATAAACACTATCGGCAAAAACCTCAATGGTATCTGTATCCGGACATACATTATGATTCATGCCGATTGAATCGGCCAACCAAGAAATGGTGAATTTGCCTTTTCGGTCGGGCACAAAATCAAATTTATTTTCAGTAGTCGTATAGGTGGTTCCACCGGTTGTCCAACTGAAATTCTTGTAATTCAAAACAGACCTCAATTTACTTTCAATGGTTAATTTTTCACCTACACACACAACGATTGGATCAGCAAATAATTCGACGGTGTCATAAGGCAAAACATTGACGATGATTTTTGCCTGACCTATGCTTATATCCGGATAGATCGACGGACAATACTGACCTGAATTTGCAATACTGTCATATTGATTGAGGTATACTTCAAACTGACCGGTTCTGAGGTATTGATGGGTGATCAAACCTGTATCATTTTGGGGTACATATATGCCATCGCCAAAATTCCAAAGCCAGGCAGATGATGATGTTGAATTCATGGTGAAGTTTCTGAATGATACTGAATCGTTGACACAGATGGTCAATGATGTTTCAGCATAAAACTTTGGACTTGGTCCGGGTACAAAAACAATCATGGACACAGAATCACGACAACCCAACACGCTTTCGATGACCAATTTGATTTTGTAATAACCATTTTGTTTGTAATCGTGTCCGATTTGTTTGGGCAATTCTTTAAAATATTCAAGCGGAGTTGAGCCATCACCCCAATCAATGTTCCATTTATAAATGTTATCACAAGGCGGATTACCGGCCAATACGCATGGATCTATGATCTTGGAGGTGTCAAACAACTCTAAGATTGTTTTACAGTTTGGAGTGGCGATATCTGTATAGAATCCTGCTTTAGGTCCGGTCACATAAACTTTCTGAGTAAATGTATCCGTGCAGTTATTACTGTCTGAACTGGTCACCCTTAGCGTGTAAATACCCGGTGTTTTGTAATATATAGCACCCGGTTCACGTCCGATTGAGAAGCCCGGATTACCATATCCAATTCTTGCATAAGGAAAATTACCAAATATGGTTGCTGGTTTTGAAAGATCATCATCTTCTTTACTCAAATCCCAAATGGTTAAACCTTCTTTTCCATTTGAACCCGCTTGATTTTGTCGAATGTACCAATAATCCAAAGTATCATAACCAAAGAATGCAGCGGTGTCGTTATCAAAATATTTGAATTCAGGCAATACATCCAAAGTTTTACCTTGACACAGTATGGTATCTGCCAACATCACTTTGGCTTTAAAACCTACAGCTAATATAACAGATTTTTCAAGCGGACAATAGGTTGGAAAGTAACTTTGAACATACCTGAAAATCCGATAAGAACTGTTCACTTTTGGTGTAAAATCATAAGCTCTTTTTTTGATTCCACCTGAAGTTATAAATGAATCTGCAGGCAATAAACTGGTGTCTTTGTAATGTAAAATAGTGGCATCCGTAATTCGATAATACCAATTCAATTCATGACCGAAACCGGTGGTATCAATACAACCCATGCTTCCGGAAGAAGGTATACCGATGGTACCAACTCCATTCCATATCAATTCAAGGATAACCGAGTCCGGAAAATTGGTGATATCCAATCCCAAACTTGCAATTCTATCTCTGAGTTTGTTGTATCCTTTTCCGGGAAGTGCAATGGCTTTGTATGCGTTTACAATACCGGTTATGAGCGTATCTTCAGACAACAATGTGCGTTTAATGCCATTGAATTTCCATCTTTTGATGACCGTATAATTGATCTTTTTACCCGGATATTTATAATGCTCTGTAACCTTATGATACTCTTCTTCTATCAAATCCGTGGTATCACTGGTTTGATTGTCTATCATGTACCAACCGGAAGCATCAGCCAAGGCATTGGCATCAGGTGAATCTCCCGGAATTGTCACCCAGGTTTTTACATTTCGGCAAGAGTGGTATTTTCTTGTGTTTTTTTCAGCAAACACAATGTCAGCAGACAATCTTGGGAAAGTAGCAAAATTGCTAAAATACATGGTATCGGCACACTCGTCGGGCACCAAACCATTCCCAATGATCAAACCAACGTTGATGCTCTGAACATTCTTCATGGGTAGTGCAGTATCATTATAAGCCCAGTAAAAATATCCACCATTTGGGCCTTCTTTATCATATCCCAGATAGGGAGGTTTGCTGTTCAAAAATGACTCCCTACGCATTTCTCCATAATAAATGTTGTTGAATAACTGCCAATTGTTTGGGTCATTCACATAATCTGGATTGAACCACACTGTAGAGGTCAAACAACCAGGTTTTGTATCCGACAATTTGAATTCAACCACTTTATTGCCATAACCATAACAGTAATGATCCTGAATGGCCAATCGTTTAGCAGATGGTGGTAACATAGCAACTGCTGCTCCTGCCTGTGACATACATTTGTAAGGATGTACAGTATCTTTTAAAGTCAATTTAATGTTGAAGCAACGAGGGTATTTGTCGTAAAACAATTTCCTGTGCAAAATTGGATTGACACTGTCCCCTACCTGAAAACCATTTACCAATGCTTTCCCTGTAAGACTGTGCCATGGTCTTATATTTTCAAATTGAAGCGTATCATAATACACATTCATCGCATAAACAAAATAAACAGTGTCATTAACTTCTGTTTCCATTCTGTAATTGCTGTTTACTTTATAGTACTGTGGGCCGGTGACATAAGATTTTGGTCCATTTTTGGGGTCTAATGTCAATATTTTTCCACTTGGAACGTATACATTTACCTCATAAGGAAGATCATAAGCCCCCTTTCCAAACAATCCTGCCGGCAGTTTCTTTTTGTGTTTTAAGTTTTTAAATGGTGTGCTGTCTTTTACAGATGTCCCCAAATTGTTGTCAGCATAGAAGAGCGTAGAATCAACAACTGCATACAAACTGTCATCGAACCAAATTTTCATCTGCCCACATTTTTTCAAAATTGGGTCGAAATAAGCCAAATTGATTGGTTTCTTTACATAATTGTAATTGTATACTGAATCCCAATCCGTATAAGCATGAACATCGATGCTATCCAATGAATAGCGGCAATTCATACCAACATTTTGATTTTTACTTCTATCTGTGGTACATGGCAAACAATATGCATCATCAAAATCCCAAACCCTTAATACATGGTCTTTATCCCTGTCGTAATCATAAGGTTTAAATGGAACAGTTCTACCCACTTTCGGGTCGTAGTGAAACACGAATTTCAGATTGCCCGCCGATCGGGAATATAAACTGTCATCATCTAAAAAGTTGCTGTCATTGTGGTAATAGCTAGATCTATCAACCACATGCACAGAATCACGAACTTTGCACTGATACCTCTCATTTTTTGCCAGAAAATCAGGTTCAATTTTAGCGCTTGGTCCAATAACGACAACAGTATCGGTTACAGTATATGGTCCGCACACATGCCCCAATGAAACACTGACTATTGCCGGTCCAACCAATCCATAGGTATTAAAGGTTTTATAACCATACATTGTACCCGGATCAAAGTCCCATTTGACTTTATCGTCTTTAACATATTGCTCCAACTCTTTTGGAAACAATTCAAAATTAATTGATTCTCCAACACATACAGAGTCTCTGTCTTTAACGATATAAGGTTTAAAGTTGTAAATGATCACATCTTCCAACTCAAAAGTTACTGCACAACCATTGCCAGTATATACAACCAGTTTGGGTGTAAAAATACCGGTCATTTTATTGCCAATCTCATAATGGTGAAAAGTACTGTCCCAATTCACGGAGTCTTTCGTTCCGTCATCAAATATCCAATAGAATTTTTTGACATCTGAGCGTTTAATTTGAGATTGGTTGTAAAACTTGACATCTGTGCTGCCTTTGCATCTATCGGTTGTTCTTATCAAATTGGCAAAAATTGAAGGCAGTAATTCTACTTTCATTTTCACCGGCAAGACCCTTTTCACAATGCAACCGTTACAATCCTCAATTTCAACTGTTAAATAATATTCACCACCTTGAGGGTCAACATAGCTTTTGCAAATTGTGGCAGGCAATGAAACCGGGGCATTCTTACTGCCGTATTTGGTGATCAATTCACCATCGCTGAAAAGGTATTTAATGGATTTGATGCAGTTGTCCCTATCTCCTGAAAGGCTGGAATCCCTAAAACAAAACTGATTGTTTTCAAAACACTGAATGGGATTACTGAGCATTCTGATTCTTACATCAGGAGTATCCTTTATGGTTATTGTAATTTGAGAAGAACATTGTTGACCATTTGACAATTGGCAATTGTATGTAATGGTTTTCTGACCAATGGTTCCAAATGTGAATTTGGGATTCGATGTTGTGTTATTGGTACCTTCGTTATTAAAATTCCACCTGTGATTGATAGAACCCGGTGATTGAGATAAAAATTCAATAGGATTGCCAACACATGGAACTCCTTTAACTGTAATGTTGCATTGAGAATGTAGGTTGTTGGCCATTGATAGCAAACACACCAAATACAGAAGGGTTCTCAACTTTAGTTTCATTAAATGGAAAGACACAAAGTAAAGCTTAAAAGTTTCCTGCAAGTTAATAAAATTAACAATACCGTTTTAAAAAAAGGTAAATCAGATCTTTAAAATAAAGATATTTGAAGGAAAACTGACAAATGGGGCTCACTTGTCTCTAATGAAGATTATTTTAAACCAAATTGTTCTTAAGCAGATATTCTGCTATTTGAACTGCATTTGTGGCAGCCCCTTTTCTCAGATTATCTGAAACGATCCAGCAATTTAGGGTCTTAGGATTGGTTTCATCTCTCCTAATTCTGCCTACGAATACGTCATCTTTATTGTGTGCGTTTATAGGCATCGGATACTGTTTTTCGGCATAATTGTTTTGAACCACTATACCAGGTGCTTTTTCTAGCATACCGATCAATTCATTCAAATCAAATTCATTTTCAAATTCGATGTTAACGCTTTCGCTGTGACCACCCATCACCGGCACTCTCACAGCTGTGGCTGTTACAGCAACTGCATCATCGCCTAGGATCTTTTTGGTTTCATTCACCATTTTCATTTCCTCTTTGGTGTATCCATTGTCCATGAAAACATCTATTTGAGGCAACAAATTCAAATCGATTTGATAAGGGTATGCCATTTCGCCTTGAATGCCATTGCGTTCATTCATCAATTGATCAACAGCTTTTTTACCTGTACCGGTAACACTTTGGTAAGTACTTACCACTACCCTTTTGATCTTGTATCGATCGTGAAGTGGTTTAAGAACAACCACCATTTGAATTGTACTACAATTTGGATTGGCTATTATTTTATCGTTTTTTGTCAGTACATTGGCATTGACTTCCGGAACAATCAATGGTTTGTCGGGATGCATTCTCCATGCAGAAGAATTGTCTATAACGGTGGTACCAACTTTTGCAAACTCAGGAGCCCATTCTAAACTGGTACTTCCACCTGCCGAAAAAATTGCTATTTGCGGGCGAGCTTCAATCGCAGACTTCATAGATTGTATGGGGTATTGCTTTCCCTTGAATTCAACCATCTTACCAACTGATTTCTCAGATGCAACAGGGATCAATTCAGATACAGGAAAGTTTCTTTCCGCCAATACTTCTAACATTTTTGTGCCAACCAATCCGGATGCACCTACGACTGCGATTTTCATCCTGCAAAAATAATCAAAACTCTTAAAAATAAATTACTGAAAATCAGTTCTGTTTTTAATTCAAAATTCAGTTAAAATTTCATTTTCACGTTTTTTTTCTTCAATTTTGAATACCTAATATATGAAAAACTTATTATTTTCAATTGTGATTTCATTCGGCTGTTTATTGCTCTTTCAAGCTTGCAATAAGCGTCCAAAAACCGACCTGAAAAAATTTGAAAGATTACTTGGTGCCTGGCAATATTACATTGATGACAGTACCAGAGGATTCGAAAACTGGTACCTCGACACCGCAGGTCAACTCAAAGGTTCGAATTCTGAAATCAATAACACCAAAATTAGAATCACCGAATTCCTCTCATTTTATGTCAAAGAGAACAAAGTTTATTATGTGCCTCAATTGGTAAAAGACGGCAAAAAAGCGCCCACTTTGTTTGAATACATTGAAACCAAAGACGATGAATTCAGATTCACCAATCAACAAAATGATTTTCCAAAATTCATTTCATATAAATTCATCAATAACGATTCGATGGATGTGAGTATAGGAGATGATAAGAATCAAATTCACATGCAATACAGCAAAAGGGCTCTTAACATTAAGCTTTAATGATGAAGAGGATTTTCGAATTTCTCATTCATTCGAATCTACTGATTTCAATTGCAGCTGTGAGTTTGACTTTACAAACTCAACTATTATTCGATGTCAATAGTGGTTTGCATCCATATCTGTTCATCGTATTCTTTGCAACCCTTTTTGAGTACAACCTACATCGCCTTTTTACATTAATTTTTAGCAAAGAAGCATTGGCACTTGAAAAACACCATTGGTTAAACAAACATTTAAAGACTTTTTATGTCATCATGGCCGTTTCAACCATTGGTTTTGTAACAGCTGCATTCAATGCAAAACCAAGTGTATTGGAAGGATTGGCGCCATTGGCTGTTTTAACTTTGTTTTATTCAATTCCGTTTATCCGTTTAAAAAACAAATTGTATAAACTCAGAGATATCCCATTTTTCAAAACTTTTCTCATCGCTTTGATCTGGTCTGTATCCACAGTGATGTTGCCCATTTGGCAATCCGAATTGAACCCAAATAAACTTGAATTGTTTTATTTATTGACCGAGCGTTTTTTATTTGTTTTTGCGATTTGTATTCCATTCGACATTAGGGACATTGAATCAGACAGATCCAGTGGTCTCAAAACATTTCCGATGATTATGGGAGAGAAAAAATCATACAATGTTGCCATGATATGTATGGCTGCCATTTTGCCAATAGCAGTTTTACACTATCTGCATCGACCTGAAATATTGATACCCATGATCATATCAATTCTTTTTGGTTTGTATATCTTGGGGTCTAAAACCATAAGAAATGTCAAAAATTACCATTATGGCATTTTGGATGGCAGTATGATTTTTCAATCATTAATTGTTTATATATCTTATTTAATCGCATTTTAACTTTTATAATTTTATCAATAGATTTTGATATTTGATTGCAGTTGATATATTTGCAATGTAGGTCTGTATCATCAACTATGACAACCAGCAGTATAGAAGCAAAAATATTTTTCAGAGCGAGCCCAAAAGAGGTTTATGAACTTTTGATGGACAGTGAATTGCATTCTGTACTCACAGACAGTCCTGCAAAAATTTCAAGGAGAGTAGATGGTTTCTTCAAAGTGTTTGATGGTTATTGTCATGGTTACAACATTGAATTGATAGAAGGCAAAAAGATAGTTCAAGCCTGGCATTTTGATGAGGAAGACTGGCCTGAAAGCCATTTCACAATTTGTCATTTTGAGTTTGAGCCGGTTGAAGGTGGATGTGCCATGACTTTTAAACAAACTGAAGTTCCTGATTTCTCGGAACAAGCTTTGAGAAAAGGCTGGCAAAAATTTTATTGGGAGCCTATGCAGGCTTATTTTCTGGAATAATTATAATTCATTTCACAACACCATCGATATGAATCGGGCAAAGAAAAAACCACCTATGCCCATAAGAAGTACCCCAAAGTATTTGTTGATATAAAAGAAGATTCTGGCATTTAACTTCCTGCCAATCAAGTGTGAAAGAAACACTTTCAAAACATCCATTAAAAACAAAACCAACAAAATGGTAATCAAATTGACGGCAAGTAGTATCTTATAGTCGGGCTCTCCAATGTATTCTTTACTGATAGAAGCCATGACATTGAACCACAGAATAAACGTAAATGGGTTAACCAAATTCAAAACAAAACCTTTGATTAAACTTTTGCTGGACGGTACCCTGGATGAATAAGATTGTAAAAAGGCTCGGTATTGGTGTCTGTAATATTTGAGGCCCATCATGATCAGAACAATTCCTGCACTCAGGCTATACATTTTTTGAAAAGCTTCAGCTTTCATAAAATCTGCTACACCAATGATGCAAAATATGGCCATCAGCAAATCGCTTAAAAACACACCTGAAGCCAAAATGACTCCCTTTTTAAACCCCTCTTGAATACTGGTATGAATGAGTTTAAAGAATGCCGGTCCAAACAGTAAAATACTGATGACGAAACCCTGCCACAAACCATTTAAAACCGGAAATATATACATTTCAATTCATCTTTAATTTTTCAATTAACTCTATCAATTCTTTATCTGTTCCAGGTTTGAAACCATAAAAAACCTTGATCAATACACCATTTTTCAAAACGAATAATCGTGGGTATTGCTTGACACCAAAATCATAAATTACCTGTTGAGGTATTTTTAAAATGTTGTATTTGGGTTGATACAAACTTAAAAATTGTGATATATTTTTCCAATCGTTGGCCAATCCATTTAATCCAAAGAATGAAACGCCCTTGCCATTGTATGCTTCCCACACGCGATTGATTTCCGGAATGGCTGACAGGCATGGTTTGCATGTGGTGTAAAAGAAATCAATTATCAGAATTGAATCCAGATGATCTTTGATAGAAACCGTGTCATCGTTTACAGTCAATCCATCAAATAGCCTTAGGGTGTCACCAATTTTAAAATCTCTGTACTTGTTCAATCTCGCCATTTTTATTGAATCGCCATTGGTGTATTGCTTAAAGGAAAGGAACACTGAATCGGCAGAGTGACGAATCAATGAAATGCCTTTTTCCGGGATAGATCTTATACTCTCTAATTCGTAAACAGCCAACTGTTTGTTGCTGCCATTGACTGACTCAATGCTCAATTTGATTGGAAAATAATCTGATTTT
>DASWYG010000129.1:0-17096 GCA_036405075.1 Bacteroidia bacterium | reverse complement strand
ACCCCGTGTCGTAAACCCTGAACAAAATGTTACAAAAAAAACCTGAAATTACTTTCAGGATTTTCTGACTCGGGGTGGATTCAATTTTAATTAGTTAAGGATGTTATTGATGGCTCCGTGATAGAACCTTCCGTTTCACTTCAGGTACATCACGGGTCACACCCCGGTTTCTCTATAGCATATCCATTCTATCATGACATCTAGTTTCTTAATTCGTTAAGAATGTTATTGATGGCTCCGTGATAGAACCTTTCGTTTCACTTCAGGTACATCACGGGTCACACCCCATGTCGTAAACCCTGAACAAAATGTTTCAAAAAAAACCCCGAAATTACTTTCAGGGTTTTCTGACACGGGGTAGATTCAATTTTTATTTATCAAGAATGTTATTGATAGCTCCGTGATAGAACCTTCCGTTTCACTTCAGGTACATCACGGGTCACACCCCGTGTCGTAAACCCTGAACAAAATGTTTCTAAAAAAACCCCGAAATTACTTTCAGGGTTTTCTGACACGGGGTGGCTCTATCAGGAATCGAACCTGAATTTAGGGCTTCGGAAACCCTCGTTCTATCCATTGAACTATAGAGCCGTTGTTGCAGCAAAGTTAACCGATTTGTAAGAATTTTTGAAGCCCTGATTTTTAAGCATTTAGTCTGAACGCTCATAAATCAATGTCAATTTTTAGTCATAAAAGCCAAAATCCGGAACGTTTCTGCAGCCCATTGCGTCTATAAAGTAAATGAGATCATTGGTCTAGTAATCTGATATCCCATTTCATACGCTGATGCAAAAAAGCTATCGTCAAAATTGTCGATGGCTTTTTTGTTTATATAAAATCTCAAGACCAAAATACAAGAAAACTTATGAGATGACTCAACAAGAAAGAAATAAAATAAAAGAACTCTATAAATTTAAACTAGATTTGCGCTTCGAAATATCCGTAAACGATTTACCGAATAACTTTTAACAAAAACAATCGATACCCTTTCATCATACAACATTCAATTGAACACAGCATTTAAAACAGCTTTGATAAATCAATTGAACAAATATTTTTGTCAAATCCCGGACTTTAAATCTTCCAATTATTCATTGTAAGCATTAAGTCCAAATCATATATGAACGAACAAGAACAACTTTATCACGAAATCGGAGGCAGCTTCGAAGGCAGCGAACGCGGCCAAATGTTTGGCAAACCTTGCTACAAATTCAATGGCAAAACCTTCATCAGTTTTTACCAAAATGAAATGGTATTTAAACTTGAAGGAGATGCCCTTGAAGAAGCACTGGCTTTGAGCAATAGCAAGCTATTCGACCCATCACAAAAAGGACGCCCAATGAAAGAATGGGTACAGGTTTCGCACGCCAACGCCCATGAATGGAAAAAACTGGGTAAAGCGGCATTTGAATACAGCATCAAGCCGGTCTGAACTCTGATCGGCATTTCTTATTGAGTTTTCTATAACATGACATCAATCATTTATAGAAATGTGATGCTTTTGTCTGATAATTGCAGTAAGTAGAATTCAATTATATCCATTTGATATGGATGCATTTAAGAACCTTCTATGCTTTAGCATTTCAGATATAGAACCATGGCAAGATCCAACAATATTTTTAGATATTCAGTCTTTGTTTATTTCATTCTATTTGGAACAGCTCTGGCTCTGAAATGTTTCAGCGACATGATCTCTTTGTTTGTATTTGTTTTAGGACCCATTCAAGTAGGACTGGAATTATTGGATTTCATTAAAGCACTTTTTAGCTGGACAACCCTTAATGGACCAATTCCACAAATGGGAAGTGGCATTTCCTGGTTGGCAAATCCCGCCATTTGGTTGGCCATGTTATTGTTCAAAGACAACACCAAAACCGCTTTAAAAGTCGCACTAATTGCTCTTTTTCTATCCACATTGGTGTATTTCAACCCCAAAATGATCAGTTTTGAAACGGGAAGATTTGACAACATTGAAAACCTAAAAATTGGATATTGGCTATGGGTAATCTCAAATCTACCCATCATCATTGGCATACTCATTCAACTAAAAACAGATAAACAATTTTCACATGGAATTCAACAATCCGAAAGCTGAGGAAGCAGTTAAGCTCATAAAAAGTGGCGACAGAGTATTTGTACAAGGCAGTGCTGCCACTCCATCTACCCTACTGGAAGCTCTGTTCAAAAGAAAACACGAATTGAAAGGTGTCGAAATCACCAGCATTACCACTTTAGGTCGTGTTCATTTTGACCCAAAAGAATTGGGCGATAGTTTCTTTGTCAACTCACTTTTTGTTTCTAAAAATGTCAGAGACATTGTGAATACCGAACATGGCGATTATGTCCCGATTTTTTTGAGCGAGATACCCCTATTGTTCAGAAATGGCATATTGCCCATAGATGTAGCCCTCATACATCTCTCTCCCCCTGATAAACATGGATTCTGTTCATTTGGAACTTCGGTAGATATTGTAAGATCCGCAGTGAACAGTGCTAAAATTGTGATTGCACAAATCAACAAGAAAATGCCACGTACCCATGGTGACGGATTCATACACATCAATGAGTTAGACGCCATTATAGAAATCGACGAAGATTTACCTGAAGTGAATTACACAGGAAAAATCGATGAAACTTCACTGTCAATTGCAAAACACTGCGCTGAATTAATAGAAGACGGTTCAACACTTCAAATGGGCATAGGTGCTATTCCGGATGCTGTGCTTTCCTGCCTTCACAACCATAAAGATCTGGGTGTGCATACTGAAATGTTTTCAGATGGTGTTATTCCATTGGTTGAAAAAGGCATCATCAACAACAAATTCAAAAAGAAACACAGAGGTAAAATTGTAAGTGGTTTTGCCATTGGTTCACGCAAATTATACGATTTCATCGATGACAATCCGGAAGTGTTGTTTCTCGACATTGATTACGTTAACGACACCAAGATCATACGCACCAATCCAAAAGTAGTGGCCTTAAATTCAGCCTTAGAAATAGATATTACCGGTCAGGTTTGCTCTGATTCAATTGGCACATATCAATACTCAGGTGTTGGCGGACAAATGGATTTCATCAGAGGTGCCGCCCTATCTGAAGGAGGCAAACCCATCATAGCACTCAAATCAACGACCAAAGAAGGATTTTCAAAGATAGTACCAACATTAAAAGAAGGTGCAGGAGTAGTCACCACCAGAGCGCATGTTCATTATGTGGTTACCGAATTTGGCGTTGCCAATCTTTTTGGTAAAAACTTAAGACAAAGGGCCGTTGCATTGAGAGACATTGCACACCCCAGCCATCGCGAAGAATTGGATGCAGTGATCAAACAGCGATTCTAAAATTCTCCTTTCAATTTCTGGTTTTTCAATCTTCAATGTTTTATTTTCGAAAAATAAAGCATGAAACATTTATTTACTTCAGAAAGATTGGGATTCAGAAACTGGACCGAGGACGACATTCCAAAAATGATAGAAGTGAGCGCAGATCCTTTGGTGATGCGTTATTTTCCCGCACCTGCAAGTCCGGAACAAACCACCTCATTTATTGGAAGAATGCAAAATGAATGCAATGAAAAAGGCTATTGCTATTTTGCTGTCGACAGATTGGACACGTCTGAATTCATAGGTTTCATTGGTTTATTGGATCAAAACTTTGATGCGCCTTTCATGCCGGCTACAGATATTGGATGGCGCTTACACCACAAGCATTGGAATTTAGGTTTTGCCACAGAAGGTGCATTGAGATGTTTGGAATATGGCTTCAATGACATTGGATTGAAATCCATTGTCGCCACAGCGCCATTGGCCAATACCAATTCCATCAATGTGATGAAAAAGGCAGGTATGCAATTCAAAACAGAATTCATTCACCCACGATTAAAAGGCAATGCAGTTATTGAAAGATGCGCCTGCTATGAGATCTCTCCCTCATTGATTTATTAAACATGAACGAACCACTAAAAGACAACAGCGGAAGAGCTTCAGATCTAAAAACGGTTGCATATATTTATTTGGCCATCACCATTTTGGGATTGATTGCAGGTTTGTTTATTCGATTTACACTTCCTGAAAACAATCTGAATATAAGAGACCTGGAAGTGAAATTGTATTCTAAAATTGCCACTTATACCGTTTTTGAGATCTTAAGAATGATTTTGTTTGCGATCAATGCGGTTTTCTTTATTCTATGGTTCAAACGCGCCTATTACAATGCTCACCAAATAAGTAATAAAACCGACTACTCCATTAACATGGCCGGATTCTGTTGGTTCATACCATTAATGAATTTATTTGTTCCTTTTGCTATTGCTAAAAACATGCTCGACATTTCTAACAGATTTTTCCGAAACAAAAACTTAGATGAAAGTGATCTAATCAAAAGTACCCCTGTAGATGCCTGGTGGGCTGTCTTTATTTTGTCAGGAATAATAAATGCTTACATCAATCATATTGCAGATTCTGATTTAAGCAACCATAAAGAAGTATGCACATTATTCAATTGTATGGTTGCAACATTCGCACTACACACACTCGATAGTTTAACCTATATATGGTACATTTCTTCATATTCCAAAGCTGAGCTCAAACTCAAAGAACTTGAAAACAATGATTCAATCATCTACTCAAGCCTTACAGACAAAGAGGTATAATTAATATCGATATTAATCCATATAATTATCAACAAACTATATAGTCATTTAGGAAGCAGATTTTTTTTATCTCAAAAACAATACTTTTGCAAGCCAATTACGTAAGTGGTTTTATGCAAAATCGAATACCCTCCATACAAGACAACATTTCCGCATTAAGGCAAGAAATTGTCAATCACCCTGTTTACAATCAAATTCATACCATCAAAGAGCTTAAGACTTTTATGCAATTCCATGTTTACGCAGTATGGGATTTCATGTCTTTGTTAAAATCTTTACAAAAAGACCTCACCTGTACTGATGTACCTTGGTTTCCAAAAGGTTCAGCTGAAACACGTTTTCTCATCAATGAAATTGTGGTAGGAGAAGAATCAGACATCGACCTGCAAGGCAATCGCATCAGTCATTTCGAACTCTACCTGCAAGCCATGCAACAATGCGGTGCCAACACCAATGAAATCAAAACGTTTATAGAAGCTCTAAAATCGGGTCACACATTAACCGAAGCATTCGAAATAGCCGGAACAGCAATTGAAGCCAGAAATTTTGTTCAATTTACATTCGAAGTCATCAACAGTGAAAAATCACATTTAAAATCAGCCATTTTTACCTTTGGCAGAGAAGATCTGATTCCGGGTATGTTCATTTCATTGATCAACGACATTTACAAAGCATTTCCGGACAGCGTAGAAATCTTTAAATACTATCTAGAGCGTCATATTGAAGTTGATGGCGATCACCATAGTCATTTGGCACTTAAGATGACAGAAGAGTTGTGCCAAAACGATGAAAAACTATGGGATGAATCAGAAACATACATCGTTCAATCATTACAAAAAAGAATAGAATTATGGAATGGTGTAAAAAGGAAAATAAATGAAAAAGTTGTAGAAGTAGGTTAAATTTGCCTCTAATACATGAAAAATTATACGCTATTTTTCAGAATGGATGTTTTATCAGATCCTCCCGACAAGGAGACCATGAAAAACTACTTGAACGATTGGTACAAATGGCTCGACAAAATGGCCGATGAAGGTCATTTGGCAGAAGGAGGCAATCACTTTTCGAAAGAAGGTACTGTGCTAAAATCGGATGGCAATTCGCAAGCAGGTCCTTATGTTGCTGATGGCATTTCTATTGCCGGATACCTAAACATCATAGCCAAAGATCTTGAACATGCTAAGTCAATAGCTTCAGAATGTCCCATCCTAAAAGGAAAAGGCAACAGTGTTGAAATCAGAGCTTGGGGCAATGTTGAATAAATGAAATACAAAATGAACACTGCAAACAGTCTTAGAAACAAACCAAAGGACGAACTAAAACCATTTTTGTTGATCTCAAGAATTTGTGATTTGTCAAAAACTACAAATATTGAAACCATCTTTAATGGCATTTTCCGTTTTTCCACTTTATTGATGTTACTGATTTGTTCATGTACAAATGGCGAAAGCAATCAATCAACAGCAAACAACAATGCCATTAAAACACAACCTTTAAAAGGCACCATCCAAGATGATGTGACATACTATGAAGGTGAATCAGAAGAAACTGATTTCTTTGTCGTCATTTGTGATACAGGAACTGATTATTATTTATTGAGAAATCAAATGCTCAGAATGTCTCAAATCATTAAATCGCCAATAGATTCGTTGGATAGGTACTATGATACCGATAAAAAGGAATTGATATTGCCTGAAAAGTATGAAGATGAAATGTATGCCGGTCAATATTATCCCAGACGATTTGAAGGTGATTTTATGAGCATTGAATACCTGAATCAATTCAATGATAAAAGCAACCCCAAAACCTTGGCCATTGTGGCCGGCATTTATGCCAATAAATCTGAGGCAGATAACCGAAAAATGCTGTTGAATCAAAATGGTTTCATTGCTCACTCAAGTAAGTGTAAATTGTACACTGGTTGCATGCATTGATATTGCTTCAAAATACTCCATAAAATTTCTGTTCAAAAAAAGAAAGAAATTGAACCAATTTTAACATCTTTGAAATTAAGACTTAAAATAAAACATGGATTCATTTCTGAAAGACAATAGCAAGAGAAGCCGCAAATTACTAAATACACTAAAAGCCGAATTGGCATTTTTAATACTGGGGTTAATCATGTCATTGGTCCTGCAATTGAATTTTGTTGAAATCATGGGATTAGATGAAGAGACATTCACAAGTTCCAAAAGTAAGATCAATATATTCTCGATATTAAAGATCATCAATTTATCAATATCTGTGGCCATCCTGATACTTTCAGCATTGTGGTTCAAACGCGCCTATCACAATTCTCACATTCTTAGTGAGAAACCTAAATATAGCATCAGTATGGCAGGTATATGTTGGTTCATCCCAATTATTAACTTTATAATATCTTTTCAAATTGCCATTGACATGATCAATATAGCCAATGATCATTTTATCAAAAATGGTGTAAATGAAAAAGATTTGATTAAAAAGAACTCTGTTTATTATTGGATCACAACTAAGATCCTGTCTAAAGCACTGACTTTTATTGTAACTTTTTATCCTTTTCTGCTTATGCCATCCGATGAAACAATGATGGGTCCTTTCAATATTTATATCATAAATTCTATAATTAACATCATTAGCGTTTTTTGCTTCATTCATTACATTAAAACCTACTCAAAAGTTGAATCTCGATTAAATGAATTGGACAATGGAAACAATATCAATTATTTAAGTCTTACAGTTGATCGGATATAACTTCTGGTAATTGCCTAAACTGATACATCACTTAAAAAACCAATGATCCAAAATTGAATCCATATAGCATTTAGGATTCATCTTCCATGGATGAATAGATTCTAAAAAATCAAATTCAATGGTTCATTTTCTATGATTTTTAAAATAAATGAATATATTCGTAACATAATCCAATTAAAGCCATGAATCAAGAAGAAAACCAAAACAATCAGGAATCTCTGAACCTCAACAAAGAAGAACTAAATCAAGCCAATGCCAATGAAGTTGTAAGCAACGAATACAACATCACCGACACCGCAATGGATCAAGACATTTTAGCCGGATTAAGACAAGATCAAAGGTACCTGGCAGGCACTCTTGCTGCTGTTGCTGTTGGCATAATTGGTGCAGTTTTGTGGGCTTGGATTACCATTCTAACCAATTACCAAATCGGTTATATGGCAATTGCTATTGGAGCTGGTGTTGGATATGCCAATAAATTTATTGGAAAAGGTGTAGAAGTAAAATTTGGGATAACAGGTGCTATCATCGCTGTATTGAGCTGCGTACTTGGCAATCTTTTTACAGTAATTGTCTATGTAGCTGGTCAATTATCAATTGGATACTTTGATGTGCTCGGACTGGTCAGTGTTGCTGAGATCGCCCAATCAATGTTCTCTGAATTTGGACCAATAGATTATTTGTTTCTAGGAATAGCAGGCTATGAAGGATTCAAATTCTCGTTTATTGCATGAACAAACAATCCTCCAACATTAAAAAGAAAGTTAAAGTCTTTTTAATGTTCTCCGTTGCACTGTTTCTTACGCTGTTCATTGGCCGACTGATCTATGGCAATTTTGAAAATAAAAGCGGACAAACCAACCTTTCTTATGAAGATTTTTTCAGCAATCAGGATTTTAGAAGTAAAAACTATGCCAGCGAAAAAATGAGCATGAAATCTGAATTGGGCGAACAACCCCAAGCATTTAATAACTCTCAGAAATATGAGATGACTTCAGTGATCAGAAACAGCAGTAAACAATTTGACGAGGACCTTTCAAAAATCAGATCCGTTACCAAAACCTTTTCTGCGGTGGTTCAATTTGAACAAAGTAAAGGCAATTCGCCTGCCCGAGAAACTCATTTGATGATTGGTGTCAATCCGGACAAATTCGACTCTTTCACATCCAAAATCAAATCGATTGGCAGCAAAATCGCTTTTGAGATCACCAAAACAGACAAAACAAACGAATATCGCCAATTGAATGCCCAGAAAATATCTATAGAAAAATCGCTGAGCAATCTCAATGAACTGAAATCAAAAAGCGGCAATATCAATGAGTACATTTCTCTCATAGAAAAGACCATGGAAATTGAAGAAAAGCTCCAATCTCTTGGTGTAGAACTTGGCAATTTCGATACTGAAAATGAATTCTGTACCGTAAAGGTTTCTTTGTATGAAAACGGAAAATCTTTACCAATGAAATTGGCACGTAAACTGCTGATCAGTACATTTTGGGCTTTAGAGTATTTCATAAAAGTCCTTTTAACACTATTCCTGATAATGGCGGCAGCTTACGTTTTTGCCTATTTGGTCGAAAAAGGCATCAACATATACAACTCAGCTAAAAGCAAATAGCTCCAACACAAGTTTGCAAACACATCAATTCAATGTCTTGAAATAATATTCTTGGCCACAAGAATATATTTTTACCTAAATTTACCATTCTATTCCATCGTTATGAAAATCAAATCCATTTTTGTCAATTTACCTGTTAAAGACTTGCAAGCCTCAAGGAAATTTTGGAACCATTTGGGGTTCAACTTTAATGAGCAATTCAGTGATGACAAAGCAGCTTGTTTAATCTTAAATGAAGGTAATATGTATTCAATGCTCATATCAAGAGAAATGTTCTCAACGTTCACCAACAGACCGGTTGCAGATGGCACCAGCACACAAGTATTGATAGCCATCGATGTACCAACTCGAGAAGATGTTGACCATATAGTGAGTTTAGCCTTGGCTAACGGAGGAAGCAGATATAAAAACCCTGAAGATCACGGCTGGATGTATTACGATTCATTTGCTGATCCTGATGGACATCAATGGGAAATTCTATTTTCAGATCCGAGTAAGATTCAATCCTAAACCATAAATGAAGGAATTGCATGTCATTTCCTTTTCAATACTTTTTTTCGAACCCATTAATGGAGCTATAAACTTCTCAAATTGGGGAAAAACAATCTAATTTTAATTAAAATCGATTAAATTTCAGATTAAATCTTTCAGTTCAAATCATTTTTGGCACTGTTTTTTAATTCTCAATTTTAAAATAACAAGAATTAGAATTCATGGGTGTCTTTCATTCTAATTGTTTGTATTATAGGCAAATGTCTATCATAACAGGCGGATTACATTTCAATTTGAGAACTCATTTACAGATTTCCGGTATTTGACAAACCAAGCACACAGCCGTTTTGATAAGAAAAAAGGACACTTAAAAAAAATAATGTGGTATAAATCAGGGTTTCACCTTTAATTCATTGAAAAAAAAGTGTTAATTTTACACTCTGATTTCAATACTCAAAATGAACAAGCAAATTTCTTTAAGCATCGTCGCAATCATCGCTTTTTCAGCTTTCATTTCTTCATGTAGCAAAAATGGAGAAGACACCCCATTAGCCAACTCCAGAGCTGTAAAAATTGAACTTAACGGCAATTACACCGGAAACATTAGCCTTTCATACACCAATCAAAATGGAATCGTCATCATAGATACCATCACTACTTTGCCTTGGGTAAAAGAAATTCCTTATTTCAACAAAGTCGATTCAGTTAAAGTTTCAGGCATCTCTGATGATATGGGCAACCTTGGTTCTGCAGGTCAAAGCGCCAGTGTGAAAATTTATTCTGCCGGTGAAGAGAAAGCTTCTCAATCTGCAACTGCTGATGGAACAGGTGTTATCAAAATCCCGGCCGTTTCTTACGGTCTCTAATTGAACAATTTCCTCTTCTATTAACCTTATTGCCCCTCTGGGTCAATAACAGATTATTGTTTCAATCCCAATAAAGGAGTACTGATTTTATTCCCATGAACTGACTATTTTAAGCTGTTCATTTTAATTGGTTTATATTTTTTTGAAAAAAAAGATCATTCAGTGAATAAACCAACAATGATTTTGTCAGTCTAACCGCAATATGAATAAAATCCTCTTAAGCTCCTGTATTCTTTTTACCCTTATTTTCTATTCTTGCAAAAAAGAAAAAAACTCTAACACCGGCGAATCCGCTATTCAGAGAACATTTAAAGGCAATATTGACCTTGATCATTTGCAAAATTATGCCAATCAATCGATCCCGGCCTATATCACCAAAACCAATACTGGCAGCAATATCATTACCGATAAAGGTGCTACCTTGGGAAGAGTGTTGTTTTATGATAAAAAACTATCCATAAACAATAAAATTTCCTGTTCAAGTTGCCACAATCAGAGTTTTGCATTTGGAGACACAGCACTTGCCAGCAGAGGAGTTAACGGACTAACAGGCAGACATAGCATGCGCCTTATTAACTCCGGATTTTCACAGGAAGTAAAATTCTTCTGGAACGAGAGAGCCGAAAACCTTGAAAAGCAGACCACTTTCCCGATACAAGACCACAATGAAATGGGTTATTCAGGCTTGAATGGTGATCCTTCTATCAATGACCTTATTGCTAAACTGAGTACCATAGATTACTATCAGGAATTGTTTCAATTCGTATATGGCAGTAGCGAAATTACAGAATCAAGAATTCAAAATGCCTTGGCCCAATTTATTCGAAGCATTCAGTCCTTTGATTCAAAATATGACATTGGCAGAGCTGCTGCCGGTAATGACAATGCGCCGTTCAACAACTTTACGCAACAAGAGAACATGGGCAAAAACCTGTTTCTGGCACCACCTGTGTTCAATTCAGCTTCCGAACGAACAAGTGGCGGCTTAGGTTGTCAAGGTTGCCACAGAGCTCCTGAATTTGATATTGACCCCAACTCTGGCAACAATGGCATAATAGGCAGTCTAGCCGGTGGTTTTGATCTCGATAACACCAAAGCCCCTAGCATTAGAGACATCATCCAAACAGATGGCACTTTAAATGGTCCATTAATGCACACCGGTGTAATTAACGATCTTCAGACTTTAATAGGCCATTACGGCACTATAACAGTAGGACCAAACAACAACAAACTCGATCCCAAATTGGCGCCAAATGGCATTGGTCAAAAACTCAATTTAACTGCACCTGAAGTCAATGCCCTGATTGCATTCCTTAAAACTCTATCAGGCACCTCTGTATACACAGATGTCAAATGGAGCAACCCATTTCCTAATTGAAAAACAAACAACAAATCATGTTGAAATTGTAGTTTTGCAACATGAACGATATTGAAAGATTAATTCAATTAGAAGAAACTCTCAGACTTTCTATTTTAAACAATGATGTAAACACACTTGAAACATTGCTAAACCCGCGCTTGTTGTTCATAACACCCGACGGCAATGTGATCACCAAAGAGATGGATCTCGATGCCCATAAGGCCAAAACCATGATTGCAGACTCAATTGAATCCAATATAGAAAAAATCGAATTGTTTAACAATACTGCAGTTGTTTTGGTCACTTACAAAACATCCGGTTCAATGCTAGGCAAACCCATCAGTGGTACATTGAGGTATATTAGAATTTGGAACAAATCAGACAACAATTGGCAAATCATCGGTGGTTCTTGTTCTTTCATTTAATTTGAACCTATTTCAAATAGACTTTTGAGATACTTTCTATACAAATTTTCGATTTTGATTTATGTCAAAAAATATCTGAGAATGTACATTTAGTTTTGAATTAAACCTTGTAATGCTTAACGCGTCAAACAAGAATAAAATTCAAATCTTATGTTACACATCATCATCATTGTATTTGCAGCCTGCTTTATTCTCGAGCGAATGATTCCGGGTTGGAAACTCCCTGTAGTACCTACTTGGGCGATAAGGGTACTTGCCATTAATTTTGTTCAATTGGGCGTGGTAATTGCTGCGGGCTATACCTGGGAAAAATGGCTATCCGCCTATTCTTTGTTTCACCTGTCTGATCATGTAAATCCTGCTATTGGTGGCATCATCGCTTATTTTATAGCAACATTCATTTTTTATTGGTGGCACAGATGGCGCCATACTGTCGATTTTTTATGGAAACACTTCCATCAAATCCATCACAGTCCACAACGCCTGGAAGTCATTACCTCTTTTTACAAACACCCGATTGAAATGATCATGAATTCGATCATTGGCAGTTTATTGGTGTTCACTACACTTGGACTAAACACAGAAGCAGGCGCTATTTATACTTTGTGCACTGCACTTGGAGAGTTCTTCTATCACACCAATGTTAAAACACCTCAATGGGTAGGTTATATTTTCCAGAGACCTGAAATGCACCGCATACACCATGAATACATGAAACACACCAATAACTACGGTGATATTGTTTGGTGGGACATGCTGTTTGGCACTTACAGCAATCCTAAAACTTTTGAATCCAAATGCGGATTTGATACAGAAAAAGAACTTCAATTATTTGATATGTTGCAATTCAAAGATGTACACGAAAAGGAAGCCAATTTGAACATTGAAAAAACGGATTAAAGCAGCTAACAAAGGTTATAAAGCTCAAAAAAAATGCTATTTTGCAGGCTACACCTTGCTCCATTAATTTGAAACCGTTTATTCGTTCAACACTTTTCCTCACAATTTGCTTCTTGTCTTGTAAAAGTACAACGACACCAACATTGATTGAAAAAAATGGATTGTATGGACTAATATCAAAAGACAGTATTATACCTCCTCTATACAATTACATTCATTATGGCTACGAAAAAGGCATTGTAAAAGTGGATTCAAATTTTTATCAGGGGCTTTTCAATTCTGAAGGTAAAAGATTGACGGTTGCTGAATATGATTACATTGGACCTTTTGAAAACAACAGGGCTATAGTTGGTGTTCAAGGCGATGGCAACTTTAAGTACAGTCAAGGTTTGATAGGCAGAGATGGAAAATTGATCTTTAAACCTCAATATGGCAGAATAGAACGCAAATTGAACTACTATGTCGTTTATGATAAAAATTTGCGATGTGCCTTGTATGACAGCAATGGAAGAGCTTTAACTCAATTTCGTTTTCGCAAAATAAGCCCAATCAATGACACTTTGATCTGCATTGTCAATTCACAAACTCTATACGGCGTCATACACATTAAAGGCCATATCATTGTTCCTTGCGCATACAACGATATGGAATTCACTTCGTTTCAATATGGATTGATAAAGGTGCAAAAGCACGATCATTATGGCTACATTGACATCAAGAACAATGTTAAAATAGAGATAAAATATGAGGAACTCGAATCTTTTAAAGAAGGTCTTGCCTGGGCTAAAGATTCGAACAAGCAAGTGGGATACATTGATCAAACAGGCAAAACCATTGTACCTTTTGAATACTCAGACATCAATACCAATTGGAACAATCGCCATTTTAACCATGGTTTAGCTCCTGTCTCTAAAGGCCGTAAATTCTGCCTCATCAATAAAAACAATCAAGCAATATGCGGGTATAAATATGACCAAATTTCGAATCATCAAAACGGGTTCTATTTCGAAATTGGCAATGGTATCGACAAAACCAGCAACGATTACAGAACTTTAGAATTTGGTTTCATCGATAGCAACGGGATTGAAAAGAAATATTTACAGCCGCCGGTCAATCTCCCCAAAATTGAACCACTTTCAACCGAGAATGTGCTTTCCTCATACATTGGGTACAAATACCTTTCAAATTTTAATGCTTTGATCAGTAATCAACTGACAAGTTTAATTGAATTTGCACCCGGATACAAAGAACGCAACAACTATTCTGAAATTTTAGTTTCATTTGGCATCTTGCTCACCGATTACGAGCCCATCTACAATCGTGAAAAATTCGACTTTAAATACCATTTGTTACACCATTTATTAAGCAATGACACATTCATTGATTTATTCTGGAAACACTATAGAAATGAATACAAATCCGCATTTTCAAGCTTAGACCCCTACAGCAAACAATTATACAAGAACGCTGTCTCAGATCTGCATCAATACATCCATCATTACGACTTGAAATTAATGACAAAATATTTCAATGATCATGCAGAAGAATTTGCCAAATTGAATCCGGATGGAACATACTGCGAATTCAGAAAATTGCGTGCTTTTTTAGACCGATTGATCATCAAACACAAAGTGATGGACATTAAAACTGCAATGAAATGGGTAGACACAATTCATACTGAAATGTTAAAATGGGACTAAAATTACCTGATTAAGCGTTTGTAATTCTTATGAACTTCTAAAAAAGCATCAGCGAAGTATGCTCAAAGTACCATTGAAAACGTACTGTTTCATGTTTTCGTCAAACACCGTTAAGAAATAGGAATAAACGCCCTGTTGTACCAAATCACTCATGTGAGAACCATCCCATTCACCTGAGTTTTCATTCAGATAAACCAGTTCACCCCATCTATTGAAGACTTTCAATTCATAGTGATGGTATTTACCTGAAATGACAGGTTTGAACACATCATTTATCTGGTCTCTGTTTGGAGAAAACACATCAGGAATGTAGACACTGAATTCACAATCGGATGTAACCGTAAAACGAATGGTATCATTACATCCATTATCATCAATTCTATAAACAGGATAATTGCCAAATTGCCTTACAACCAGCCATTGAGAATTAACTCCGGTTCCTATCCAATCGTATTGTCTGGCTTTGCCTGCATCCAATTTTACTTCAAATACTTTGTTGTGGTTACAAAAACTGGTATCCTTAGTTTTGCCTTCATAATCATACGCATCAACAATTGCAGTATCTGAAAACAGACAACTGCCCCTTTGAAGACTTATGGTTTGAACAAATGACTTTATAACCTTGACCTCATTTAAGTTTGGATAACGACTCAAAACATTAAATGATGAAGGATATGGATTGTTCAATTTATAAATAGAATATGTACAAACAACTGTATCCTTCAATTGATGCTTGTTTAAATCCTCTATCTGAACTTTATATACATGTTTAATATTCGAACATGATCCAACTTTAGCATTTAGTGTATAATTACCACTGACATGCACTTTTATTTTAAAGTCAGTTGAACCGTTCGACCAGTATTGACTGGTAATCGGATACTTGGTATAACTCAAAGAAACTGTATCGTTATTACAATTGTAAACATCTTCAAAAGTCTGAACATTAGGGGGAGAATTTGTATAAATCACCTTAAAACTGTCGATATAATTACAACCACTGTCAGTATAAGCAATTGTAAAATTACCGGAATAATCAAGTTCTTGAGACTCTCCATTTTCAATAACCAATCTTCCTTCCGAACCATTCAATATCCAATCAGAAGTTTGATTGTTTACTATTTTATAAGTTTGACCCGAGCAAATGACCGTGTCTTTGAATTGATTCAATGATTGCTTGTACTTGAGTACAATTTCATCTGAAAAGACACAATTGTCACTAACACCTCTAACTTTTATTTTCCCGAAAGAGGTTCCTTTCCAATTGTCTTTATCTGTGAGTACTTTTGAAGTCCAATCCTGCCAAGTATAATTGATTTTATGAGGATAATTGGTTTTCACTCTAAGATCAAAAGAGTCTCGGCACTTCACCGCTTCATTGCCAAACACTTCAAATGTGTATATCTGATTGTCTTTTCTATACATGGAAATGAATGTATCTGTGTAACTCGAAGTAACATTCTCAACCACCAACATGATTTCATTTTCATTTAAAAGTACCGGATTGTTTCTCATAAGCAATGGGTGCTGCAAATTCGAGAACAACACCCCATTCAAATACCAACTGTATACGACATCATACCCATTGGTAGATTTATTTGTGAATTGAATACTGTCTTGATTTTGACAACCACCTGTATAAGTGAATTGGGCGAGAGGGAGATTGAAATCGTAAGGCTTGCAAACACTGCTGCTGCCCTCTGTGATCGAAACTTCGAACACGAGATTTTCTGCTATCAGCTTATCAGAAACCGCCTGAATGTAGTATTCACCAGCCTCCATGCACGACAATGTAAAATAACCATATTTGTCATTTGAACGGGTAATTTTGGTCAATGCGCCACAATACCCCCCATACAAGGTAAAGTTTTTCAAGCCTTTTGAATTGATGTTTTTTATACTGATATCAAATCTATCCAATTGACCAACTTTGATCTTATACCAAGTCGATTTCACTCCTAGAGCTGAATCATTCTCAAATGGTGATCCACCATAGGTATGACAAGTATTGTCACTGCTTAAATTGTATGTACCGGAAGCATTGATATTGATGGCTTTCGGATTTGAACACAGATCACCTTCAGAAACCGAATTCAATGGTGTTACTGATACTTTTACTTTAAAATATTTGCTGTAAAACTCTTCATAGGAAAAGTAATCCGGCATCCTGTCAATAACAAAAAAATAACGATTGTTTTGGCAACCATCATTGTTGAATTTAAATCTGCCACTACTTTTAAACTGACTGCCATAATACACCATTTCCAGATTCATAATTGAACTGTCGAAACCATTTGCTGCCATTGTAGAGAAATCCTGTTCAAATTTGCCCTTGTACTTGTATAAGACAC
>DASWYG010000128.1:0-15917 GCA_036405075.1 Bacteroidia bacterium | reverse complement strand
TTGGTGTAAATTTTGAAAAAAATGCAATAGTATCAAAATGAATCAAATTTTGCAAACGATGTTCCAATTCTCATTAATCTCTCCTTAATAAATGATTAAAACTAAGACCCAGGATGCTCACCTTCTTATGTCCTTTAATGCATGAATTAAATTCCATTTCATTTATATTTGTTTTGATTTCCCTTAAGTATTTCCAAACTTTAAAACTAAGCAATTGAAATATGACTCACATCACTCCTTCATTCAACCCAAAATATGCCCATCTGATTGAAACCGCGGCTTCACAAACCTATAGTGAATTGGGCCTCTATCTTCAAGAACATTTGATCAAAATCTGGATCAATGACTACAAAACGCAATGCAACAGACTTACAGACATTGGCAGCATGTACAATGGTTCTTTTGAATACATCTACGACGACTGTGAGTCATTGTTAAGAAAAGGTGTAATCAATGACGATTCAATTGAATCCAGAATGCTTGCTGTAACCGGCACTTCATCACCTAAAATAAGCAAAAGAGACGATTATCGACTGAAAGGCTGGTTGGGAAAAACTGAAACAATATTTGGCAAGGAATGGGACAAAGGACATTTCATTGCGCATTCAATAGGTGGTGCAATAGACAGCATCGAAATCAATGTATTTCCTCAAAAAAGAGCCCTCAACAGAGGTTGGTCTGAAGAAGGAAAAATCTTTCGAAAAATGGAAACCTATTGCTTTGAAAATCCGGATACATATTGTTTTACCAGACCCATTTACAGCGATCAAAGTTCCAGACCTTCATTTTTAGAATTCGGAATTCTCAAACACGACAAAACCCTCTGGACAGAAACTTTTAACAATCATTAACAGATGTATGAGAGTCAATCCCTTTTTAAAAAAACAAGTGCCACTCTACATACACAGAACAATCACACATTAATTAGTCGCAGTATATTCGCTGCCTATTACAGATGAACTATCAAACGTTTGAACCACATCCTGATTTATCAGCACTCGTTAAATGTTATTGGACATTGGAAATACCTGAACAAAAGGATGCACAAAAGCAATTGATATTGCCTGATGGTTGTATGGACATGATTTTTAACCTCGATGCAGACATTAAAAGGTACACTTCTGAATCTACTTTTATCATACAACCTAAAGCCATGATTTTAGGTCAAATCTCTGATACATTTTTTGTTGAACCAACCGGTTCAGTGCACAGTTTTGGCATCCGTTTTTTCCCTTATGGATTCATGAGTTTAACTCAATTGGATCTTAAACATTTGTCGAACAAAGAAACTCCACTCAATGAAATTTTTGGAGAAATGATCGCTTCAGATTTGAGCAGACAAATTACAGCATCCAACAACACCTCTGAACGAATAGAAGTGATTGAAAGATTCCTCAGAAATCAAATAAGCAAGGACAGTACAATTGAATCGACACTAAAACAAACTATTGACTTAATGATCCTTTCCAAAGGCAGCAAAAGGGTTGGGGACATCAGTAAGACTTATGTAAATGACAGACGTCAACTGGAAAGGTCTTTTCGAAAGAACATCGGCATAAGCCCTAAACAATTTTGCAAAGTGATCCGACTTCAAGCGGCGTTAAGCCTTCTTTTGAATGACGAAACCGATCAGTTAACAAGAGTTGCTTATGAATGTCAATATTTTGATCAAGCTCATTTCACAAAAGACTTCAAAGAATTTACGGGCATTAATCCTTCAGAATTTAAATTTGCCGAACACTTACAACTCTCATCTCTTTTTTACAAAAAGGGTTAATTGTCGCATTTTTACAATTAAAATCACTCCTTCTTTTATAAAATTGCAAAATGAAATTGACAAAAATAATCTTATCAGTAATTGTGCTCAATTTACTGAACAGCGCTTGTACACCTTCTGACAAGCAAACAACATCCAATCAAAGTAAAGACTCCATTGCTCAAACATCGGCAAAACCACTGAACAACCTGGTTTCCATCATTGAAATTCCTGTAAGTGATTTTGAAAGAGCTGTGGGTTTTTATCAAAATATTTTAAAAACAAACGTTGAGGAAATGACCATGGACAGTTTGCAAATGGGTGTGTTCCACAATGATTCAGGTACTGTCAATTTACTTTTGGTGAAAGGCAAGGATTACAAACCAACTACTGATGGAGCATTGGTATACCTCAACGGTGGCGATGATTTACAAGTCGTGCTGAACAACGTAGAAACCAATGGCGGTAAAATCATAGTACCCAAAACCGCTATAAATCCAGAAATAGGCTTCTTTGCTTTGTTCATTGATACAGAAGGCAACAAAATAGGGTTGCACTCAAAAAAATAAACCACCTCAACGGTTGAGTATTTTATAATTAAAGGTCATTCTACATTTTATGACCCTCTACACCATTGGCTCAACTTGATTTGAGTCAATGGTTTTTGGATTTTCATCCCGCGATCAATGCCAAGATTATAACATTTTATTTGTCTGATCAACATTGCTTTATATAAATATCTGTGGTCTTTTGATTTAAAAATAAAAAATATGTGACACGTTTCTTTTTTCATATTCGTCTATGAAAATATGAAACTACTGCTAACTGTTATATTGCTCTGTGGAATTGCCAATTGCAAAGCCACCGAGATCGAAGGGGGCCTTAGACTTCAGGTCAATTCATATAGATTTTACAGCTCCAATGATCTAAGAAATAAAAACCTTTCAAATGCAATATCGCCGGGATTAAATCTTCAGATCTCTACTTCGGCAAGTTCATTTTTAAGAGCAAGTGTTTTGTACCAAAAACGTCAATACCTACTCAATTATCAATCAGGCACTGCCGCTTTTACTCAGGCCAATTTAACTCTGACCGAAACAGAATTGGCCTTTGGCAAATACTTATTTTCCGGGGGGCAACGTCAGGGATTTTATCTTCAAGCTGGTATTCAAACACTCTTCAGAAACTGGGGTGAGGAAACCTATCAACAAGACATTGTTCCCAACACTTATTGGCCACAACTTAGAGTATCATCAATGCTGGGTGCAGGATATTCTTTCCGCACCAACTCCGGACTAAATGTCCATTTAGGCACAGGCATCAATGGTTTCATCAGTGACAAAATGAATTTTGAAACCGGAAGACATCAATACTTCTTTTATATCCTATTCAACGGGAGCCGCAAAATTAAAAATGCGTCTCCAATGCATAAAAAATGTAACCAACAATTTTAAAAGTTATGAAACAAAAATTCAACTTCGTCCTTATGATCTTGGTGACAGCTACACTAATGGTAAGCTGTAAAAAAGATCGCACTGTGGTGTATGTCAACCAAAACAATGGCAACAACAGCAAGCCCATTAAAAGTGAGCGACTAAACACAGCTTCCTTCTTCAGTGATTTTGCACCCAAATCTCAAAAAACAACATTGGATGCCACTAAAACCATGATGATCACATCCAATTCAGGCAATCAATATGTATTACCAGCGAATTGTTTGTTGCATCAAAACAACACACCGGTTACAGGTAATGTGGAATTTGTTTTGATCGAATACAGAACCAAATCAGACATGCTGACTTCAGGCGTTACCACCACATCCGGTAAAGAATTGCTGGCATCAGGCTCGATGTTCTACATGACTGCATATCAAAATCAGGAGGAATTAAAAATAAAAGACAATACATCAATTGGCCTTTATTTAAATCCAAATTCATCCGATAACTCTCCTATGGACTATTGGGTTGGCAGTAAAAACAACAATGACTCCAACAATAAGATCGATTGGACCATGACCTCACCTATTCAAGTAAGGCCAAGACTTGATACAGTCAACATGAAACGCAGATATAATTTTAGTCTTCCGGAATATAAATTTGGATATTCTAACTTGGATTGCTTGCACAGCAACACTACCCCCAGGTGCAAAAGCTGGTCATTTGAGCCACCTAAATCATGCAATGACACCAACTCAGTCGGCATGATCGTTATGAATCAATACAATGCTTGTGGCTATGTGTATTGGGTAAAACAAGGCGATCTAATGAGCACTCAGTATGCTTTACCAATTGGCGAAACGTTTAAACTGCTCTTGTATCGAAAAACAGGCACAGGAGAAGACGACATTGAATACGTGATCCTGAATGAAGAAGTAAAAGAAAACACTGTTATCTCCTATAATGGTGTGATGACCAAGATCACCAAAGCCGGCTTAAAAAGCATCATCGACGGCTTATAAAAGACTTTCATATTCAAGAAAACGGGGAATCAATGAATGGTTCCCCGTTTTTATTTTACATCCATATTGAGTAAATTTTTACTTCATTCTATCTCATGGCTAACGGATCATTTAACAAAACATCCCGATCCATTCCAATGCCTTTGGATGACAAAATGCAAGAGTATTTTATTTGAACAGATCCGATCATTTCATCAGTTTCATCTCATAAATTCATGTCTGAATCAACAATTAAACATCACAACAACAAAGTTCTAACTTTGGATTTCCTCACTCCACTGTTTTGCCAACATTACTGCAGAATAAAGCTTGTTATACCTTTGTTCGATTTAAAAATGAATGCTGTATATGAACCAATATGAAGACAAGCACATTGATTTAAAAGAATACGGATGATTAGTTGATGGTTTTATTTCCAAAACTCCCACCATTTTTTTTCAGTACTTGCCTTACGATTTTGGGAACCGGAAATATTCTTGTTTGTTAAATTGACGCTGGAGATGACACTTTTAATTTCTTCTTCTGAAAGATCATATTCATACTCCAAATTGCTTCCTTTTACGATGTAACGATGAGCCTTCTCTTCTAAATCTATTTCATGAAAAGATTTACCCAACACTACTCCAATTTGGTTCCAGATAGATTCACTGCCATCTTCAGGGTCTTCACTTGGCAATGGCTCACCTTCATCGGTTAATCTATTCCCTTCTACTTCCATAAATGAGCGTATCAGCTTGCCATTTTCAGTGTAATTGAACCAAAAAGCCATGGTCACTTCCGACATTTCAAAACTCAAGACCTTGCAATCGGGGACAAAAATCTCATCTACAAAACGGTTCGATTCTCCAAACACAATGGTACCTGTTTCACAGAAATAAACATCAAAAATATTTTCATCTTTCCAATTCTCTGAAGCAGATTCGAAATCTACAATCTCCACAAATTCCAACTCTATTTTTAGTATATTAGAGAGTTCTTCTACATGGTTTTCAAAATTTTTATTAAAAACAGCGCCTGCAATGTTAAATCCCATAGTATTAATTTATGCTGCAATTTAAACAATCAACCTAAACATTCAAACTCTCACCTCAACAATGTAAAGGTGCCATACCAATGTCTTTGAATGTAATCACAATTTCTATAGACGATACGACAATAATACACGCCTTCCTGACACACTTCATCATTTAGACGGCCATCCCAAGGCAAATTTTGACTGCTGTAAATAAGTGAGCCCCAACGGTCGAAAACACTGATTTCTGTTATATCCAACCGATCGAATAAACCCATTCTTGGAAAAGTTTCATTGATTCCGTTGTTATCAGGTGTAAATGCCGATTCTATAAATGATGGCGCATTGGGGGTACGTCTTACAACTACCGCTCCACTGTCCCAACTACATTGATCTTTGCTTCTTACAACAAACGGAAATCTACCTGTTCCTGTTAATGTGACTTCCGCTCCTATTGGACCAAATTTCCAAACTACCTGATTCAAACTTGTATCTGTTCTCAAATGATAAACAAGAGATTTGCCACACAACCATGTGTCGGCCGCTTCAAACAATCCTGAAACTTTTGTGACACTCACTTCAAAACTATCAGTCAACACATAACAATCTGAAACCATTCTTAGATGATAAATACCGGGTAACTTAGCAACGATAACACTATCTGTTGAACCTGTGTTCCACAAATAGGTGACAGAATCGGTCATCTTACTTAAAGGGTTTAATGTTTGACCTGGACAAAAACGTTGGGTTTTACCTCGTATCGCTTTCCTACTTTCGAGAACAAATGTATCTGTATAGACCTCACATTCAAACTTTACCTGTACAGTATAAGTTCCTGCCTTCGACACAACAATTGAATGCTCATTACTGCCATTGCTCCAACGAATCCCATGATGCAAAGCAGTATCGCGGTTTATGGTCAACTTCTTTCCATTGCCCAAACAAACATAATATCTTGAACCTTTATTTATATTTCTTTCATTGACAATGAAACTGTCTCTCACTGTGTCACAATATGAAACCATATCCAACCAATAAATCCCTGGACCATTAACTTGTATGGTCGAGCTATTGACAGCATTTTTCCAAATGTACTCTATCACATTTTGAGTATCCGATAAGACTTTAAGAGATTTGCCATTCCCAATACACAAAATTTGTTTCTTCCCGACTTTTCGGACAGGAGGTACAACGATAAAACTATCTCGAATGGTATCGCAAGGGCTTATTTGATCGACCCAATAAACACCTGACCGATTTGGCACAATTGAATCAGCGACTACTGCGGTGCTCCATATATTGGTGTATACTTGATTGATGTTTGAAATCGGTTTGATCCATTTTCTAGACCTTTCACAAAATTCAGTTTTCTTTCCTATTTTCCGTTTGGCGGCCTCAACAATATAAGTATCCACTATTGAATCACAATTGGTAAGCATAGACAAGTAAAAAGTATCAACCACCGTCACTTTGGTTGAATAAGTATTGGAACCATTGCTCCACAAATAGTCAGTAACACCACTAGTATCGGATTGAGGCGAAAGAATGACTCCTTTACCTAAACAAAGCGTTGCTGATTTGCCCTTTTTATATTGTCTAGGTGATAAAACAAAAGTATCTCTGATGGTATCACAACCTTGAGACATGATATCGACCCAAAAGTATTGTTGACGTTTATAAACTTTCAAAGTCCTTTCAGTGCTTCCATCCGACCATTTAAAATGGGCATCACTTGCAGTAATTCTTGTTACAGGGTTCAATTCTATTCTCTCCTGACAGGTTACTTTTTGTTTTTTACCTTTAACCCGTCCCTTTTTTGGATAATCCAATTGTTCGTATAAATTGTTCAAGGACCAGGTTTGATAAACCCCTGTATTGACACTAGCACTTTTGTATTGGGCACCAACTGAGGCCGGGTTAAATGCTACATGACAGCTGACATACTTGCACGACTTCCCCAATGAATCAGGATACAAAATCGCAGGCAAACACAAGGTAACTGCATTGGGATTTGATATTTGAGTGTATGGTGTATAATAATTGCTGACTGCTATGTATATTTTCCCGTCAGGGCCTAATTTCAAATGTTTAAAATTGATGTACCTAGTGGCTGAATTGTTCACTTCCGGCACCGATCTTACCACAGTATAGACACTGTTTTCAATAGCTACTTGATCCCAGTTAGACACATCAAATTGATAAATTTCGGCTATATTATCCGTATAATTTGAACCGGATGTTGCAACATATAATTTCTTAGAATCCGGTGAAAAGCTGCCCCCATAAAAACCGCCTAATACATTAGGGGCATTGAAATAATTCAATGGATTAGGGGTATTGATGTTCAAATAATCACTTACAACACCTGTCGCATAATCGAAATGATAAAGTTGAATCGATTTATCGACAATGCTCAAGTAGCAAAGCTTATTACCGTCAGGACTTGCAACCAGACTACCTACACTTTCTGTGGCCAAAGTACCAAAAGCAGCATTAACCTTCCCCAATGTGCTTTTAACAGGCATATAGTCAAGTCCATCCTCATCAACTTTTATTGCATAAAAATCATTGTTCATATTACCATGAACCACTATTCTGAAACTTTTTTTATCGGGTGCTCTGATGGCGACGATCTTCTCATTCAATGGACCCGGCAGCAAACATATCCCTCTTCTTACCACTGCTCCCAAACCTCCATCCTGACGCATATCAACAACATGACATTTTAGCGAATCTTTAGTGGATTTTGTTTGTGGATACAGAGTAAATACGAAATAAAGAAATGCTGAATCGACATTGGGATGTGGCACTATTGTAACTTGTGTAGTTGAAACTCCCAAATTACCTGTTCCTAACAACGAAGCACCATTCTTCATGACAGTGTGATTTCGATTGAATACTTTTGATGTATTGGTATAAAAAAGCAATTCACCCGTTTCAGGATCCGAAATGCTGCATGCACTTTCCCAAACGTCATTGGCCCCATTGTATAACGGCCGCGGTGGGCATTGATTAAAATCGATCCCCAGCCCATTCTCAAAGCGCCAAGTGTTGGCCTCCCTCTGACACATTAAATTGCTACAATGAGCAAATATCAATAGAAGTACAACTGTAAAAAGTCTTGAATGCCTTTTCATAGTTTTATTTGAAATATTTCTCAAATCCTGTCATCAAATGTGTGTTATTATGATGTATGATTCTTAAAACTAGACCTCGATTTCGTTCAAAAAGTTTACTGCTAATTGATTTTTTTGAAAAAAATTCTTCGCATTCAACGTTTCAAAGTAACTGTGACCCTCACCTCAACAATGTAAAGGTGCCATTTTGATAATACTTTCGTTTGCTGTTGCCCGCCGAATAACTGAGTAAATAGAGATAAACACCTTGCTGACACATCTCATTTTTGTAGACGCCATTCCAACCTTTTCCTTCTTCTCCTGAGTCATACAATTGTTCACCCCATCGATTGAAGACCAACAAACGAAACCCTGTGCCGCCTCTCACATAAGGCATAAACACATCGTTGAAACCATCGCCATTTGGACTGAACCCATTGGGAGTCCAGGCAGGTGGATTGCAAATGTCCGCCAACTCAATTTTAAATGTGTCTTTACAACTACCTCCGTACTCCAATTCATACTGATAGAAACCCGACGACCTGAATGTTTTAGACTTTAAAGTATCATCATCCATCAACCATCTAAGCCTACCGACTTTAACGATGTTCACCCTCAGACTGTCTTCCCCATTGTCGCAAAAACTGTATTTATCTATTTGAGAAGGTCCGCTGTATGAGTATACTTGAACCATATAATTCACAATGCTGTCACATCCTGAATACGAAGCAAAGGTATCTTTTAACTCATCATTGCTTTTTATGGTTTTGCCATTGATCAGCACACTCTGACCCGAGCACAGTTTAATGACCACATCTTTAATTGGCAGGGGCTGACTGAATCTGACCTTGAAATTCACGACACTGTCGCAACCGGCCAGCGAGACAAATGTATCTCTTATATCCGTATTGCTGTTAATGGTTTTGCCATTGATCTCTATGCTTTTACCCGAACACAAATTGATCATTTTATCATACACCTGATCTGATTTCCCAACCTGTACTTTGTATTCTAACGCAGTGCATTCAAATTTCAATTTCAAAGTATACTCTCCGGTCTGATTGGCCATCAACAATGAATCATTTTGAATCTTATTTCCATTGTACCACCACTCAATCGTATATGGAGGAATTTTACCTTTGGTTTCAAAATACAATTTCGCCTGATTGTTGTTCATGCACACCTTATTAGGGACTGTAATACCAAATTCATGCAACACCACATTGTCTACTGCTATTACACCGGGATATGGATTATCACAAGATGTTTGCGGGCTGGATTTTGTGCATCGGCTATCACCTGTAATTCTGACTGTTACAACACTGTTTTTTGGGGTAAACAAACAGGATTCTCTTTTCAACCACTGGCACCTCATGTCCATAGTATGAGTAAAACTGTCGTGAAATATTCTACTACCCAATGGTACTCCATTTATGGTAATGCTGACACCGGCATCCATATCGTCCCAACCCTCCCAGGTCCCCAATTCCATGGAGATGAAATAAGTCTTACCAGGCACTACAGTGATGGTTTGTTCCATCCAATGCCCATTGCCTGAACCGCAGCTGGTGATATCGATCCACAAATCACCGTTCTTATAGATGTCTGCAGTCTGTACTTGTCCGTCTGTCGTCCAGCTTGGCGGGCCGCTGCAATTGACAGATCCGGCATTGAAATCACCATTGACAAACCCCTGCGCACCGGCATCGAGCGCAAGCAATGCAACTATGTTTAAGAGTAAATTGTAAAGTTTTTTCATAGACGTTTGTTTGTTAGTTCGTTAGACGAAATTAGGCATTAAAATGTGACAAAGAACGTTTTGTGAATTTTATTACAATTTTATGTGAAAAGGGGAAAAGGATATAGGATTGAGGATATAGGATATAGGTGTTAGGGTATGAATGTAGTAAAGGAGTAAGTGTTGTTTTCAAAAAACGTCTAACAAGTTAAATTAAATGACTTAGACTTTTTATGACCTTATAACAATGTCTAATCCTAACCTTAAATTAGTCTAAAACTCCTCCCTAGTATTTTGCCTCCCTAAATCCTACCTCCTAACTCCTAAATCCTTTCGCTATATTCGCCTCATGGAATACGGTGGTGTACGACTGAACAAATTTATTTCTGAAAGTGGCTTATGCTCTCGAAGAGAAGCCGATAAGTACATTGAAAATGGCAATGTTTTTCTCAATGGAAAAAAAGCCAAAGTGGGTGATCGTGTTATGGTGGGCGACAAAGTGAAAGTGAATGGTCATGAACTTGAACCGCGCAGTGGTGATGACCTTATTTTTATTGCTCTCAACAAACCCGCAGGTATCACCTCTACAACCGAAGAAGGCGTGAAAGACAACATCGTCGATTATGTCAATCACCCCAAACGTATTTTTCCTATTGGTCGCCTCGACAAAGATTCACAAGGTTTGATCTTTCTGACCAACGACGGCGATCTGGTGAACAAGATCCTGAGAGCAGGCAACAACCACGAAAAAGAATACATTGTAACAGTAGACAAACCTCTCACCGATCAGGTCATCTTAGGAATGTCTAATGGCGTTCCAATACTTGGACAGGTGACAAAAAAATGCAAGGTAACAAGAGAAAGCAGCAATGTTTTCCGAATCACTTTGATACAAGGTTTAAACAGACAAATCAGACGTATGTGTGAACACTTTGGATATGAAGTAACCAAATTGGAAAGGGTGCGCATCATGAACATCAGTTTAAAAGGTTTGCCACTTGGTGATTGGCGCGATTTGAATCCAACAGAAATGGATGGTTTGTTCAAACTATTGGAGCATTCGAGTTCTGAATCAAACAAGCCAAAGGCCAAAGCCAAAACAAAGCCCAACAACCACTCAAAAACCGGCGATCCGCACAAGAAACACCATCACAAATCAGCGGAGGGCCATTCCAAACATTCTGGTTCAAAATCACATTCAAAACCGGGTGGTTCAAAGTCAGGAAAGCCATCCTATGGCAAAAGTTCTGACGGCAAATCCAATCATGGCAGACCTGCAAAAAATAAAGGCAGAAGAGGAAGATAATAGATATAACGCTTGCTTAAAGGTTTCTTGACGTTAAAACATCAATTCAATCTATTAACCTTTGTCGATAAAAAGCAGACACTCTGCTTTTAATAGCTTACCTTTGACCTGCATTTGCGGAAATCCGTAGGACTGCAGTTTCGCGCTTCGGTCATTCTACCTCCGGCTAACATTTGCTTCGACGAATAAAGCCCTTTTTTCTGTATGAGGTATTACATTAAATTCATGGTCAGTCTCAGGTGTAAAAATCTGGTCAAAGAAGAACTCAATCGCATAGGCATTGACTTTGCCATCATAGAACTCGGGATGTTTGAATTGCCTCAAAAACTATCAGATTCGCAAATAAAATCTTTAAAGGCCAATTTGGCTTTCTCGGGACTAGAACTATTGGAAGACAAAAAAGCGATATTGATTGAAAAAATCAAAAATGCGATCGTTGAAATGATCCATTTTGAAGTGGATTTACCCAAACAAAATTATTCCGATTACCTCAGTGAGAAACTAGGATACGATTACACTTATCTCTCCAATATATTCTCAATGGTGAATGGCATGACCATTCAACATTTCATCATCATCAACAAAATTGAAAAAATAAAGGAATTGTTGCTCTACAATGAATTGAGTTTAAGTGAAATTTCTTTTCAGTTGCATTACAGCAGTGCCGCGCACATGTCCAATCAATTCAAAAAAATCACCGGACTGACCCCTTCTTATTTCAAACAATTGAAAAAAACCAGGTTGATGAACTTAGAAAACATGTGAAATGTGTAAGATATTTCGCAACATGTGTAAGATAATCCATCTAATTTGAACCAACTTTGAATGTCTGAAAGACATTTAAAATGAACAAAAAAATAAATTTGTCAGGAAATCCTTTTCTGGCATTCTCGAAGTGGAACAAGCATGACTTAAAAGCAGCCATTTACCGTATCATTTTACCCAAAACTGCTTTGGCTTTCAATCAGCTTGAAAATGGCACTTCCTTTAAACTCAATTTACCCGGTCGCAAGACTGATATCACCACCAAATAATGACAAATCAAATTAATACGAGCTTGACACATTCAAGCACCTCAAACAATTGCCAATTACCCTTTTCATTTACATTGAATGTTAATTAAAAAAAAGGGCGTTATTCTAAAATCCAGACATTACGATTTTGAAAAAGAAGGGGTGCTCAATCCCGCTGTTATAACCGAAAAAGGAGTCACACACTTGTTCTATCGTTCTGTTGGAGAAAACAACTACTCTACTATTGGACATTGTCTGCTCGACGAAGACGGTGAGGTGCTTTCCAGAAAAAATGCACCTTTGATAGTTCCCGAACACGATTATGAATCGCAAGGTGTAGAAGATCCTAGGATCGTTAAAATTGACGATCTGTTTTACCTCACCTACTCTGCTTATGATGGTGTCAATGCATCCGGTGCATTGGCCATCTCTAAAGATCTTGCACATTTTGAAAAGAAAGGCATCATAGTGCCCTGCATCAATTATGCGCGATTTGTTGAATTGACCGCAAATATTGCCGAAATGGGTGAGAAATACAGGCGCTACAACAGTCATGAGAGTATTGAAATCAAAGATGGCAAACAACTGCTGGTATGGGACAAAAACCTCGTTTTCTTTCCAAGAAGAATCAATGGTAAACTCACTTTTTTGCACCGCATTCGACCGGACATACAACTTTGCATGGTAAACGAATTGAGTGATCTAAGCCATGATTTTTGGGAAAACTATATCATGAAACTCGATGAGCATGTGACTTTAAAAGCCTTGCATGTTCATGAATCCAGCTACATTGGTGCCGGTTGCCCGCCCATTGAAACAGACAAAGGTTGGCTCCTCATTTACCACGGTGTAAACGACACCATCAATGGTTATGTTTATTCAGCTTGTGCTGCACTACTCGACTTAAACAATCCTTTGATTGAAATAGCCCGTTTACCCTTCCCTTTATTTACACCTGAGGAACCTTGGGAACTAAACGGCATGGTCAACAATGTTTGCTTTCCATCAGGCACAACAGTGCACAATGGTATACTCAGCATATTTTATGGCGCCGCAGATGAGCGCATTGCATTAGCAAAAGTTAGAATAAATGAACTTCTCGACGAACTTTTAAAACACAAACCACAAGCATAAATAAAAATGATCGACAACCACCCACAAACCGATTCATCTCACAATGACAATCTGAATCAAGATATATACGCAGTGAAGTCGAAAACCCCAAAAATACTTGTATTAAGTTCATATCCACCAATAGAGTGTGGAATTGCAACTTATACCTCTGATTTGGTGAATGCACTCAGAAATCAATTTGGAAAATCATTTGAAACTGTTATCTGCGCTGTAGAAAACGATATGGATCATGTGACTTATAATGAACCGGTGCATTTGAAATTGAATTCAGGCGACCCTCAATCTTATGTGGAACTGAAAAACAAGATCAACACAGACCCCGGCATCAGCATGATGATGATTCAACATGAATTTGGATTGTACCGCAGAGCTGAGAGTGCGTTTTTAGAGATGCTTGAAGAGATCAAGAAACCAATTGCTATTGTGTTTCATACAGTGTTGTCTGCACCTGATGAAGACATGCTCTACAATGTCAAAAGAATTGCAGCAGCCGTTGAAAGGATCATTGTGCTGACACAAACATCTTCGATAATTCTGGAAAAAACCTATGGCATTGAAAAATCCAAAATCAACATCATTCGTCATGGGACCCATCTGATCGTGAACAGAAACACAATGGAAATGAAACAAGCATACGGTTTGAACAAACGTTTGATACTCTCAACATTTGGCCTTATCAGTTCCGGGAAAAGCATAGAAACCACCATCAGGGCTCTGCCTGAAATTGCCAAGAAACACCCCGAAGTTTTGTTTCTGGTTATTGGCAAAACACATCCGGTGGTGTTCAAGGAAGAAGGCGATAAATACATAGACAGTTTGAAAGAATTATCGAAAGCTCTTGAAATGGAAAATCATATTCATTTCATCAATCGATTTTTACCCTTGGAGGAACTGTTGGACTATCTGCAAATGACCGATGTGTATTTGTTCACCTCCAACAATCCCAATCAAGCCGTGAGCGGCACTTTTACTTATGCACTTGGATGTGGTTGCCCCATCGTTTCTACACCCATACCACATGCATTGGAAGTGCTTCAAAAAGGTTATGGTAAAATCATAGATTTCAATTCGGACCTGCAACTATCTGTTGCTGTTAATGAACTGCTAGACGATGAAGAAAGTCGAAACAACATGAGACAGCATAACTTTCAAACAAACATGGCCAATTCATGGGAAAATACGGCCATTGCACATACCCTATTGTTCAAAAGCATGTTGAATGATCAATTGCACATTCAATACAGTATTCCACCCATAAAACTCGATCATTTGAATCGAATGACCAATCAATTTGGCATGTATCAGTTTTCACATTTCAATACTCCTGATCAGAATTCCGGTTACACTTTAGACGACAATGCTCGTGCCTTGTTAACCGTTTGCTTGGAACACGAATACAAACAGGGTCCTGGCATTCTCGACAAAATTGAAAAGTATTTAAAATTCATTGCTTTTTGCCAGAAACCTGACGGATCGTTCAACAACTATGTAGACGAAAATAAAAAGTTTCCTGACAGCAACAATGTAGAAAACCTTGAAGACTCGAATGGAAGAGCTATATGGGCCTTGGGTTATCTTGCAGGTATGTCAGACAGTATGCCGCAGAACCTCAGAAATGAAGCTGAACAAATGATAACAAAAGCAGCAAGTGCAATTGAGAACATACATTCAACGCGAGCTATGGCATTTGCCATTAAAGGACTTTGCTTTGGTCAAGCTCGTCAGAAATCAAAAACTTTCATGCTTCTGATCGATGTTTTAGGCAAACGATTGGTGAACATGTATTCGCATGAATCTGATTCCAAATGGAAATGGTTTGAAAGCTATCTGACTTATGCCAACAGCGCCATTCCTCAATCTTTGTTATTGGCATATATGGTAACAGGAGATAATATTTACAAAACAGTAGCAAGAACAAGCTTCGATTTCTTTTTGAAAAAAGTGTTTACGGAAAATCGTTTGTCTGTGATCCCTAATGAAGTTTGGTTGCACAAAGGAAGCGCTCAAGGCCGCGCAGGTGCAGAACAACCCATTGATGTTGCCTATACCATTTTTGCACTCGAAACATTTGCAGAAGTATTCCCCGAAATGAAATACGATGAAAAAATGCAAATAGCTTTTTCTTGGTTCCTTGGCAACAATCACCTCAATCAAACCGTTTACAATCCGATTACCGGAGGCTGCTACGACGGACTGGAAACAGAAAACATGAACATGAATCAAGGAGCTGAATCAACACTGTGTTATTTGTTATCTAGACTTACAATTCAAAAAACAATGGAACATACAGATAAAAATAAAAGCACCTACACACTCAGCGAAATCGAACATTGATAATCCAAATAAATGAAATCAACCACCATAGAAAAATACACTTACGCATT
>DASWYG010000127.1:0-29045 GCA_036405075.1 Bacteroidia bacterium | reverse complement strand
TCTTGGTAAATGAAAATACACATGGACGACATGCAATATTCATCTTGTAATAGTAAATGCCTTTTAATGAAGGCTTTCGAACATTTTGTCATATATTTGTTTTTGGTACACCAATTGATTTAAAGCGGTTAATAGATCATGAATTATAACAAATTGATATTCGGAGGGCACATGGATTCAGACGATACAGAAGGCGGAAGTGATTTGTTTCCACTGTTCTCTCAGCAAGAGGAGAAAGAAAGCAATAAATTAAATGTTCCTGAAAGTCTGCCAATTTTACCGATTAGGAATACAGTATTATTTCCAGGTGTTGTTTTTCCAATAACAGTTGGAAGGGATAAATCCATTAAATTGATAAAGGATGCAAACAAAGGGAATAAGATCATTGGCGTTTTTGCTCAAATAGATCCTGAAACTGAAGAGCCGGGTATAAGAGATTTGAACAAGATCGGTACCATGGCACAGATCATCAAAATTTTAAGAATGCCCGATGGTAATACCACTGCCATCATTCAAGGAAAAAGAAAGATTGAGTTGGGTGAAGAAATTTCACAAGAACCATACTTGACAGCTTATGTTAAAGCGATTAAAATTGAAGATGAGAAGCAAGACAAAGAATTAAAAGCTTTAATCAGCAGTATAAAAGATACAGCAGCAGAAAACATTGAATTGTCGCCCAATATTCCTTCAGAAGCAAATTTTGCTTTGAGAAATATAGACAGTGATAATTTTTTAGTGAGTTTCATTGCTTCAAATTTGAACATTGCTTTAGTAGACAAGCAATTGATCTTAAATTCTAAAACGCTCAAGCAAAGGGCAACGATGGTATTTGAACATTTGATGAGAGAAAATCAAATTCTCAAGTTAAAAGATCAAATTCAAAGTAAAGTAAAGGTCGATATTGACAAGCAACAAAAAGAATATTTCTTACAACAGCAAATAAGGGCCATTCAGGAGGAACTGGGACATGAATCACCTGATAAGGAAATTCAAAATCTTAGAGACAGAGGATCAAAAAAGAAATGGTCAAAGGAAATAGGAGATGCATTTAACAAAGAACTCGACAAGCTATTAAGGATCAATCCTGCGAGCCCTGATTATTCAGTAAGTCTCAATTATGCTCAAACACTTTTAGAATTGCCGTGGAATGAATTTACCAAAGACAATTTGGACATCAAAAAGGCTCAAAAAACCTTGGATGCCGATCATTTTGGATTGGAAAAAGTGAAACAGCGAATATTGGAATATCTCGCAGTCATTAAATTAAAAGGTGATCTGAAAAGTCCAATCATTTGCTTATATGGCCCTCCCGGAGTTGGTAAAACTTCATTGGGTAAGAGCATTGCTAAGGCAATAGGCAGAAAGTATGTTAGGGTTTCTTTGGGAGGATTGCACGATGAATCTGAGATCAGAGGTCATCGTAAGACATACATTGGAGCTATGCCAGGCAGAATCATTCAAAACCTTAAAAAAGTAAAATCCGGTAATCCGGTATTTGTATTGGATGAGATCGATAAAGTTGGCAATGATTTCAGAGGAGATCCCTCTTCAGCATTGTTAGAGGTATTGGACCCTGAGCAAAACACCAACTTTCACGACAATTATCTGGAATTGGATTATGACCTGAGCAAAGTGATGTTCATTGCTACTGCCAATTCGTTGGACACCATTCAACCGGCTTTGTTGGACAGAATGGAGATAATAGAAATCAGTGGTTACACCGTAGAAGAAAAGATTCAGATCGCTCAGAAATATTTGATTCCGAAACAAAGAAACATGCACGGTGTTAAAGCCAATCAGTTCAAACTTTCAGATTCGGTAATTGAAACCATAGTAGAAGAATACACCAGAGAAAGTGGTGTTAGAAATCTGGAGAAGAAAATTGCATCTTTGGTAAGACACAATGCCATGAAAATTGCAGGGGAAGAGGAGTTCAATCCTGCGCTAAGTTCTGAAGATATTCAATCGGTTTTGGGTGTTGAGAAAATGGAGCGTGAAATTTATCAAGACAATGAGACAGCAGGAGTTGTGACTGGTTTGGCCTGGAGTCCGGTTGGCGGCAGTATATTGTTTGTAGAAAGCACACTGACACGAGGAAAAGGACACATGACCTTGACTGGAAAACTTGGTGATGTGATGAAAGAGAGTGCTACCACTGCAATGACATTTTTAAAGGCGAATTCATCTTACTTGGATATAGATTATAAAGTGTTTAACCATTGGGATACACATATACATTTTCCGGCCGGTGCAATTCCTAAAGATGGTCCAAGTGCTGGTATTACTATACTGACATCATTGGCTTCATTGTTTACTCAAAGGAAAATTAAACCTTATTTGGCCATGACAGGAGAGATCACATTGAGAGGTCGTGTATTGCCTGTTGGAGGTATCAAAGAGAAGATATTGGCTGCAAAAAGAGCCGGCATCAAGGACATCATCATGTGTCATGAAAATAAAAAGGATGTTGATGATATACCTCAAAAATATTTGAAGGGTGTTGAATTTCACTATGTGAGAAATATGTTCGAAGTTTTAGACTTTGCACTTATGGATGAAAAGGTGAAAAATCCCTTAGATTTGCACATAACAGAAGAAAATATCAAATGAACAAACACCTAAGAACCGCATGTGTTGTATTGGCTACAGGCTTTATGATCATGCAAGCATGTAAATCTAAAAAGCAAGCAAGCAATCCGCCTGCAGAGTCAAAACCAATTGCAGTTAGTCCGGTGCAAGTGGTGCCTGCCGAATCAAGCAAATGTGATCAGAGCATTACTTTTGAAAGTCATGTGAAAAAAATCATTGATGACAATTGTGCCAACTCTTGTCACAGTGCAATTAAGCACGCATCAGGAATTGATTTATCAAACAAAGACAATGTGAAAGACTTTGCTTCTAAATCCAATTTCTTAGGTTCAATAAAACACGAAGCTTATTATTCACCAATGCCAAAGAACCACGCTAAGATGGCTGATAGCAGTATTTTGGTTTTAGAATGTTGGATTGAAAATGGAATGAAATAGTAAAAAGAAATTTTTCATAAAAAAAGGCCGATTTCTTCGGCCTTTTTTATTGTTATAAGATTATTTGGTTCATTCAATATAGATTTCAACGGCATCAACGTCACCATTGAGCTCAACCCAAGCAACAGTATTGGGTCCTAAGTCGAGAAACATAACCGGTCTGTCTTTTCCGGTCTCTTTATCTACAAGTACTCGAATACTGAGAATTTTATATTTCTTTTCACCGTATTCACAAGGCAAGTATTTTACGTCAAAGTCACCATCGCCAAAGAAAAACTCATAGAAATCGTCACCGGTCTCATGGTTATAGGTAGCATTTGGATTTGTAAATCTGGTTTTTTGATAAAACTGAATGTATTTGTATCCTTTACCAACGCATTTAGAGATAAATACTGAATCACCCACATTGACATTTCTCGTACTGTCATTTGTACTTGCTTTGGATTGTGTCAAAATCAGGAAAAATAAGATGCTGAGTAATGGAAATTTCATGTAGTAAACTAAGCGCAATTTTATTGCCAAATTAAGAAAAATTTTTTGAATTTGAAAAAAAGGTGTTAATTAGCGAAAAATTTATTTAACATAATGGAAGATTTCAGAGACAAGAACAGCATTTTTTCTAAACGTGTAAAGGCTGGAAAGAGGACGTATTTTTTTGATGTGAGGAGTACGAAAAGCAACGATTACTTTTTAACCATTACTGAAAGCACCAAGAAATTTGATGACGGAAATTATGTAAAATCAAAAATCTTCCTGTACAAAGAGGACTTCAATAAATTTTCAGAAGCTTTAAATGAAACCATAAAACATGTTAAAAGTGAATTGCTCCCTGAATACAATTACGATGAATTTTCTCGTAAAGATTACGATCCTGAATCCAGTTCAAACGATTAATTGAACGATTGAAATATTGACAAGGCGGATTGTATCCGCCTTTTTTATTTATTTGGATTTATAAAACTCACCCAAATTCATATTTAAACTGAATTGGTTGATGCTATAGCCGGCAAAAAATGAGGCACTGCCGTAGCTGATATGCAGTTTCTTGATTCTGAATCCCAATCCCCAGCTGAATCCTGCCATTCCTCTTTTTTGTTCTTGAGTCATTTCTTTTCTGCGCATGTGGTCATAACCAAATCTCAGTACAAAGTGTTTAGATAAATTCAATTCGCCCCCCAAACCAAGATGTCTTAAGATGTTATCGCCCATGGTCATTTTCTTTTCAAGTTTATTTCCGCTTTCATCTTTAAGTCCGGTTTCTGTGATGGTATACCTCATGTCGGGTCTTTGCAAATTGTGAAAGATCAAATGGTATCTGAGCGGTAAATGATCAAGTTTTTTTGAAATTGAAAAAGCCAATTCAAATGGCAATGGTGTTCTGGAGCTACCATTGAAGGGTATGGCTTGGAATCCGATGTTTCTGGCGTAAGCAGTCATTAACAGTTTTTTTGATGTGTCCTCATAAATTCCCGATAGATCTGTACTTACACCGTTGCTGACATAAGATTCATATACACTGTAAATGTATTTTAAGTTGGCACCCACTCTGAATTTATTATTGAGCTTATTGCCATAAGAAAAGTTGATGCATTGATCTTGAACTTTGAACTCACCCGTAGAAATACCTGCAAAATCATAACCATTAAATTTGCCATAATCCAAATACAATATACTTGCAGCAAATGTTCCGTATTTTTTGAAATGTCTCGCGTATGAGGCATATCCAGAATTGATGTCCAAAATGTAATTGTTGTAACTGGCAAAAAATTGCTTGTTGGACAATTCATTCAATGAAGCCGGATTGTTCCAAGCTGTTGAAATATCGTTGTCTATTGTAGAGATGAAATTACTACCCAAGGAAACTGAACGGGCAGAATTGGGTGTATTGAGAAAAGCAAATACCGATTTGCCTGCAGATTGGGCATTGGCAATTACTAATGATAAACAAGACAGGCAAATAGTGAAAATGGTCTTCATGTACGCTATAAATGAAACAATAAGTAAATTATTGTGCAATTTAAGCTAAAATGACCAAACTCAGAATATAGTGTCTTTGGCATTTGAAATCCCACCAACCATACCCAATCCATTTGTGACGTTCGAGCGAATGATAACAGGCTCAACTCCTATGGCATTTCCGCTTTGAGAGTAGTCATCTGTCTGCAAAAGGTATTGGTAGTATTCATCGTTGAAAGTCTTCACTGAAATTTCGAATTTTGGTGTTCCCCTGCCCATTGAACTTGTGGTTTGAAAGGTCAGGGTTTTGGTTCTGCCATTAAATGTACGATCCGAAAATGCATAGGAACCGTCTGATAATTTGTCATTGTTCAAGAAAATGATGTCATTAGAGACTATGTTCAATGGATACCATTGTAAGGTGCTAGCATTGTACCATCTGATCAATAATTTGTAATAGTTTTTTACATTGTTGTCGTCAGCAAATGTCAAGGTGATTTGACCAACTTTAAAGCCATCGGCGTCTAAACCTACTGAATCTTTATAGGAAGAAACTGTGCTTAAGCTCTTTGGCATTTCCAGGTTTGCAACTGCTTTAGGATAAGTGCCTGAGGTGACCTCAACACTGTATTTACGACCCGCAACCGGTTTTTGTGCCAATACATATTGGCCTGAAAAATAGGTGGCATTGCCAATGGAAGCACCGTTTTCAAGAACTTTCACAGTGGCATTCATGATCAAATAACCGGTAGAATCGGTGATTTTCATAATGGGTAAACTCCTGCTGACAGTTACTGCAATATCCTTATCGGTATCGAATTCTCCGTTGATGACCAACTTGGAATTGTAGTCAGGCAAGTCCAGATCGATTTTTTTTGAACAAGCTGCGAATATACTAAGGGCCACTAAGGCCAGAATGAATGATGATCTTTTCATGTTAAAATTTGATATAATAAGTAACGCCTGGAATAAACAATAAAAATGCTCTTTGATATGCTTGTGGTTTTTTGCCACTGTTGTCGATGTAGACATAGGCAGGATTGTTTCTTGCCAATATGTTGTAAATAGAGAATCTGTATCCGCTCTCTGCTGCCCATTCTTTGTAACGGATTTTGGTTATACCAACATCTATTCTAAAGGTATTGTTCAAACGGTAATTGTTCTTTTCAGAGTAATCATAAATCACATTGCCGTTGATGTCTAAGTATTTTCCGATCGGCACAGATTGTACATTACCGGTTGAGAAAACCACATTGATCGAAGCGGTGTATTTTTCATCCAATTTGGTTTGAGCCACCAAATTGACATAATGTCTGCGGTCGAATTGGAAGTAATAATCTTGATCTCTATTGACGCCGGGGGTATTTCTTTTAGCCCAAGACAAGGTGTAACTGATCCAACCGGTTGTATTGCCTCTGCGTTTGTGTAAAAAGGCCTCTAAGCCATAGTTCTTTCCGGTTCCAGACAATACTTTGTTTTCCCATTCAGATGAAGACAACAAACCAGAATTGATGTCAACACCTTCTTTCAATTCTAAAATTCGGTTGTAGTATTTGTAGTAGCCTTCCAAAGAAAATTCCAAATCATTTTCCAAAGGTTTGGATATGCCCAAACTCACTTGATGTGAACGTTCTGGTTTAGACAACCCTGTTGCAGGCACCCATCTGTCGGTCAAATTGGCATTGATGTTATCCGCCAATAAATGTATGCTTTGATTCATTAAGGTGTAACTGCCTTTTATGGCATAACGGTTGTCGAATTTTTTATTGAATGAAACACGGGGTTCGAAAAATAAGAAATTGTCACTTTTATAAATGTATGAAACCAATCTTCCTCCAAAAGTTATTTTTAGGTCTTTGTTGATCTTGTACTCGTCTTCTAAATACAAGGCAGTTTCTTTTGAATTAACTGATTTGGACAAACCATAAAAAGTATCATTTGAAATCACACCATTGCGATTGTATTTTGTTGCAGTAGTACCTGGCATGAATTGTTTCAATGAGAAATTCGCTCCAAACATCAAGGTATGTTTTCTGTCTAAAACATAATCGTAATCAACTTTTAGCATGTAGTCACGGATGAAGTTGAAATATTTAAATTCAAGTTTTGAGTAATCGGTTACGTTGGCACTGTCAAATGATGATCCAAATGAAAAGCCAAACTGGGCTTTATATTGACTGTATGAGAAAGTAGTACTTGAAAACAGTTTCTCATTGATGACCTTGTTCAATTTGGCTGAACCGGCAAAATTACCCCATCTTACATCGGTGCCATTTTCATAAAGGACTCGGTTGTTATTGACCACATCTGTTGTTTTATTGATTGAGAATAAACGGTCTCTGTTAGACAAGATACTAAACACCAATTTGTTTCTATCATTGATTTTATGACTCACTTTTAAATTGACATCATAAAACGCAATTGATGATTTATTGGAATCTGAACTAAAGGGTCTGAGGAAAAAGATGTCCCAATGAGAACGTCTGGCAGCAATAGAAAAAGTGGTACGACCATCTCTGGAAAGTGGTCCGTCTAAATTGAGCGTAAATGCGAGTAAACTGTTGAGATAGATACCATGAATACCACTTTTGTTGCCCTCTTTCATTACAACATCGGTAATGGCAGATAGGCGACCGCCGTGTTTGGATGAGAAGCCACTTTTGGTTAAATTGATGCTGTTGATGGATTCTGAATTGAAAATGGAATACAAGCCAAAAGCGTGATTCATGTTGTAGATTGGTACGCCATCTATTAAAACAAGGTTTTGGTCCTGACTACCACCTCTCACATACATGCCATTGGTCATTTCCGTTGATGGCTGTACACCTGGCAAATGTTTGATGGCCCTGCTCACATCAATTTCGCCGCCCAGTGAAGGCATTCTGCTAATTTGTATGCCCGGTACTTCAATGTAACCGTTTTCAATTCGGTCTATCATTTTGAAGTTTCTTTTTAAGACGTATTTGATCAATTCATTAACTGCAGGCTTGTTTTTAATGCTCACTTTTACAGGGTCATCCGTATTCACTGTGTCATCTTCATTGGCGATTTCTTCGACTTCAATTTTTGTTTGATTGCTTGTGTCAAATGGATTGATTTGAAAGTCTTCATCAGTCATTTGATTCAAACTGACATCAACATGTTTGTTCATGTGGATCAATGTAGTATCAATTTTAGCAAAAAATCCTTCATTCATATACATGATGTTTTTTGTGCCATTGGGAATGCTGAGAGCGTAGTAACCATAATTATTGGTCACAGATCCCATACCGGTTTGTGGGCAAAATACATAGGCTCCGATCAGAACTTCGCCGGTTTGACTGTCTGTAATAAATCCTGAAATCGTAAAATGCTGAGCTTTTATACTATTCATTGATGTAATCAACAAGAACACTAAAAGCAATTTTTTCGTGAGTTTTAGAAACATATAGAGTTGAAAGTTCAAATTTAATTTAAATTATTGATAATGGTAACGGTTTTCAATCATGACGTACAACGGTTTGTAAAGGTTGGGTAAAACATGATAAATTTATGTCGTTTAGCCAGGACTAATTGTTACAGATTTTGAAAAATAATGTCATTTTTTTAATCATTAATGTCATCGAAATAGGGATTAATGGGCTTTTAAAATTGAATCATTGGGTTGTATATGTTTGATAAACAGGCATTTGTGATAAAATGACAATAACTTGTGGAAAAGCGAGGGCATGTCTGAATTATCTTTGAATTTATAGTTGAAAATACTCAAACCTATTTTCATATCGATTCTCCTATTTGCACTCGGGGAAATTCAAGGTGCCACAGCAGCTGATTCACTGAGTAAAAAAACAGATACAGTGAATGTGCTTCAAGGCCTCGACTTGAAAAGAGTTCCGGGTGTTGATACATTGTACCGTGTAGCAAAAAAGTACATGGGACGATGGCATTATCTTTTTTTAGCCATTAAAATAGAGGAAAGCGGCAATAGCGGTCATTACAGTTGGTTATCTGTTAATCATTATAATTTATGTGGTATGCGTTTCCCTAAATCCAGACGCACTTATGCAATTGGCGCTACCAATACAAATTATGCCATTTACAGAAATTGGTTCGAATGCATGCTTGACTTTAAAATTTACATGGAAAATCTGGAAGCAAAATTCGTCAATAAATACAAAAGAGCTCCCAAAGACGATGTAGAAATGATCAATTACATGTACAATTCATTCAATCATTTCGCCAAATGGAAAAAGGACATGTTGATTCTAATCAAATATGTCAAAAAGAAATACAAATGATGTTCGTTTTCGATTTCTAAATTTCTAAATGTTATTTCTAAAAGTCTTTTCAATCAATATTGAAAGATGAATAAATTTTAACAAAAACTTATTTTTGATATCACTTCATGTAATTTCGCAACATGTTTGTTTCTGGATTTACCATTGCAAGAAATGTGGTTAAAGCTGATTATCCGCTCAAGGAAGCCATATTGTCTATTCTTCCAATTTGTGATGAGATGGTAGTTGCAGTTGGAGACAGCAACGATGAAACACTTGAATTTGTTCGATCGATAGATTCAGACAAGATAAAAATCATAGAAACAGTATGGGACGACACCATGCGCGAAGGTGGTAAGGTATTGGCCATTGAGACCAATAAAGCCTTGGACGCCATCTCAGAAAAAGCAGATTGGTGTTTTTATATTCAAGCTGATGAGTGTTTGCATGAACAGTATTTAGACACTGTAAAAAATGCAATGGAGAAACATTTGAACAACAAACATGTTGAAGGCTTATTGTTCAATTACCGACATTTTTATGGCAGTTACGATTATGAGGCCAATAGCAGAAATTGGTACAGAAAAGAGATCAGAGTGATTCGAAACAACAAAGCAATCCGATCCTATAAAGATGCTCAAGGTTTCAGAATCAATGACCGCAAATTAAATGTGAAAGCAATTGATGCTTGGATATTTCATTATGGCTGGGTAAAACACCCTAAGTTTCAATTAGAAAAATTGAAGCAGGCAAGAAAATTGTGGCACAGTGATGAATTTCTTGAAAAGGAATATGCCAATGTTGATGAATTTGATTTTTCAGTGGTAGATTCATTGGTAAGGTATCCGGGTTCACACCCCAAGGTAATGCAAGAGAGAATATCAGCAAAGAATTGGTTTTTTGAACACGATATCAGCATAAAAAGAATGGGATTTAAAAAACGACTGCTGCACATCATTGAATCCATCAGCGGATGGAGAGTAGGAGAGAACCGCAATTATAAAGTCATTCGAGATTGATGTCTAAGACATCTCGTAAAGCAATACCAACAAAATTGAAAGCCATCACCAGTAACATAATGCAAATTCCGGGAGCAATGGCCAAATAGGCATGATCCAATGTGATCTCCTGATAATTTTCTCGGATCATCATGCCCCAACTTGCTTCCGGTGGTGCCAATCCTAATCCGACAAAACTCAAACCGGATTCAACCAAAATGGCGGTTCCAAAAACAGAAATGGCCAATACGATCAAAGTACTCCTTAAATTGGGCAGAATGTGTTTCAACATGATTCGAAATGGTCCAAATCCCAATACCTTGGCTGCCTGAATGTATTCTTTTTCTCTAATGGAAAATACCTGACCTCTTACCACTCTTGCCACTTCTACCCATGAACTCAAACCTATTGCTACAAATATTTGCCAAAAACCTTGACCAATTGCAAAACTGACAGCCACCACCAATAAAATCGTGGGTAAACTCCAAATAACATTGATCAACCAGGAAATGAAAAGATCTGAAACACCTCTAAAATAACCTGCAAGCAAACCTAAAAATATACCAATACCCAAAGCGATGATAACGGTTACGATTCCTACTATCAAAGAAACTCTCGAACCGATCACGATGCGACTGAAAATGTCTCGTCCATAAACATCTGTTCCAAGTAAATAAAGCTGTCCTGATATTTTGTAATTTTTATTTTCACCATTTAAAGTAACAACATCTTTTAATTCATTGCTGCCATCTTCGGTATACAAATTCAAGTAAGCGGTATCTCCTTTGATGTCACAGGAATTTATAGGTATTTTGATCAATGGATCGTGTTTCCCACTGACCCAAATCTGCCAGGCTGACTGTTGACGCGGATCACTTACTTCAAAAAAAGTGATCTTACTCATGGGGGGTAGTTTGCAAATCTGCAAGCATTGCCAATTGGCATTCTTGGTTTTATCTGGCGTGATCAAATTGCCCAACAAAGCCGTCAACACAATGAGGGTGATGATGAACATCCCTGTTAAACCGAATGGGTGTTTCAACAGCTTTTTCATTTGGCTTGACCAATTATTGTTTTGGCAAATTTATGGGATTTGTATAGAAATCGGTGAAAGTCATTTTTACCTTTAACAATCTAATTAAACTGCTAAAACAGTATTCGAGATGGATAAAACTGCTGCTTGTTTTTGGCCTAGGTCAGATTGGTTCTTAAACCAAGTTAGCTGCCTTTTTGCATAATTTCGTGTGTGCTGTTTGATCTTTTCAATGACTTCCTCGCGACTGGTTTTGTTTTCAAAAAATGGCCACCATTCACTGTAACCAACAGTTTGCAATGCATTTAAATGTTGATAGGGCAGTAGACTTCTCACTTCTTCTTCCAATCCATTTTCAACCATCATATCAACCCTTTGATTGATTCGCTTATAAAGTTCAGACCTTTCCATTTCAATGGTTTCAATGTGCAAGTGGAATCGATGTTTAAAATTAAAGTTAACCGCTTCAGTAACTTCATCAGATTCTGCAATTTCTATAGCTCTTATGAGTCTTTGTGGATTTTGTTTGTCAATGGAGGCATGTCTGATAGGGTCCAATTCAAATAATAATTGAGAGAGTGTTTCTATCCCTGAATCGTCTATAAGCATTTGTAACTCGCGACGTCTTTTTTCATTTTTGGGAGGCAGTGGGTCCAATCCGTCAATTAACGCTTTGATGTACAATCCGGTTCCACCGCACAACACGATATGATCATTGGTGTCAAGCAAATCATTAATGGTATTGCCGGCATCCTCTGCAAATCTACCTGCATTGTATTCATCGTGAATACTAACGCAAGCGATCATGTGGTGTTTGACGGCACTTAGTTGATGCTCATCCGGACGGGCAACACCAATATTAAGCTCTTGGTATACCTGACGGGAATCTGTTGAAATGATGTCGCAATTGAGTGATTTTGCCAGCTCTATGGCTCTGTCTGTTTTGCCCACCGCTGTGGGGCCAATGATTAAATGAATGTGTTTTTCAGTGTCCATCAGTCCTTTTCATTCATCAATTCTTTACGTGCTTGTTCCAGTAATTTCAAGTCAGATTCATTAAGGGCAGGGTAACTAAGGTTAAGATTTTCCAGGTGTTCCAATAACAATCTACCGACCAAGGCACGACTCACCCATTGATCATCTGCAGGAATAATGTGCCAGGGAGCATATTTACTCGATGTGTTCATGATCATATCTTTGTAGGCTTCCTGATAGTCATTCCAATGTGCTCTTTCTTTCAGATCAGCATAATTGAATTTCCATTGTTTGGATTTATCAGTAATTCGTTCCAAAAATCTTTTTTTCTGTTCTTTTTTTCCAAGATTCAGAAATATTTTGATGATAATGGTTCCATTTTTAACCAAATGTCTTTCCATTTCATTGATGATCCTGTATCGGTTATTCCAAAATTTAGTATTGATGTCATCAACTGAATCTATGCCGGGTATTCTTTGATTGACAATGTATTCAGGATGAACTTTACAAACCAATAGTTCTTCGTAATAAGATCTATTGAAAACACCAATTTTGCCTTTTTCCGGCAATTGATGATAAGTTCTCCAAATGAAATCGTGGTCCAGTTCTACCTGACTAGGTGCTTTAAAGTTTGAAACCGAAACACCTTGAGGATTCACACCTGTTAAAACATGTTTGATGCAACTGTCTTTGCCGGCTGCGTCTATGGCTTGTAAAACAATGAGCACAGAGTATTTGTCCTGAGCATAGAGTTTTTCTTGTAAGGATGAAATTTTTTCTCTGTAAGTGGCCAGTTCGGCTTTGAGTGTGTCCTCGTTACCAAATTCAAAAGTTTCATTGGTTTTGTAGTTTTTCAATTTGAAGTCTTTGCCCCCTGAAAAACTGATTTTTTGGTTTTTAGAAAATGATTTCATTAAAAAAAGTATCCCAATCGAATGGTGTAAGGTCGTGAATAAACACTATTGGTGGTTGGTCTTGAGAAAATATAATAGGCAGATAGATAAACACCGGTTTGACTGACATAGCCACCGCCGATTAAACCATATTGACCTAAATAACCATTGAATTGGAGCATTTGATATTCTGTTTGAGCAAATAATTCGGATGTGAAATGGTAGCGGGTAAATAAATTTCCACCATAGATCATGAATGGAGCGTTGCTGTAAAAATTGTTTTGATAATATTGGAAATTTCCGCCCACACCAGCAATCCATTGATCGGTAATTTTGTATCCAATTTGTGGTAATATACTGATATTGGTAACAGTGCCAAACAATACATTTCCACCTACGTTAAAGCTCAATTTGTCTTTAATGGATTTTCTTTGATGTGTTTTGGAAGAAGAATCGGCAGATTGAGCATTAAAGGAATTGACTGTGCAAAATAGAATACAAAACAGAAAAATGTTTTTCGATTTCATTATTTATTGTTTCAATATTACTTTAATTTCGCGACATAAAAAAAACATAACATGTCGAAAGTACACAATTTTTCTGCAGGACCATCTATCTTACCTCAAGAAGCTCTGGAAGCCAGTATTGAGGGTATTCGTAATTTTGCCGGTACAGGACTTTCAGTTCTGGAAGTTTCTCACAGAGGCAAAGAATTTGTTGCAGTTGTTGAAGAAACACAATCCATTATTAAAGAATTATTAGGCGTTCCTCAGGATTATGAAGTTTTGTTTTTAGGTGGAGGCGCTAGCTTGCAATTTTTAATGGTTGCATACAACTTATTGGAAACCAAAGGTGCTTATCTTAAAACTGGTGTTTGGGCTGCAAATGCTGTAAAAGAAGCCAAATACCTTGGAAAGGTTGAAGTTGTAGCCAGTTCAGAAGATAAAAATTACAATTACATCCCTAAGGATTATGTGATACCAACAGATGCCGATTATTTTCACTGCACCAGTAACAATACCATATATGGCAGTCAGATGACTTCGTTCCCAGACAGTCCGGTTACCTTGGTATGTGATATGAGTTCAGATATTTTAAGCAAAAGGATAGATGCATCTAAGTTTGGTTTGATCTATGCCGGTGCTCAAAAAAATATGGGCCCTGCCGGTGTAACTGTGGTGATCATTAAGAAAGACATTTTGGGTAAAGTCAGCAGACAAATACCAAGTATGATGAACTATCAGGTTCACATCGATAAAGAAACCATGTTCAATACACCTCCTGTGTTCCCAATATTTGCTATGTTGCAAAATTTGAAATGGGTGAAAAAAGTAGGTGGTGTTGATGAAATGCAAAGAAGAGCTGCCGCAAGAGCTGCCTTGCTCTACAATGAAGTTGATCGCAATCCATTGTTTACTGGTACTGTAGCAACAGAAGACCGTTCACAAATGAATGCTTGCTTTTTGTTGACAGATCCTTCAATGGAAGACAAATTCAATGCAGCATGGAAAGAAGCTAAAATATCCGGTATCAAAGGTCACCGTTCAGTTGGCGGATACAGAGCAAGTATGTACAATGCTTTGCCATTGGAGAGTGTAGAAGCTTTGGTAAATGTAATGAGTACCTTCAATTAATAAAACAATGAAAGTATTAGCAAACGACGGAATCGATCAATCGGCTAAAGCCGCTTTAGAAGCTAAAGGTTTCAGCATTGATACCAATAACATTCCACAAGCTGAATTGCCTTCCAGAATACAAGAATATGATGTATTGCTGGTTAGGAGTGCTACCAAAGTAAACAAAGAAGTATTGGATGCAGGCAACAATTTGAAATTGGTTGGCAGAGCCGGTGTGGGATTAGACAATATTGATGTGACCTATGCCAAAGAAAAAGGCGTGACAGTGGTGAATACCCCTGCCGCCAGCAGCACCAGCGTGGCTGAATTGGTTTTTGCTCACATGTTCTCCATTTGCAGAATGCTGCAGTACACCAACAGACAAATGCCTGAAAACGGTGTAGCACAATTCAATCAATTGAAAAAAGTTGCTTCAGCAGGCTCTGAATTGAAAGGAAAAACACTTGGACTCATAGGGCTGGGCAGAATCGGCAGGGAAGCTGCAAGAATTGCCTTCGGTATAGGTATGAATGTTATTGCTTTTGATCCAATGATTGAGGAAGCAGAAGTTGAAATCACTTTTCATCCGGAAGCAGGAATTCCTTCAATTAAGAAAAAAATTAAAACCATTTCTAAAGAAGATGTTTTAAGAAACGCGGATTTTGTGAGTTTGCACATACCGGGTGGTCAAGGATACGTCATTGCTGAAGCTGAACTCAATATGATGAAGAAAGGTTCCGGTTTGATCAATTGCGCCAGAGGCGGAGTGGTCAACGAACTTGATCTGGTAAATGCTTTAAACAACAAGACCATAGCTTATGCAGGGGTTGATGTTTTTGAAAAAGAACCACCGGTATACGATGGTATTCTCAAACTCGATAACGTTTCGTTGACGCCACATATTGGAGCAAGTACAGCAGAGGCTCAAAAGCGCATTGGAGATGAAATGGCTGAACAAATTTTGAATTTCTTCAATTCCTGATTTTGGCTCATATTTTTCCTTTTAAAGCATTACTTCCCAGTGAAGGTCTCGAATTGGTTGTTTCAGCCAATATTCACATTGATGACATCAATCGTCAAAAAGCCATAGTTGATGGCAACCCTTTGACATATTTAAATGTTGTAAGACCATATCTGAGGTTAAATGAACCCAAAGACCCATCAAAACATTTTCCTTTGGCTCATCAGGCTTTATTGGACTTAATTGAGAAGAAAGCACTTAAATATGTTCCTGAAGAAGCTGTTTTCATTTACAGACAAACCAATTTAAAAACCGGCGATACCTTTTTAGGTCTGATCTGTGGTGTTTCATGTGATGATTATTTCAATGGTCATATTCGCAAACATGAAAATACTTTGACAGAAAAGGAAACGCAATTGATCAGTCACATTGAATACACACATGTGATAGGCGAGCCGGTTTTATTAACCCATAGAACCGACAAGAACATCAATTCTCTTCTTGAAGATTGCCTCCCTAAAGGTGAGTTGATCATGGATTTTGATGATGAATACGGATACAAGCACAGGGTATGTAAGGTAACTGATACAAACATCATCAATACGTTTAAAAGTGCCTATCAAGTTACAGGCGATTTGTACATTGCAGATGGTCATCATCGATCAGCAGCATCTGCCGGTTATTTCAAAAACAATAAAATTCAGAATGGCAAGTACTTGGCCTTTATAGTACCACCAGAATACCTTAAAATAGAGAGTTTTCACAGAGCGTATAAATGCGATGAAGAATTTGATTCAAATGCTTTTATTGATCAATTGAAAGCTGATTTTGAGGTTACATTGTGTGATGAGCCACATAAATCGTTGAAAGAAAGAGAGTTTGGTCTTTATACAGCAGGAAATTGGTACATTGTGACTTATTCGAAACAATGCGATGGACTGAATGCTGTAGATACTTTAGACGTATCTTTGCTTGAGAACCATGTATTTGGTAAAATCCTGCACATTGAAGATTCGAAAACCGACAAACAACTGGATTTTTTACGCGGAGGGGTTTCGTTAAATGAATTGGAAGCCATGGTAGATGCCGGAAAATACGACCTTGTGTTTACTGTTTTCCCTTGTACCATTCAGGAAGTATTTGATGTGGCAGACAACACGTTGATCATGCCTCCAAAATCCACTTACATTGAACCCAAAATGCGCACTGGATTGTTCATTCAAAAAGTGACTGAATCTATTTGATAATCAAAACTTTCAACATTTTTACCTTTCTATATCGATTTTTTTCGATTGTTTTATTAAATGCTTAGTTTTCAAAATATTGCGTAAAATAGCGCCAGTACTTGAAAATTAAACACCTATTTCATTGATAAAACCTTATTTTTTAGGTATTTTCGCTGAATACAAAAAGATGGGGAAACATTACACAAAGCATTCTTTACTTTTATTTCTATTTTGTTTCATCGGTTTCGTTCAAACTTATGCTCAAATATTAGAAGGCTTAGAAGCAGAGAAAAAAGTTAGAGGTTCAGAATTTGTTCGAATCAATTCGAATACCAATAAAATTCAGTTTGTACTTTTTCGAAGCTCATTTTTGATTAAAGATGCAGAAGCGCAAGCCTATGTTCAAAAATTGGTTGGTTTAAATTCAGACTATGGTTTCATACAGATTCGAAAGGAAGATGATGAACTGGGGTTTACTCATATCCGTCTGCAAGAAACTTTCAAAGGAGTAGAAGTTTTGGGTGCAGTGTTGATTTTGCATATTAAAGACAATCGTTTGCATTCTTTCAATGGTGAAGTATTTGAAATCAAAGAAACTTCCGAAATAAAATTAAATGAAAAGTCATGTTTGAAAATTGCCCTCGATACCACTGCGGCTCTATCCTATATGTGGGAACATCCTGAGGAAGAGTTGGCCATAAAGCAGATCAAAGAAGATGAGAACGCCACCTGGTACCCTTCTGGAAAACTGATCTATGTACCGCTTGATCTGGATTTTCAGAAAAATGAATTCAAGTTGACTTATAAATTCAATGTACATGCATTAGAACCCAGAACAGCCGAAAATATTTATATTTCTGTTACTGATGGAAGAATCGTAGCAAGGGAAAATCAATTGCATACCACCGATGTCAATGGTTTGGCTTATACCAAATACAGCGGTCAAAAAACCATACAAACTGATAGTACTGCACCATTCAATTATAGATTAAGAGAAGGCACAAGAGGCAATGGGATATATACTTTTAATCTAAAGAAAGGAACAACTTATGGCGCGGCTGTTGATTTTACAGATTCAAACAATGTTTGGAACAATGTAAATGTCAATAAAGATGAAGTAGCTACAGATTGTCATTGGGGTGCAGCAACCACTTATGATTATTATAAACTAAGGCACAACCGAAACAGTTACAACAATGCCAATGCACGGATCAACAGTTATGTGCATTATTCTAACAATTATGACAATGCTTTTTGGGATGGCATTAGGATGACCTATGGTGATGGCAGTACTTTTAAACCTTTAACTTCATTGGATGTTTGTGGCCATGAAATTACGCATGCCGTTACATCTAATTCAGCCAACCTGATTTACAGCAATGAATCCGGTCAGTTGAATGAATCGTTCAGTGATATTTTTGGAAATGCCGTTGAACGTTACGGCAAACCAAGCGGATACAGTTGGATCATAGGTGAAGAAATTACCTACGATGGCACTGGTCTTAGAAATATGTTGAACCCTAAAATAAAAGGTCAGCCAAGATGCTATAAAAGTACCAATTGGTATTTTGGAACAGCAGACAATGGAGGCGTGCATTATAACAGCGGGGTTCAAAACTGGTGGTTTTATTTGATTTCAGAAGGAGGTTCGGGCACCAATGATGTCTCCAATGTTTACAATGTTGACAGTTTAGGCATATTAAAGGCTGAAAAAATCGCTTACAGAAATTTAACTGTTTACTTAACGCCATCTTCTCAACACAGTGACGCCAGATTTTATTCCATTCGTTCAGCCATTGATCTGTACGGCAATTGTAGCAAAGAAGTTATTGCAGTTACCAATGCCTGGTATGCTTGTAATGTTGGAGCAAAGTACGACAGCGGTTTTGTAAAAGCCGATTTTACAGCAGATACCGTGGTTTGTAAAGGCAATAAATTGGTGAATTTTAATAATCTTAGTACCAATGCAAGCTCTTGCAAATGGTATTTCGGAGATGCTACAAGTTCAACGGCATACAATGCCACACACACTTACAATTCTTATGGTGCATTTACAATTAAACTGGTTGCAAACAGTTGTTTTCTAAATAAAAAGGACAGTTTAACTAAAACAGCTTATGTCAAAATAGATTCTACTTATGACATCTGCAATGGCGTATTGATGCCACTTAATGGCATTGATAGTACTCATAAATGTGAATCATTTGTATATGACGATGGGGGAGAAGACATATACACTCAAAACAAAATAACCTATTTCCGAATAAGCGTTCCCGGCTCAGATTCCATTCGAATCCAGTTCAGTGTATTCGATTATGAATTGAACTATGATAGTCTTTACATCTACAAAGGCATTTATCCCGGAACAGGCACTAAAATTGGTGGATATACAGGCTCCGGTTTACCGGCAGCAGGTAATTTCATTGATGTACCGGGAAGTACAGTAACTCTTCGCCATGTATCAGATCCATACGTGGTTGGCAATGGTTTCAAATTGAAGTATAAAGCACTCAGAAAGCCTCTTGATGTAAAAGCTTTTTCAGATACTTCCATTTGTAAGGGCAGTCAGGTTTTATTGATCGCCAAAGGAACAGGAGCTTACGATAAAGATTATCATTTCAATTGGGGAAATCTCAGTTACAATGATTCTATCGTCGTAAAACCCGATAGCACTCAATTGTATAAAGTGGTTCTGACGGATGTGTGTTCAAAAGTAAAAGATTCGGCTACTGCTTTGGTTACAGTTTTACCTCCTTTGGATATACAGGTTGGTAAAGACACTGTCATTTGCAAAGGTCAATCAGTTCGCTTAATTCCAACAGTGAAAGGCGGAAAATCCAGTGCTTATGTGCTTACTTGGGACAATGCTTTGGGTACAGGCAGCAACAAATTACTGAGTCCTGGCAGCACTACCACCTATAGAGTTATTTTAAGCGATGGATGCACGCCTAAAAACGATACAGCATTTTACACCATAAGGGTGAAGGATGCATTGAAAGTTGACTTGAAAACCAACGATAGCATCATTTGCTTCAACAAAATGAGTCAATTAACAGCTTATGCAAGTGGTGGAGATACCATGAAATACAATTTCAACTGGAGCCATGGTGTCGGTAATATTAATACTCAAAATGTGTTGTTGAATGCGAGCACATGGGTAAAAGTAAGCCTATCTGATGCTTGTTCAACGCCTGATGCTATAGATTCAGTTTTTGTGTATGTAAATCCGCCCTTGAGCCTCGATCTGAAAAATGATACTTTGATATGCAATGGTACTTCTGTATTAATTTCAGGGAAGATCAGCGGAGGCGATAACAAAAAATACAAGTACACTTGGACTCAAGGTTTACCGGATACTTCTAAATTCACAGTTCAACCTTCAGTTAAAACCACTTATAAAATGACCTTAACCGATAATTGTTCTGATCCGGTTATGGATTCGATTGTTGTTGATGTAATGGCTCCTATAGTGGTGAGTGGTATGATTGATACAACGATTTGCAATGGACAAACGGTCTTTTTAAACCCGATTGTTACAGGAGGTATTAAATCCAAATACACTTACTCCTGGAATTTTGGATTAAGCAGTACCGATACTCATACTGTTTCTCCAAAAGGATTTTCAAACTATAGAGTCATCGTCAACGATGGATGTACGGTTTTGGGTGATACCGGTTTTTCAAAAATTTCGGTTAGAAGTAGTTTGAGACCTAATATCATTACCATTGACACACTAATTTGCTATGGTAAAAAAGTGGATTTAACCGTTTCGGGTTTGGGTGGTGTATCTGCCGATTACGTTTATACATGGAACAGAGGTCTTGGAACAGGAACCTCTAAAACCATTAACATGACATCATCCGGATACATCAAAACTACACTTACGGATGCATGTACTGTAAAGCCGGGAGTAGATTCTGTTTATATAGATGTAAGACCAAGAATGACCCTTGATTTAGGCAATGATACTGCCATTTGCAGTGGGACAGGCTTGCAAATGAACTCAAATGCCAATGGCGGCGATACAGATCAATATGTTTACACTTGGAATCAAACTTTGGCATCTCAAGCCAATCAATTTGTTCAACCTTCTGTTAAGACCACTTACATAGTCAACTTGATTGACAATTGTTCAGATCCTTATTCTGACACACTAATAGTTGATGTTTTGAAACCATTAAAAATTTCCGGATTAAGAGATACCACCATTTGTTCGGGAGCATCTGTCGATTTAAAACCAATTTTCAGTGGAGGCAGGGTTGCTGATTATGTTTCAACATGGACCGATATAGGTGCAGGTAGTAATCGAACAGTGAGTCCAAGTGCTGACGCTGTCTATACCATTAATTTGAAAGACAATTGTACTGTACCAAAGACCAATGCCACTGTTAAAGTGAATGTATTGAAACCTTTGGATCTGATCGTTAGTTTAAGTAAATCTGAAATTTGTTCGGGTGATTCTAGCGAATTGAGCATTGCAATGAGTGGTGGTAAATCTTCTCAATATACCTGGACAGTGAACAGTGTTTCGCAAACTCAAACCAAATTGGTTTTAAAACCAGTGATCAAAACCGATTACATCGTCAAATTGGAAGACAACTGTTCCAGTCCTGTAAGTGATACCCTAAGTTTGTTGGTCAATGCGTTGCCAATTGTCAATTATACGGCTGATGCTGATTCAGTTTGCTTGCCAGGCAATGTACAGTTTACCAATACAAGCACCGGTGCTATCAAATATGTTTGGGATTTTGGAGATGGTGATACATCTACATCTACACAACCCATTCACCAATATGACAATCTTGGTCAATTTGATGTGAATTTAAAAGCAGTATCCAATAAAGGATGTATTTCTGAATTGAAGAAATTGGATTTTGTAACGGTTATCCCGCATCCAAAAGCAAGATTCACTTACACACCTGATCAACCTGATTATCTCAATGCAGAGGTAACCTTTAAGAACAATTCAATTGCATTTGACCGATTCAAGTGGAACTTTGGGGATTTGCAAACAGATGAATTGAATACCAACCCAATTCACAAGTATGCAGATACAGGTTTGTATCCAATGTCATTGATGGTTTCAAATTCTTTGGGTTGTTCGGACACAATGAGTTTAATGCTGAAAGTAAAGGATGTATTCATTTTGAACATTCCAAATGCAATCACGGTCAACAATGACAACATCAATGAAACATTTGTTGTAAAGGGCAGGGGCATTCAACATTACAGATTACAAGTGTTCAACCGTTGGGGTGAACAAGTGTATGACGGTGATCAATTCTCTCCTGAATTTGATGGAAAAGCCCAAGATGGCAGTCCATTGATGAAAGGAACATACATGGTGGTTTTAACTGTAAGGGATTTTGGTGGATTCATGCATTACATCAGAGAGATGGTTGAAGTGTTATAAAACTAAAAAGGCCTGAAGAATCAGACCTTTTTAAATTACCCCCCTACATAACATCTTATATCCGTTTCAATAATGTCAATTTAATGAATCAAAGATGTTTGATTTCTTTAAGTGCTTCATTGACAGGAATCAGAGAAAAAACTGATCGTAGTCAGTATTTTAGTTATGAAATTACTGATTTTAAGTTTTTCAATTAATCCTGAATAACTATGTGGTTGATTTTCAGTATACTGAAAAATTAAGTTTTAGTTCGTTAATTTGAGTTAAAATGATAGATTTGCTATCAAACCTTAAAACTAAAAAACAATTACAATCTTAAATATTTCTTATGTTCGAACCGGTTAATATGACTCTTGAGAGTGAAGCAGGATTTAAAGCTTTATTTGAATATGCCACCATTGGAATACTGGTGATCAACAGAGACGGAAATATCGAATTGGCAAACCCTTGCGTTGAGAAGCTGTTTGGTTATGAAGCTGATGAGCTGATTGGGCAAAAAGTAGAGGTGCTGATTCCAAATTCTTTTAGAGGTTCGCATACTTCTCACAGACAAAGTTATTTTGATAAACCCAAAGCCCGACCCATGGGATTTGGTATGGATCTATTTGCCATAAGGAAATCGGGAGAGGAATTTCCGGTAGAGATCAGCTTAGGGTATTACAGTTTGGACAATGTCAATTTAGCTGTGGCCTTTATCACAGATATTACTGAAAGAAGAAAATACAGAGAAACACTTGAAGCACAAGTAAGGGAGAGAACTTTGGAACTGACTCAAATGTTGGAAAGAGAAAAGGAATTAAATGAGATAAAGTCAAGATTCGTATCGATGGCTTCTCATGAATTCAGAACACCTTTGAGTGCAATTCTATCGAGTGTTTCTTTGATTGAAAGTTACATAAAAAATGAAGATGAAGAGAAACGTATCAAACACATTGAACGCATCAAATCATCGGTTAAAAATCTAACAGATATTTTAAATAATTTCTTGTCTCTCGATAAATTGAATCAGGGAAAGACAGAAATGTCGAAAGAATTATTTGACATCAGAGAATTTGGGATGGACATCATTGAAGATGTTAGGGGTATGTTGAGGCCGGGACAAGACATAGCCTGTCATCACAGTGGTGACAATTTAACTTTTCAGGATCGAAAAATATTGAGAAATGTTATGCTCAATTTGCTCTCAAATGCGATCAAATATTCAGGTGAAGATCAAATGATAGATGTTTATTGCACCGTGAATGAAAGAATGGTTGAGATAAGAGTTAAGGACAATGGTATAGGTATACCTGAAGAAGAACAAAAAAACATGTTTGAAAAATTCTTCAGAGCCAAGAATGTGGTGAATCATCAAGGAACAGGATTAGGTTTAAACATTGTTAAACGCTATATTGAATTGATGAATGGAAACATCACATTTAAAAGCAAACAAAATGAAGGAACAGAATTCATCATCACTTACCCAAACAAATTGAACGGAAATGACAACAGTATTACTCATTGAGGACAATTTAGAAATCCGTGAAAACACTACGGAGATTCTTGAAATGCACGGATTTAATGTCATTGGAGCAGAAAATGGCAGGATCGGAATTGAAAAGACCTTTGAAATGATGCCTGATATTATTTTGTGCGACATCATGATGCCGGAGGCCGATGGTTATGAAGTGCTCAGAAGCATTAAATCCAGCGATAAAACTTCTGCTATTCCATTTATATTTCTAACGGCAAGTGTAGAGAGAAAAGAAGTACAAGCCGGTTTCGATTTGGGTGCCTGCGGCTATGTGAGAAAGCCTTTTGAAATTAACGAATTGATGACAGCTATTGAATCCTGCTTACAGCAAGTTCAGAATTTAAAAGCGTGAAATTTGAATTTGTTTTGACTGAATTCCAGTGCTGGTGAAGGTAGCTTGATACAATTAAGGGCAAACAATAAAACCTTGAGTCCTTTTTTATTGGTTTTAATTTTCCTCAGATCATAATCAAAGCCTATATAATATTGTCTGTATCTGGGAACGTCACTTCGGTCAAAATGATTACCACCGGCATCAGTCCAAATATTTCGCTCACCGCCCAGCATGCCATTTCCTCCATAACCCAAAGCCAAACCCAACCAGTCCCATTTATTTGATTTTAAAGGGTGGTAACAAAGCCAATAAGTTTGACCATTATAGTCTTTCAGAAATTGTTGTGAGGCATCAGCACCCAAAGTATTGGGTCTGATTTTGGCGTATTCAGAAGGGGTAAATGAATACTTCATCTGCACTTTTTGTTCTTTCCAAACAGCGTGTTGAACTGCAGCCATAGCGGTGCCAAAAGTATTGGCCAATAGGTCGCCGGAACTTGCTCCCCAGGCTTGTGAGAATCCATCCCAAATTTCAATAGGGTCTTGAAAAATACTTCCAAACAAAGCCCATTTCCATTGATGTTTTTCAGGCACTCCGGCCCATTTTGCAGCTTCTATTCCTGCAACCCCTAGGTAATATGAACTGAAGCAATGACCGGCTTTGTCCATTTGTAACCATTGACGGTTGTCGTTGAAAAAATGAAATTTTGAGGATGCATAACCTTTGTACCATATTTGAGACAAAGCTGCGTGAGTAACTGCAGTTCCTCCAAATCCAACTGCATAACATAAGTTGCGTCTTGATTTATTGATCCCGGTATCAGTATCAATAAAAAGGTTGTTGCCATTTAACTGACAACAACCCATTATAATTAGAAAGCCAAATGATGATATTAAGGCTTTCAGGTTCATAAATTAAAGAATAGCTGCTTTACAAGCATCAAGTATCTTATATGCTTTTTCAGAGTTGGAGCTTTCTGCGTAAACCCTCAAAACAGGCTCAGTTCCACTAGGGCGTATCATGACCCATTCTTCATTGCCTAAATGGAATTTGAATCCATCCATGTCTTCTATCTTTTCAACTTTGTAACTGCCAAAAGCTGTATAGACGTTGTTTTTACAATTGCTGATGATTTCTTGTTTTTTCGATTCTTCAATATGCAAATCATATCTTTCAACTGCGAATGCTCCAACAATGGCATAAGTATCATCTATTAATTGTTCAATGCTTTTACCACTAACAGCCATGTATTCCAGTATGAGCAATCCCATCCAAATGCCATCTCTTTCAGGAATATGTCCTTTTACAGCGATGCCACCACTTTCTTCAGCACCAATCAATACATCATCGGTGATCATGTATTCGCAAATGTATTTGAATCCAATCTTGGTGGTGATGGTTTCGAGGCTAAGGTGTTTCGCCAGTTTGTCTATCTTAGAAGAAACGGAGAAACTTTTTACGATCTTTCCGGATAAACCTTTGTGACCGGTTAAGTATTGCATCAACAATAAAATCAGGTGATGCGAATCCACAAATCTGCCTTTACCATCAAAGAAACCAATTCTATCGGCATCTCCATCAGTGGCCAAACCGCAATGCAACTGAGAGTTTGACTCAATCAAAGAAGAGAACTCCATTAAGTTTTTCAAGATTGGTTCAGGAGCAGTGCCATTGAATCCGGGATTATAATCGCAATGCAACAATGATGCACCGGGTAACAATCTTTTGATGATGTTCTGACCTGCACCATACATAGCGTCATAGGCAAAATGAGGGGCGTATTGTTTCAATTTGGCCACATCAAATTTTGCTTCAATGTGTTCCAAATAAATGGTTTCAAAGTCTGAGTATTCGATTTTTCCTTCACTGATGAATTGTTCCAAAGTAGGCAATTCAGCCAATTGGCCATAATCGATCAAAGCTTCAACTTTTTCAATTTCGGCAGGAATTACAGGACCACCATAATGCGCTTTGATTTTAAAGCCATTGTAAGAAGGTGGATTGTGTGATGCCGTGATGATGATTCCGGCAAAAGTAGACAATTTGGTGTTTGCCAATGAGATCATTGGTGTGCTGCAAAAGCCTTTAGACAAATAGACTTTGATGCCATGCGATGCCATTACCCTTGCAGTGTATTCTGCAAACATCTTTCCGGCAAAGCGGCAATCATATCCAACTGTTACAGTGTGATTGTTGCTGGCTGTTTTTAGCCATTTTGCGCTTGCATGAGCCACTCTTTGTACATTTTCTGTGGTGTAGTTTTCTGCGATTATCTCGCGCCAACCGTCGGTTCCAAATTTGATTTTATACATTCTAGTTTCTTGAATATTTTACGTAATTACTGACTTGCGACCATTTGTATTCCCTTAGTGCTTTCAGATAGATCTGTGAATCACCGGCGTATATCAGGTCTTTGTTTATTTTATACAATGTGTATTGAAAAGTTTTTTCCATTAAAATGTCTTCGAGTGTTTTGAAGTTGATGAGCAATTGCCATTTGGCTATATCCTCAAAAGTTAGAACATTCAATGGTTTGTTGTTGGCATAAATGATGATTTGGAAAGGAGAGTAGGTGATAGAAGTTCCCTTCTTTGTCCATATTTCAGTGATTTCAATTCTGGTGATTGTAACATCAAACAATCTGTTGTGAAAATCAAAATACTTGTTGCCACCGATATTAAAAAGCACTTCTTTGTTTTCATTCAGATACTTTTCAATTGCAATAATGGTTGCAGTGCCAGGATCGCCTTCAAGTCCTACATTCTTTTCCATCACATAAGTGACCATTTTGGTACTGGGTATTTTAAACAGTCCATTGACTTTCTTTTTAGAGTAAAAAGCATCCCTTTTAATGGTAATGGATTGCGAAGGTTCTACAGTAAAATCTTTGGTGCCGAATTGTAGCAAATTGAATTGATACCTTCTGCTGTAAAGGGCATCTAAATAGGTGAGTTGCGCAGGGCCATTGACATTACAAGGAATATAATTTGAGCCTAGCAATTGCATGGCTTCAGTGATGTCTACATAACCGAAAGAAATTTTGCCATTGTTTGACTCTGCTAAAAAAGAGAATCCTATGATCACAAATTCAGTCCTTCTTCTGGTTCCTGTCCAAAGTTCATTGATGAACAAATGCTCTGCCCTTTGAAAAGAGACACCATTGCTTCTTTCAATGTCCTTTAAAGCATCAGGAGAAATGACAATTTGTTTTTTAGGAGAATCCCAAAGTTTTAATGTGCCTTCATTTATGCTTTTATAGATCAGGGAAGGCAAGTATTCAACCAGATTGAACCCATTGGTGTCTTCCTGCTCCAGCTTATTCAGATGGATCAATGCAGGCATTTCTGTATACACCTTTGCCGCTTGCAGAGCATTCGACCACAGCGCAAGAAAGGCGATATAGAAAAGCTTTTTATACAAATGCGTTTTCTCCGGTAATTTCCATACCTAAAATGAGTAAGTGCACATCGTGAGTACCTTCATAAGTGATAACACTTTCGAGGTTCATGCTGTGTCTCATAATTGAGTATTCGCCGGTAATGCCCATTGCACCGTGTATTTGACGAGCTTCTCTGGCGATTTCTATGGCTATTTGTACGTTGTTGCGTTTTGCCAAGCTGATTTGTGCAGGTGTTGCTTTACCTTGATCCATCAAATTACCCAATCTCCAACAAACCAATTGTGCTTTGGTGATTTCGGTGATCATTTCTGAAAGTTTCTTTTGTTGCAATTGAAATCCTGCAATCGGTCTGCCAAATTGGGTTCTTTGTTTGGCATATCTCAATGCAGAGTCATAGCAATCCATGGCAGCACCTAATGCACCCCAACTGATGCCATATCTTGCAGAATTGAGGCAAGTCAATGGACCTTTCAAACCTTCAACACCAGGTAATAAATTTTCTTTTGGCACTTTAACATTGTCAAACACCAATTCACCGGTAGCACTTGCTCTCAAACTCCATTTGTTGTGAGTTTCCGGGGTTGAAAATCCTTCATAACCTCTTTCAACGATCAAACCTCTCACTTTTCCTTGCTCATTTTTGGCCCAAACCACTGCGATATCCGCGAATGGTGCATTGCTGATCCACATTTTGGCTCCGTTCAAAAGATAGTGGTCGCCCATGTCTTTGAAGTTGGTGGTCATGCCACCCGGATTAGAACCGTGATCCGGTTCTGTCAGACCAAAGCAACCCATGAGTTCACCTTTGGCCAATTTTGGTAAATATTTGTGTTTTTGCTCTTCGCTTCCAAATTTATAAATTGGATACATCACCAAAGAACCTTGAACAGAAGCAGTAGAACGAATGCCACTGTCGCATCTTTCAAGCTCTTGCATGATCAAACCATAAGTGATATAATCCATACCGCCACAACCGTATTCTGCAGGCAATTGCGGACCAAATGCGCCTATTTCACCTAATCCGCGAATGATGTGATGAGGAAATTCTGCTTTTTGAGCGTATTCTTCAATGATTGGAGACAATTCACGTTTCACCCAATCGCGAACAGAATTTCTGATCAAGATGTGTTCCTCTGTTAACAGGTCGTCGATTTGATAGAAGTCAGGTTGAGTGTATCTGTCTTTTCCCTGGTTACGTTCTTTAAGTTCTTCGAAATTGATTGAAGGCATGTGAAATTATATTTTTTGCAAAAATAAATATTTTACCTTGATTGCGCTTGAAAAAAACTCAAAATGGAGCAAAACTTAACAGGAGCTGTTTTTGTTGATGAAATGGAAGTGATAGCTCTCAAAGGATTATACGATTTGGAATCGGTTGTGCCTAACCGTTTTAAGGTGAGTGCTAAGCTCGAATATGACCGTAAAGCACTCAAAGAAGGGGAATT
>DASWYG010000126.1:0-1915 GCA_036405075.1 Bacteroidia bacterium | reverse complement strand
TCTTTATCAATATCATACTGCTCATTTTACCTGCATTGTTCTTTGATTTTGAATATGGCATCTTCTTGACTCAAGAATGGGTCAAAATCATTAACCCATTTAGCGAAGACCATATTTTGCAAACCAGTGAAGCCGGCTTCTTAGACATATCAGCCATGATCACCAAATACCTTTGCGAAATTCCTGTTAAAAACGAAAATCCAATTCACATCACCCATCTTCCATTAGAAACATTGATCATCATTGTCAATTCAAGTAGAACAATACTATTGTCTCTTTGTATTTGGGCGGCATTAAAAATAAAAGGTCCTATCAAAGGCATAGACAAAAGCACTTTTGTACTTGCAGGATTGATGACCCTTATACCTCTTTGTGCGCCACACCAAAGGTTCTACAGTTTTTTGTTTGCTTTGCCAATGCTTGCCATTTTACTGACTTGGACCATCAATTCGAGATCATCAATTTACAAAATTGCGATCGCTATCTCAATTACATTTTCCGGACTGATGACTTGGGTCGACTTTACAGGGGTTGCCATTGTTGATTTCTTCGATCTTTACAGGCTCACTACCATTGGTATGATCATACTTTATCTGGCTTATATTTTAAGTGCTGTACACTTTTATAAACGAGCTGAAACCCACAATGGCGAATACTCAACCCGTAGGGATACAAAACCACAAACAAAGAATTTCAATTTATTTGATCCTCACAAATTGACTTTATTACCTGAAGTGTTGCGTTCCAATAAAAATTGACATGCCCCCATTGCTCAAAAGTTTTGAGGTTACTGTGAGTTAAAGTCAATAAAGTTGAATTGTTCTGTATTTGCAGATCGAAATGAATGCGATTGTAATTTTCAGGCACATCAGGCAAATTTGTCAATTCATTCCAATAATCGTAGTGAAACGAATGTCCCGGATCAAATGAAGTTATGATGCACTTGTCTAAAAAATCATGACCATTGAGTTGACCTTTAAAGCTCATTTTGCCACCTTCAAATGCTTCCATTTCAACTTCAACTCCTTCATCCAACAACCATTTGGAAATGGATTCAGCTACAGTGAGGGTGGTCCAAACCTTCATAGGGCTGCAATTGATGAGCACCGACTTTTGAACAAAACTTGGAAATGTATTCATGCATTAAAACCAAAAACCAAGTGCACTAACAAATTCTTTTCTGACATTTGTATAGGTGTTGCCGCCACTATAAAAAATGGTTTCATCGCGCAATAAATGCAGATATCTGCCTTCAAACCTCAAATATGCATTTGGCATAGGTTTGAACTCTAAGCCTGCATTTAAACCCAATGCATTGATGCCCACCAATTGGTGGTTGGCATTGTTGACAGGACCGGTTAAAATCTCATCCGGATCATTGAAAATCTCTGCTCTTGCATAAATAGAATATTTGTCATTTTTGATCTTGTATTTACCTGCTATGGTCATACTGAACATCTTGGCCATCTTGCTAGAATCAACAATGCCTGTGTTTTCCTGTAGACCAAAATTCACTTCAAATCCAAAATTGAATCGCTTGGATTTGTATGCAAGATAAAAATCATTGTAAAGTCGCAAATGAGATGTGGCAATAGAATCAGGGGTATTGTCGCTTATCAGACAATTGTAAGACATGACAAAGTTCTTGCGCAATTCATAAACAGCTGTAAATCCTACCGATTTCTTTTTGTTGATTGCGACAAAAGTATTGAACCCATTGAATGCATTGAGTTGTAAACTCAGTTTTTCGTTTGCATAATAAGTGAGTTTTGCTCCACTTAAATAATAAGGTTCATAATAGGTCGTCAATGCAATGGTACTTCCTATGTTTTCACGAGGTTGAATGGATTCAAAACCAAGATGTGTGCGAAAGTATCCGCCTTCAAGCCACAACTTATTGATCAACCTGATCCCT
>DASWYG010000125.1:0-8626 GCA_036405075.1 Bacteroidia bacterium | reverse complement strand
TAAGCGTCTTTGCTTGATTGAGCACATGCACATCTAAGGGGCAAACCAATTGATCCATGCGTATGGTTTTCCATAAACCAAAATCTACACCTTTATCATCTTTTCGCACCATCCACCTCAAATACATATTGATGCGTTTGCAAGCACTTCCTTTATCAGGGCTTGCTATATGTTTCTTTGTTCTATCGACAAAATACGGACTGTTTTCAAACAGTTTTCTGAAACCGGAAATGGCCGGACCAACATTGTTGTCTTTCTTTTTGAGGTGACTACTGAACGCAAATTCCAAACCGCCATTGTTCAAATACAAGCTTTGTATAAAGCCGATCAATGAGAGAAAATCATCTCCATTGAAAGTTCGATGAACAAACTTTGAGCATTTCTTTAAATCATTTTCAGTGTGATGAAGGATAAAATCATGAGGAGCATTTTGCATCAGCTCTATCATTTTTAAGCCACTGTTGATAATGCTTTTTCTTTGCCCCCAGGCGATTATAGAAACAAAGAAACCAATGATTTCTATGTCTTCTTTCTTTTTGAATAAATGGGGCAGGGAAATCGGGTCATTGCTGATAAAGTCAGGGCGATTGTATCTTTCATAGCCCGTTTCAAGTAACAATTTGATTTTAGGGTCGGGCTTCATGAGGCGAAATTATAACAAACTGTAGTATTTACAAAAGGTATGAGCAGGGTAGAAGTATTCACAAATGGTGAATATCAATTTATATGGACTATTGATAAGTAAAAAAAATTTGTGTTCCTTTGCCCCATTATGAATCATTGGCTTTTAAAATCAGAACCTGTCAAGTATTCATGGGACCGCATGCTCAAAGATAAAAAGACATTTTGGGACGGTGTCAGGAATTACCAAGCCAGGAACAATTTAAAGGAAATGAAAAAAGGTGATTTGTGCCTTTTTTATCACAGCAATGAAGGAAAAGAAGTTGTTGGTATAGTTAAAGTAGTTAAAGAGCATTATCAGGATCCTACTACTGATGATACCAACTGGGTGGTTGTAGATGTTTCTCCATTCAAAGCTTTAAAAAAGCCTGTTACTTTAGAGCAAATCAAAGCCGATGAACGATTAAAGGACATTGGTTTGGTTCGACAGGGAAGGCTCAGTGTCATGAAACTTACCAAAGAAGAATTCGATACCATTTTAGAACTTTCAGAAAATTAATGGAAGAAAAACTCTTATACGATCATAGGAAATTGAATGTCACTTTGACTCGATTGGCTTATGAATTGCTCGAAAACCATCATGATTTTCATAACACAGCATTGATAGGATTACAACCCAGAGGTATATTCTTGGGACGAATCATCCGTCATAAAATTGAAGAAATCCTGGGTTCTAAAATAAAATACGGAGAATTAGACATTACGTTTTTCAGAGATGATTTCAGAACCAATGAAAAACCTTTGGAAGCAAGTCCTATTCATATTCCATTCAGTACAGAAAATTTAAACATCATTTTAATAGATGATGTGTTGTATACGGGCAGAAGTATCAGAAGTGCAATGGATGCTTTGATCGGTTTCGGCCGTCCTGCAAAAGTTGAACTCTGTGTTTTGATTGATAGGGTATATAACCGCGAAAATCCAATTGCTCCGGATTACGTTGGTAAATCCATTGATACAAGAGGTCACAATCAAAAAGTAAAAGTGGATTGGGCAGAAAATAATTATAAAGTTTGGTTGATTAACGCATGACAAAATTATCGGTAAAACATTTATTAGGAATCAAAGACCTCAAAGAAGAGGACATAAGGCTGATATTCGAAACGGCCGATAATTTTAAAGCCATCATCAATAGACCCATTAAAAAAGTCCCAACTCTGAGAGACATCACTGTTGCCAATCTGTTTTTCGAAAATTCGACCCGAACCAGAATCTCGTTTGAATTGGCACAAAAACGATTGTCTGCAGATATCATCAATTTCTCTTCTTCATCATCTTCAGTTTCAAAAGGTGAAACACTCATTGATACCGTTAAGAATATTTTATCAATGAAAGTAGATATGATCGTGATGAGACATCCGAGTCCGGGAGCCCCTATTTTCTTATCCAGACACATCGATGCTACTATACTAAATGCAGGTGATGGTACTCACGAACATCCTACACAAGCTTTATTGGATGCATATTCGATAAAAGAGTCATTTGGAGATGTAACCGGAAAAAAAGTTGCCATAGTTGGCGACATTCTACACAGTAGAGTCGCATTGTCTAACATCTATTGTTTGCAAAAGTTAGGCGCAGAGGTAATGGTTTGCGGCCCAAGTACATTGATCCCAAGAAACATTGAACAGTTGGGCGTTAAAGTTGAGCACAATCTCAGAAAAGCACTTGAATGGTGCGATGTGGCCAATATGCTCAGAATACAATTGGAACGACAAGACATTAAATACTTCCCCACTCTAAGAGAATACAGCATGCAGTATGGTCTTACACTTGATTTATTGGAAAGTGTAGGCAGAGATATCACCATTATGCACCCGGGTCCAATCAACAGAGGAGTTGAAATAACCAGTGAAGTGGCTGATAGCGATTATAGCATCATCCTCGATCAAGTTGAAAATGGTGTAGCCATTCGCATGGCATGCATGTATCTTTTGGTTCAGAATAAAGCACAAAATTTCGAATGAGCAACCCCATATTAGTTGAAGTAACAAGAGGCGGAGTCCTTGAAAGTTTTCACAGAGGTGTCATCTGCATTGTCGATAAAGACGACAAAGTGGTTTTTGAAAAAGGAGACATCAAACAACTGTGTTACCCTCGCTCTGCACTTAAATTCTTTCAACAAATTCCTTTAATGATCTCCGGTGCCGTTGAGCATTTTGGATTCACAGAAAAAGAAATAGCCTTATTTTGTGGCTCTCACAATGGTGAAGCCGCACATGTTGAAACTGTCAGAAGTATTCTCGATAAAATTGGTCTCGATGAAACCTATTTGCAGTGTGGTCCTCAAATGCCAACTCTTAGAGACGATCAATATGCTTTGATTAAAAGTGATCTGCCTCCTTTAAGGATTCATAACAACTGCAGTGGTAAACACGCAGGTTTCCTTGCTTATTGCGTTTATAAGAATTATTCAACAACCGATTATATAGACCCCAATCACCCCTTACATTTAGAAATTCTGGATGTGATTTCAGACTTTCATCGCTACCCAAAAGACAAAATCAAACAAGGTATCGATGGATGTTCAGCTCCAATATTCGCATTTCCTGTATACAACCAGGCAGTAGCTTATAAAAACTTGATATGCCCTGAGTCATTTGGTTCTGAAATAGCAAAAGCTTGTAATACACTGGTTGATGCCATTGTCAATTATCCTGAAATGATTGCAGGCCGTAAAAGGTATTGTACCGATCTGATGCGTTTTTCAGAAGGAAAATTGATCGGTAAAACAGGTGCCGATGGCATTTATTCTCTAGGTATCAGAAGCAAAAATTTGGGTGTTTGCATCAAAGTTGATGATGGCAAAATGGGACCTCAATACAACATTGCCCAATCAGTGGTAGAGCAATTGGGTATTTTCGATGAAGCAAGCAATAAGCAATTAAGGCATTATGTCAATCACGAAAATAAAAACTTTGGTGGCTTGGTAACCGGAGAAACTCATGTTTCTGCAGAAGTCAAATTGGTGCTAAATAATCAGGCCTGATTTTTGAGTTTTATGGATGTGATACTGAATTGCCTTTCTCATCCATCACTAAAAATGGATTGAAGGCCAATTCCCAATAATTGTTTTCCGGATCAGCTATGTAGGCGTTGTAACCACCCCAAAATATATCGTTGGGTGCTTTAATTCCTTTGGCTCCTTTGCTTAACAAATCGGAATAAACCTCATCGACCTCTGATTTTGAATTGAAATTGATGGACAATGAAAATCCTCTGAATCCATTTCTATTGTTTTCTACGCCTATTTCTTCAGCTAAATCAGCAGTAGGAAAAAGTCCGAGTATGAGTCCGTTGAGCTGAAAGAAAACAATGCCTTGATCATCTTTCAAATACGCCCAACCCAAAACTTCATGATAAAATTTTTTCATCATTTCTAAATTCTCTACGCCTAATGTGATGAAGTTGATTCTTTGTTCCATTGATTTCTTTGTTAAATTTTTCTTGATGCCCAGGTATCTCTGAAAAGTGTGTAATGAACTGAATCCAAATACTGGCCTTCAAAAAATACATTTTCTTTAAAATGAGCTTCTTTCACAAATCCATGATGGATGAGGATATTTTCTGATGCTGTATTTTCAGGGTCAATAATGCCTTGTAACGTGTGCATGTTCATCACATCAAAACCATAGTCGATAACCGCTTTGAGGGCCTCTCTCATATAGCCGTATCCAAAATGACTTTCCAGCATCATGTAGCCAACTTCTGCTCTGTGGTCTTCTGCATGAACTTTAGCAAATCCCATGAATCCGAACATGTGAGGATTGTCTTTCAAACTCATGGCCCAATTGATATTGGTCCTGTTTTCATTTGCCATAATGACTTTTCCCAATAATGTTTCTGCATCTTTTAAGGTCACACAAAGCGGACGAGGTATGTACTTCATTAACTTCGGATTTGATCTCAAATCAAACATAGCCTGACAATCGTCATTCGTGATGGCTCTTAAAATTAAACGTTCAGTTTCAAGTGTTGGAAACGCTTCTGTGTTGTTCATTGAACGACAAAATTAATGGCCTTTGGTTTCAAAACCAATCAATCCAACGATTTATAAATGATGTCTTGAATCCTTGTTCTGTAATTGCCATTGATCAGTTCTTTATTGTCTTCAACAGGGCAAATTCTATTGCTTAGAAATACATAAACCAGGTTATAAGTTGGATCGATCCAAACACAGGTTCCGGTGAAACCTGTATGTCCAAACATGCGTTTACTGCCCAAGGTGCTGGCTGGACTTACCCTTCCACTGAAGTCTGGTTTGTCGAAAATCAAACCTCTTCTAGAGTCACTTCTTTGATAGGAGGTAAACAATTGTATGGTACTTTCATTGAGGTAACGTTTGCCTTTATACATTCCGCCATAGTTCAGCATCAGCATCAACTGACCCAAATCCTGAGCTGTTGAGAACAAACCGGCATGACCGCTCACACCTCCTAACATCGCTGCGGCAGGGTCATGTACATAACCACAAAGTTCCTGTTGTCTGAACAAACGATCTTCCTGTGTAGGCGCAATGTTGCTAAGATCATGTGTTTTCCATGGATTGTAGGTGATGTTTTTTAAACCCATCGGTTGATAGAAGTTGACATTCAAATATTCATCCAATGCCATACCTGATACATTTTCAACCACCAATTGCATCAATATCATACTCAAATCACTGTATCTGTATGTTCTACTTTCTAGCGCTGAGCTGAAGATTCTTTTGTAAATGGTGTCTTTGTTGGCCTTCAACATAAAAAACTTATCGGCCACCTTAACACAAAAAGCAGAATCGCTTTTTGCACAATAAACACTGTCAATGTATGGCAGAGTTTCTTTGTAAAATGGTATCCAAGCTGTTAATCCTGCTCGGTGTTGCATGATGTCCGACAATACAAGGTTTTCCTTATTAGTGCCTTTTGCCATTGGTACATAGTCGCCCAATTTTGCTGAAAGGTCTATTTTACCTTCTTCATACAATTTCATAACAGCAATGCCGGTTGCAGCTATTTTTGTTATTGAAGCAATGTCATAAATGGTACTGTCATTAACTGCTTGCTTTAAATCATAATTTAGGCTGCCGAATGACTTATCATATGCCAATTGACCATCTTTTAAAACCAATATCCTGCAACCCGGAGCTGCTTTTTTTGCAATCAATTGTCTGGCGATGACATCAATGCCATTCAAATTTTCATAATTGAATTCTTTGCTCGGAAATATGCCGGTATTCATGTGCAATTGAACAGGCGAACTGCCATTGTTTTTCAGTTGCCCACTCAATACACCCAATGCAGCATTCATATATGCGGGAAGATCTTCATAAGCAGCAATTATGGTAGCTTTGCGATCAATTTTGATCAATGCGTATGGACTGCAAAATCCGATGACGCATACCTTTTTGGATGCAGCTAATTTTCTGATCAATCCATAATCACTTTCATTGAAACCATTGTTTCTTTGATCGGTCATTTTAGGTTGATGTAAACTGACAATGATGTGATGATAGGCTTTAGCAGATTGTAAAACTGAAGCGATCTTATCTGCATTAGGATTTTTACCAATGTTTAAATGGTGTATGAATCCAGAATCTCTGAGCAACTGAGACCACTTTGATTCTTTTTGCATGCCAATTGAAATGACCAATGTTTTGGATTTGTCATTCATTGGAAGAATTTGTTGACCATAATTGACCGTGCTAACGGCATTATTTGCAACATCTTGAATCAATTGATCGTATTTTGTTTGGTAAAGATCTGCATTTAAGCTTTTTAGTTCAATTGGAGAGTATTGATCCAAGCCGGCAAACTGTTTCCATTTCAGTATCCTTTTAACCTTTTGGTTCAACTGTTCGATGCTTATAAGTCCGCTGTCAATGGCTTGTTTAATCAATCTGATCGCAGTTGGAACATCTTCACTGAAAAGTATGATATCATTTCCTGCCATTAAAGCTTCAAGATCGGCATGACCTTTTTGATAATAATTTGCAACACCTTTCATGTTCATGGCATCAGTAAAAACCAAGCCATCATACTTAAGTTTCATTCTAAGCAAAGTGTCAATGACATAAGATGACAATGAGGCGCTTCTGTTGCTTCTTGCATCTAGTTGAGGCAAATTGATATGACCTACCATTATAGAAGGTATACCATCTTCGATCAATCGTTTGAATGGATACAATTCAAGTGTATCCAACTGATTTAAACTTTTATTTACAACCGGTAACCCGTGATGAGAATCAATATTGACATCACCATGACCCGGAAAATGTTTGGCACATGAAAGCACATTCATACTCAGCATACCTGCACTATAGGCAGATGCGCAATTGCTTACCCGGTATTTGTCATCGCTAAAGGATCGGAACCCTATCACAGGGTTATCGGGATTGGTATTGATATCGGCATCAGGAGCAAAATTGATGTGTATGCCCAATCGTTTACAATTTTCGGCAATGGCTGCACCGGTTCTGAACAACAGGCTATCGTTATTGCAGGCACCCAAGGTCATTGCATAAGGAAATTTATAGGTGTTCTTTAAACGCATGGGTAATCCCCATTCACCATCTATACCTATGAGTAAGGGAGTGTTGGAAATGGATTGAAAATAATTGGTCAGATAAGCCTGTTTTAGAGCGTTGTCTTGAAAGAAAATCAAACCACCAATGTGATAATTGATGATCAGGTCTTCCAATTCTGCAACATGTTTGGCATCTTTGTTTGAATAGGCTGCCACCATGAACAATTGGCCAATTTTCTCGTCCAAACTCATCTTGCTTAGCTTATGTTCATACCAGAACTCAGCATCTTGAGCATTCAGATGGAGAAAGTTCAAGCAGAATAAAAGGCATGCAAAGATGCTTTTTTTGATCATGTGAAATTTATCTTTTGAATTCAGCTTTTCTTTTGGCTAAGAAAGCAGAGGTGCCTTCTTTAAAGTCAGTAGTTTCAAAAGCTTTGCCAAACTCTTCGATTTCGGTCTTAAACCCATCTTTTCCTGCATCAAAATGGTCGTTGATACATTTTATGACCATTGAAACAGCTGAAGGAGATTTGGTATTTATCTTTTTCAGTATTTCCTCACATCTTGGCAATAGATCTTCAATAGGTACTACATCATTCACCAATCCATATTCAAGCGCTTCATTGGCACTAATGGCATCAGCTGTCAAGAGTAATTCGGTGGCTTTGCCTTTTCCGATCAATTGAATCAACCTTTGAGTACCGCCATATCCCGGAGGTACACCCAAATTGACTTCTGGTTGGCCAAACTTTGCATTTTCGGATGCAATTCGAATGTGACAAGCCATCGCCAATTCACAACCTCCACCAAGAGCAAATCCATTGACTGCTGCAATTACAGGTTTAGCAGAGCGTTCAATGGTGTTCATCGTATCATGACCATCAGCAGCCATTTTTTTACCTTGTTCTGAATTGAAATTAACAAATTCAGAAATATCTGCACCTGCCACAAATGCCTTTGATCCGGCACCTGTTATGATGATGCCGCCAATTTCTTTGTCGGCATTGCCTTCAATTACAGCAGCTTTTATTTCTTTTAAAGTGTCTATACTCAATGCGTTGAGTTTACCCTCTCTGTTGATTGTAATCGTTAGCACCGAAGCTTCTTTTGATGTTAGGATGTTTTGATACATATTGCAAATGTAGTCCAATTTGACTATTATTGTGACTGTATTGATGAACATATATAGACCGCTTGTCCTGATTTTATACACCTTCTTTCTATCGACAGGACTTCGGGCAGAATTGCCAAAGTACCTCAGTAAGGAATTACTTAAAACTTGTAGTTTATACAAAAATCACATCATCGTTTATAAAAAAACGTTTAAGTATCCTCAGAATAGAGATACCATTTTTGAAAAATACAGCTCGCAAGTAGCCTTCAATGAATCAGGCGATTTTTTCGGCTGGCATTACCTTTCATGGGCTCGCATCAATCA
>DASWYG010000124.1:0-10097 GCA_036405075.1 Bacteroidia bacterium | reverse complement strand
GTTTTTTATTTTTCCAGTATTCAATTACTATTTCTGGGGATTTGAAGAAGGGAGAGCATTTAGCAAATTGAAATTTGAATGTGCAACAGTAGTTGGGAAAAAGAAATTGTCAGGCTACAAAACACAACCTTCAATTTTTGTTCAGGAAAACAATGGAAAAGTAGTAGAAATCATTCAGGAACTTCCCATCAATTATGATTTTAATCAAATTGAATTGGGAGATAAGATATATAAAAAACAGAATACATTGAGCATGCTGCGTTTAAAGCAGAATGGTGATGCAGATACTATAACCTATGATGCCTATGATTGGGTGTTGAATACCATCAATTTTAAGCCAGAAAAGGCAGATTACTCATCGGTTAATTGTTATTGAGTAAAAGTAGAAATAAGTAACTAAAATCACATGTCAGAATGTTATCCAAATGAAAATTTAAATACGCATCTGGCAAGCATAATGCCTTCAGGATTTCCATTAAACGATTCGAAAAGTTATGAAAGATTTTAATTTAAAATGGAGACTGAAAATCATGATAGAAAATATGAGATTGTTATACTTGATTCAACTGATTTTCCAATTGAGGCTCAGTTTTTTGGTAATTTAAATTTGTCAGTATCATTTAAGAAAGTTCTCAGCAAATTGATGTAATTTTGCCTCCTTTTTTAAGGGGACCATGAAAGTTAAGGAACTGGTAGAGAAGTTTGGTGAACATGCCCAAATCAGAGAATTTCTGGATAACTGCAGAAATTCAGGGCCGCACTATGCCCGTTTTGAAGGTTTGGCAGGCTCTTCAGTCTCAATGTCCATTGCCGCTTTGTTTGCGCTTACCGACAAAAACATATTGGTGGTAGTGCCCGATCAGGAAGAAGCAGAGTTCCTCAGAAGTGATCTTGTAAACGTGCTCACCGAACATCAAGTGCTTATGCTCACCGACAGTTTCAAACAAGCCTTTGAAGCTGAAGAAGCTCATCCCGATAAAATTCAGTCGCGTGCCGAAGTGGTCAACAAACTGCAACACGCTTTGCATTCATACATCGTGGTGGCGACCCCTGAAGCCATCGCCGAAAAAGTCATCAGTACCGAACAACTCAAAAAGAACACTTTCGAACTCAAACTGGGTGAAGAATTAGACCTTGAGTTCTTGTCTGATTTTTTAGATGAAAATGAATTTGAAAGAGAAGACTTCGTTTATCAACCCGGTCAGTATGCGGTTAGAGGCGGAATCGTTGACATTTTTAGCTTCAGCAATGACTTGCCTTACAGAATTGAATTGGATGGCAATAACATTGAAAGCATTCGTACATTTGAGATCGATACACAATTGTCGGTAGCCAAGATTGCACACCTCAGCATAGTGCCCAATATTCAGAGTGATGCCATTGCCGGTGAAAAAGTATCTTTGTTCAAGTATTTTCAATCTGAATCATTGATGGTATTGAGACATTTTGAAGACCAATACCAATACCTGATCAAACAATGGGAGCAACTGAAGGATGAAGGCAAACATCCGGAATACACATGGTTGTCGCCATTGGAAATAAAGAATCTGGTGTCTGAATATCCCCACATTGTTGAGTTTGGGGCCATGAATGCTTTTAGAACCCATCAGGTTTATAAGTTCAACACGGAGCCGCAACCTTTGTTTCAAAAGAACATAGAGATGTTGCTCAATCATTTGCAGGGCAATGAGATCAACAACATCATGAATTTGGTGTTCAGTGATACAGGCAAACAAATCGAGCGATTGATCGCCATCATTCAAGACCGTCAGAAAGAGATCAATGTGGTACCTGTTTACCACGGATTGGCAGAAGGTTTTCTTGATCGGGATCTGAAAATGGCCTGTTACACCGAGCATCAGTTATTTGAAAGATATTACCGATACAAAACCCATAAGCGAGGTTTTACCAAAAGCACTGCTCTGACCTTAAAAGAACTCAGTGAATTGCAACCGGGCGATTTTGTGACCCACATTGATCACGGTGTAGGTAAGTTTTTGGGTTTACAGAAAACACTGGTAAATGGTGTGGTACAGGAAGCTGTAAAGATATCTTATCGCGATGGAGATCTCTTGTATGTGAATGTGAATTCGCTACACAAAATTTCAAAATTTACAGGTAAGGATGGGTCTGAACCGGCCTTGCACAAATTGGGTTCTGGTGTATGGGAAAAACAAAAGGCCAGTACCAAGAAAAAAGTAAAAGACATTGCCAGGGAACTGATAGGCTTGTATGCCAAACGCAAGGCGCAACCTGGCTTTGCTTTCAGTCCTGATTCATATATGCAAATCGAATTGGAGGCTTCATTCTTATACGAAGACACCCCCGATCAGGCCAAAGCAACCGATGAGATCAAGAAAGACATGGAGAATGAAAAACCCATGGACCGTTTGCTTTGTGGTGATGTGGGTTTTGGCAAAACAGAGGTGGCCATAAGGACTGCATTTAAAGCTGTGGCAGACAGTAAACAAGTTGCTGTATTGGTGCCTACCACCATATTGGCGCATCAACATTACAGGACCTTTAAAGAAAGATTGAAAGGGTTGCCTGTCAATGTAGATTACATCAACCGATTTAAATCTACAGGCGAACAAAAGAAAACGCTTAAAAACCTTCAAGAAGGTAAAGTCGATATATTGATCGGTACTCACCGTATTGTGGGCAAGGACGTTAAGTTTAAAGACCTTGGATTGCTCATCATAGACGAAGAACAAAAGTTTGGAGTAGGCGTAAAAGACAAGTTAAAGGAGATAAGAGTCAATGTCGATACATTGACATTAACCGCCACGCCTATTCCGCGTACCCTGCATTTTTCTTTGATGGGAGCCCGCGATTTGTCGGTCATTAACACACCGCCACCCAATAGATTTCCAATCAAAACCGAACTTCATACTTTTAATAAGGAGATCATTCACAAAGCGGTGACCCACGAATTGAGCAGAGGTGGCCAAACTTACTTTGTGCATCACAGGGTAAAAGACATCTATGATTTTCAGAACATGCTGGAACTGATGGTACCGGGTATCAGGGTATTGGTGGCACATGGTCAAATGGAAGGACATGATTTGGAAGATGTGATGGTGCGTTTCATTGAAGGCGATGCAGATGTATTGATCGCTACTACTATTATTGAAGCGGGACTGGACATACCCAATTGCAACACCATCATCATCAACAACGCGCACATGTTTGGACTCAGTGATTTGCATCAAATGCGCGGCAGGGTAGGGCGAAGCAACCGAAAAGCCTATTGTTATTTGTTGTCACCACCATTGAATTCATTGACCTCAGATGCTAAAAAACGGTTGAGCACCATTGAAGAATACAGCGATTTGGGTGGAGGATTCCATGTGGCAATGCGGGATTTGGACATCAGGGGTGCTGGTAATTTATTGGGTGGAGAACAAAGTGGGTTCATCAGTGAAATTGGGTTTGATACATATCACAAAATTTTGGATGAAGCCATACGTGAATTGAAGCACGATGAGTTTGCAGACTTGTTTGCTGATTTCAAAGAAGATGTGAGCAGCAAGGATTGTCAGGTCGATACAGATTTGGATATGCTCATTCCGGATTCCTATGTGCGCAACATGCCTGAAAGATTGAGTTTGTATACAGAATTGGGTAGAGTTGAAAACGAGGAAATGTTGGAAGCGTTTACAGAAAAACTCATAGATCGTTTCGGACGATTCCCTAAGGAAGTCAGTGTGTTGTTGTCATCGGTGAGGTTGAAATGGATGGGTAAGAAAATGGGATTTGAGAAGATTTCATTGGAGAAAAACCTGATGAAAGTGTATTTCCCTTCAAATGAAAAAGCAGCATTGTTTGATAGTCCGGCCTTTATGAAGATCATGCACCATGTTGCTTCCAACCCTATGAAATATGACCTCAAGCAAAGTTCAAAGACGGTGATATTAATCGTCAAGTCGGTTGACAATATGAACAAGGCGACTGAGATTCTTGAGGAGTTGAATAACTTTTATTGAATTTTATTGCTTAATGAACGTAATGGTATGATAATCTGATCCCTTTAAGATAAGATGATAAACACCAGAGGCAATTTGTCCTACATTTATATTTTCCTCTCTCTCTCCGCTTAAATCACCTGACTGAATTAGTCTCCCCGTGTTATCAATGATTTCATATTGCATGAATACCAAGTCTTGATGAAGTAATAATTTCAATGATTCTCCAACAGGATTGGGCGCAAGAATGATGTCGTTGATATTTTTAGGAATGGCATCTGTGTTGATATCCATCCAATCTTTTTCCAGAATCAATCGATACAGAGAAATTCCCTGATCATCATTGATGTAATTATTGAATTGAGGCAAGGGATAGCAGTTGCTAGCAACATATATTGAATGCTCATCAACTTCAAACTGATTGAACGTGCCCCAATTGAAAGGTGACCTGCAAGGTATAGGCAGTATTCTTAATGCTGCAATATTCCCCAACTGGTTATACCTTATGATACTTAAGAAAAATCTGTTCGATTTTGGTACTTTCTCATAAGCTCCAAAGACATAGATGTAATTGTTCTTGGAGATAGTTTGCAAAGGGAAGAAATTTCGCAGAGGTGTACTGAAAGCCAATTCCGAAGGATTAAGATTTTCTGTAAGGGTAGATGTAAATGCATTTAAGTTGCTGCAATCTCTTGGATCATCTATAGGACTGCTGATGACACTGCGACCAGGTTTGAAATTACCTCTGTAGAACCCACTTACAAATAATTTATTGAAATCGGTTTTACAGAAATCTATACCTGAATTAAGATCATCACCCTCAAAGTGGGTTTGATTCTTAATTTCACCGGATTTGTCAAAAACAACAAGTTGATTACCCCAATTTCTGTATTTGCAGCTCGAAGAAGTGTTATATCCACCTTGAGTAACCATAACATGAATCAAACCATCAAAGCTCTTTATTGACTTAACAGTTCCATAGTTGTTTTTCCAAGGGGTTTCAATTTTTTTCAACCATTTGATCTTGCCACTTGTATCTGCACAAAGCAAAGCATTGGCAGGACTGAGTGAAGATCTAATGTTAAATCCATTGAGGCTCAAGTTGAAATTTCTGAATACAAATGTGAAATATAAGTTCCCGTCTTCATCGATATTGAATCCATCCAGTTCAGAGAAGATGTCATAAGGCAGACCAGGAAAATGTACAAATTTGAGGGTGTTTCCCGAACGGGCATCCATGCAAACGGCGTAAATACCAAACTGAAGGGGATTACTTACCAATTGATTGTCGATTCTCATGGAGTCGCGATAAAAATTGGCTACCCAAATATTTCCTTTTCTATCAATTGCAGCAAAACCATCACTGAAATTGAGGTAGGCATATGATGAACCAAAACTTTTCGTCCATTTGCGTTGACCATTTATTTTGTAGCATGCGGTGAATTGATGACCTTTGTATCTTACGGAGCCTGAATCATTGCTAAAGAATATGCTGTTGTAAATGCTTCCTTCGGGGTGAGTGCCATAAAGAAAGATATTGCTGTCTTTTGAAAGTAATATCTTACGTCCTACTACCTCAATGTTTCTATTGCTTGCGTAATTCCAATCATATCGACTGATGATGCTGCGTTGCCATTCTTGGTTTTTTTCAGGTCGATTGTCAGGTTGTTTTGAATTTGACTTTATTGGGTCTTTGTCACTTTTTTTTCTGTAATGTATCTGGAAAGAGTCTTTTTTTTGATTTGTCCAATAAATGAATTCATCATCAGTCCAAATGTTGCTTCTGCGCCCATAGGTTTTCACTGGAAACAAACATTCAAATTGGTCATTAAAGATTTTGTATAACCATACAGAATCAGTGATGTGGTCAGCACCAGTAAAATAGAATGTGTCATTGATTTCAGTATAGTTGTACTTTGTAAAATCAGGTTCATCGTTTTCCTTTACAAAATGTCTGATTCCGGGATTAAAATCGCCTAGGAAAGCAATCCCTTTGTTTTCATTTTGATGCAACAGTTCTATGCCGGTCCATGGCGTGTAAATAAGCTGATATTGCCCAATAGACTTTAACCTACTCATATAAATTCCTTTTTTTAAAAGTGGTGCCGATTGAAAGAATTTTGATGTGTAAGGAGGCACAACACGATATACTTTTGAGGCATTACCGGAGTCGTAAGTTCCACTCAAACTGGCCAACATTGAATCGTTTATGAACAAAGGAGTGGCATCACAATAGAAGCTGTCAAACTGAACCATGTCAGTTGTTCTGAAAACCTTTCGATCGTCGATAAAGACAATTTGTTCATTACCTTTTTTTCTCATTGTTGGTATTTGAGAAAATACCGGACCGAATACATTGCCGGAAGAGTCGGCAATTCGATAAGTTCTGTTTTTGGAAACAAAATAGTATGGATTTTCTTGATACACGAAGGGATTGCTGATTTGACTTAATGTGCTGCGGATCTTTCGAGCGACAAGCATATTGCTATCACTAATATTCAGAGAATATTGGTTGTCTTTAAATCCAATAAAGTAAATGCTTTTATTTTCAGTAAGACAATAAGTTGGCAAGGGACTGGATACAATCAGATCCTCGGCCATCATCACAGAGTCCATCTGTTGATTGAGTAAATTCAATCTCATCAATGTATAATACCTATATGCACCTGAAAAGGAAGTTTTAATGAAATAAACATGATATTGGTTTTGTGTGATACTCCCGAAGCGCATCATATAAGGTGTAATGGATTTAAGGTTTCCTGATTTAAGGTCTAAGTAAAAAACATGTGAAACAAAATCAGGATCGCCCGTAGATTCAAAAAGTGCCAAATGCTTGTCGTATAGGTAAGTGTGTAAAGTATTGGTATACGTATTGGTATATGTCCAAGTGCCTGATTGAGCAATTGTGGTCTCTGTAATTACCAACATCAATATCAGCAATAGTTTTCTCATTTTAGAACAAATTTATCAAATATAATGGATTTTTAAGATATAAATGGATATCGTTTAGGTATTAGGTTGTTCTATTTGGACAAACGTTATTTCAGTATTTGGGAATTTAGATTGATCGTTTGTTTTTGTATAAAATTAATAATGAACTTTGAATGTATAGGGATAATTTAAACAGGACAAAAGCAGAGTAAAAAGGGGGCTTGAGATAGTCAACCATGATGACTATATGTGGTGGTTAAAATCGGCAAATGAAGTGTTATAAGCGCTTTATTGAACCACTATTTTGATGTATTTTGAGCCATTGCCACCAAGCAATAGTGTGTAACAGCCGGGAGCAATGTATTGTAGATTGATCGTGTGTAAGCTCTCGGAATCAAATTCACCATTAGCTACTTTTCTACCTTGTGCATCAATGAGCTCCCACGATTTAAAGTATTGACCTTCTGCAAATTTTAGTTGAATGTAATCACTTGCAGGATTAGGTGAAACGATCAATTCTCCTGATTCGTATTCGGCTTCAAATTCATCGTCTATCTTTTCCCAACCCGAGAATTTGTCCATTTTGAAAAAGGAACAATAAGCCTTATTGACAGGGTAATTGTTATAGGGGGCCACACGTGTAACCTGTCCTGCACTTAAATAGAAGAAAGAATCCGTTACGGTAAACTTAGGTTGTATCGTATTGCCCAAAGGACTACCCAAATTGAATGGCAAGTTTTTGCTGGCCAGAAGTTTGCCGAAATGATCCATCTTTTTGATGCAAGTTTGCCAGCTTTTATCGCTGTATTCTACTCCAAATACATAAATGTTTCTATCATCCATGGAAATATCAAATGGATAGAATTCTTTCACATTGAAACTGTGTAATCCTCCGGGAATGATGTTACCACTCATCAATTGAAATTTGGACCAATAGCCAACATTTTTGTGACACATTGATTTGTTGTCATAATCTGAACTTAAACTGAACTTACCCGATTGAAATGAGCCACGAAAATATCCGGCAGTAAACAGTTGATTGTATGGTGTGATGAGCAATTGATCTGCAAGATTGATGTCGCTTCCTCCAAAGGTCTTGTGACTTAAAAATTCACCATTTCTATTCATTCGCATGATCTTGTTTTGAAAGCCATAGTACTCGCAAGTTGCCTGTGCATTGTATTCTCCTTGGGATACGAGTACATATACATCATTACTTTCAGGTGCATGTTTTATAGCCTGCACGTAATTGATCACTTTGGGCAATTCACTGGGTACAACTTTGCTGAAAAGATGATTGCCGGCTGTGTCCAATTTCATGATGATGGGAAAAGGATAGGTGTTGTTTGATAGCCATTCACCAAATGCTACATACTCCATGCCTCCACAATTGATACCTACATAAATGTTGGAACCTTTTACTTCGAGAGCTGTGATTTCAACCGTATTGGTGTAGTAGGTTGGATTGGTAAATTTCACCCATTCAACATGGCCATTGTCTTTGTTGAGTTTGCAGATATAGGTAGCAGAACGGGGATATGGCGACTGAAATGGGCCAAATCTTGCACTGTCGAAACAAGTAGAGGCAATATAAACATTGCCATCATCGTCTAAACTGATTTGTTGATTATAAACAAATAAATTGTTTGAACCGGCAATGGAATTGTACCATAAGAGATCACCATTTGAATTGTATTTAACAATCAAAGGACTTCCATAGCATTTACTTGTATGATCAGTGTCAGAATGAGCGATCATGGTGTTTTCTCCACCTTCAGGAGTTGTAAACAAACTGCTAAAAATAACGTTGCCTTTTTTATCTGTAATAACGTTGCCATTTTGTAGATAATATTGCCAGCTTTCATAGGGTGTATTTAAGTAATTAAAATAGACATTTCTATGCCATTCAATTCCATTTTTGCTGATTTTGAAAGGCTTGCCTTTTGGCTCTGGTTCAAGGCTCGACAAATTGCGTTTGTTGATGTAAATTGAATCGTTGTTGAAATTGAACCAATACAATTCACCATTAAAATGACCGGCTATTCCTGATAGACCATTGATAGGAAAAAGAGACTCACTTTGATTGTCAATGATTCTGTACAAATGGTTTTTACCGGAACCATTTGTTGCAAGAAAATAGAGAGTATCTTTTATGTTGTAAATTTGTGTCAATGATGTGAGCGAACTTCCCCGACCCTTGTTGATTTCATTGATGGCTTTTAGAGTGTCTCCAGGTTTTAATCTGGCCAATTCGAAACCATGCTCATAGTTCCAAACTACATGATGGAATCCATTGCCACTGATATGACTAAAGATTGGTTGCTTAAAACTTTCAGGTATAGGCACCTCCTTCAGTTCATAAGGTGAATAAAGGCTCAAGGAATAAGTAAATTCCGGATACCTTGTGTTCACTTGTTTGATACCAAATATAAATGAATCTGTAAATCCTCTGCCTTGAGGGCTCAAGCTACTCTCAAGGAAATAGACATCATTGAAATTGCCGAGAATGTTTATATCAAATTTGTTCAGATCATGCGCTACAAAAGCTCTGTTATTGGCAGTAAACAGAATGGTTTGCTCAGTTGAGAGAATTCGATTCCATTTTTGTTTTGTGTCGTATTTGAATTTTTGAACTTGATCTTTATCTCTTACGATGGTATATCCATTTTCTATGTATACCCCTGCAATTTCTCCATTGAGTTTGAACACATCAATCATTGGGTACAAGCTGCCTGAAGATGATTGAGCAGTGTTGGAAGCTCCATTGAATTCAAATACCTTGTATTTTTTATTCAAATACCCGCCAACCACAGCGGTGTTTTTATAGATGCTTATCTCTCTTTGATTGTATAAAGTGCTATCTGAAATTTGTATTGAATTGACAGCAGTTTGGCCAGGTTGATGGTAATAGAGAAATTTAATGTTGTTGTTTGATTCATTTTTAATGAAATAAACACCACTGTCAGAAAAATCAGCTTGTCTAATATTGTTACTGATCAGTTCAGATGATTTTGAAATTAAATTGAAGGCCCATAATTTTTGAGATTGGTCCAAGACATATAAAATGTTACCAATGCTTTTACTTTTGATTTTATAATTACAGGGAGATTTCATCACCTCTAGTGTTTGTCCACTTGCAAATAATGGTATAGACAAAGAGAACAAGATGAGAATGCGAGAAAAAATGGACAGAGTTTTCAT
>DASWYG010000123.1:0-7854 GCA_036405075.1 Bacteroidia bacterium | reverse complement strand
TAAGTTGCTTGCTAAGGCCAAACAAATGCCGCGCAATAAATTAAAACGTACTGTTATGGAGTTTGGAAACATAAAAACGAAGAAAATATTCAAACACATCATCAACTCATGAATCAATTCCTGCATGAACATAAAGATTTTGTTTCTCTGTTAAATATTTTAGCCGAGGAAAAAGGAATTGAAGCCGGATTAATTGAGAAGGATTATTGGATCATGCACGTATTGTTTGGTTTAAAAAGTCAGGGTTTTGAGTTTGAACTAAAAGGTGGCACATCTCTGTCAAAAGGATATAAAATCATACATCGTTTCTCTGAGGACATCGATATACATATCAAACCCCCCGGTGCTTTGGGGATCAATGAAAATCCTAATAATTGTAAGGACAATAATGCAAGAAAGCGAATGGAGTTTTATGATTGGTTGGCAAAAGAAATTAAAATTCCTGGGATCATATCTGTAGAAAGAGATACAGCTTTCGATGATAAAGAGTGCTATAGAAGTGGAGGCATACGATTGTTTTACAACAACAACGTTAATAAAGTGGAAGGTGTAAAAGAGGGGATTCTTTTAGAAGCAGGATTCGATGATGTTACACCCAATGCTCCTTTAACAGTAGGTTCTTGGGCTTATGATAAATCACTGGAATCAAACGTTGAAGTGATTGATAATAGAGCCATAGATGTTATTTGCTATCATCCGGGATTTACTATTGTTGAGAAATTACAAACCATTGCTACCAAATTTCGAAATGAACAATCAAAAAGTATAAGAAATGTAAATTTTATGCGCCAATACTATGATGTATATTGTTTGTTAGAAAATAAAGATGTTCTTGATTTTATAGGCTCTAAGGAATACTTCTTACATAAGAAAAAGCGCTTTCCTAAAGCAGACTTTGAAATTCCAATTGCTCAAAATGAAGCTTTCTTGTTGTCATCACACGAGATTAGATCTGATTTTACGTCAAGATTCAAAGAAACAAAGGCACTTTACTACCAAGGTCAACCAGAGTTTGAAGATGTATTGCAACGCATTTCAAGATTTTTGGATAAGCTTTGAAACAATTTTCTCATTTTAGACATACTCCCTTATCCCTGACCAATCAGCCTTCGACACCCATTTGTTGATATCATCATGTAAAACTTGTTCAAAGCTATGCGCCTTTAGAATGGTCGGTTTTTATTGGTAAACAGCCTGTATGCTTTACTTTCGTGAATGAATCTTTGGTAATCCCAACAATGAATCATTCAAACAAAATGACCGAAAAGAAATTACAAAAACAAATGCAGCAAGAAATGATGGATAAAACCATCTTCGAGCAAGCTAAGGTTTATGCGTATGATTATGCCGATAAGGTAACAGAAAGAAATGTTTATCCTACCGATGAAGCACTTGAGAATCTTCGCGTATTCGATGAGCCATTGCCTGAAAACAGCAATGATGCAAAGATGATTTTAGAAATGCTTCATCAATATGGTTCACCCGCCACGGTTGCACAAATTGGCGGCAGGTTTTTTGGACTGGTAAACGGAGGCATTGTGCCTGCCGCACTTGCCGTTAAATGGTTGAACGATTTCTGGGATCAAAATACCCCTTTGTATGTCACTTCGCCCATCACATCTAAACTTGAAACAGTTGTAGAAAATTGGTTGAAACAGCTTTTTAAGTTGCCTGATTCCACTGTTGCCGGTTTTGTGAGCGGTACTTCTATGGCAATTTTGGCCGGACTGGCAGCTGCCCGATACCGGATCTTTCAGAACTTGAACTGGGACTTCAATTCAAAAGGGTTCAGGGATGCACCTGAAATTCGCATTGTGGCCGGAAAGCATGCGCACAGTGCCGTATTGAAAGCCATTGCGCTGCTTGGATTTGGAAAAGACAACATAGAGTGGGTTGAGGTAGATGATCAGGGAAGAATATTGGTAGATGATCTGCCTGCTTTGGATGAAAGTACCATACTCATTCTACAAGCCGGCAATGTAAACTCAGGTTCATTTGATGATTTCAATGCAATATGTGAGATCGCCAATGAGGCCAAATCCTGGATTCACATAGACGGTGCTTTTGGTTTGTGGGCTGCAGGTTCGACTCAGCTCGAGCACTTGACCTCAGGCATAGAAAAAGCCGATTCGTGGTCTGTAGACGGTCACAAAACGCTGAATATGCCTTATGACAGTGGTATAGTGTTGTGCAAAGACAAAGAAGCCTTGGTGTCGGCATTGCAAGCATCGGGCTCTTACATTGTGTATGGCGACAATCGCGACGGGATGCTTTACACACCTGAAATGTCGAGACGAGCAAGGGCCATTGAACTTTGGGCCACCATGAAATATTTGGGCAGACAAGGAATTGATGAAATGGTTTTGGGTTTACACGAGAGGGCCAGGCAATTTGCTGAAGGCTTAAAGAAAAATGGCTTCAGGGTGTTGAATGAAGTTGTGTTCAATCAAGTTTTGGTGGCTTGCGAAACAGATGCCGAAACGGAAATGACGCTTAAGAACTTACAGACTTTGCGAGAGTGCTGGTGCGGTGGTTCAATATGGTTCGATGAAAAAGTTATACGCATCAGTGTCTGCTCATGGGCAACCACTGAAGAAGATGTGAATCGCTGCATTTTATCGTTTGTTAAAGCAAGAAATCAAAGTTAAAATGAGGATACTGGCAATTGAAAAAGAACTGCAGACCATTGATTGGGCCAATGAAGCCATGACCCTTAAGGAAGAAGCTCAAGCGGTATACAGATTGATGCTCACTGACAAATTGAGAGAAATTTATTTCACTGAAAATAAGCAGGCGGTACTCCTTTTAGAATGTGAAAACAAGGATGAAGCGAAGCAATTGTTGAGTCAATTGCCTTTGGTGATAAAAGGTTGGATAGACTTTGACCTGACTGAACTTCGGCCATACACAGGCTTTTCAAGGTTCATGGAGAAGGAAGAGTGAGAGTGAAATGAAGCATTTATAAATTTTCAAAAGGGTAGGGAGTAGAAATTTAAAAAAAGGAGTAGAAATGAACTGAATTCGATGGTCATGCATGTGGGGTAATTCGATTCAATTTTCTTGATAAAAATAAAAAATCACCAAACCTGATCTAAGTTTTACAAAGTCGCGAAATAGCATTACTTTTGCACCTGAGTCCGGTCATTATTTGAAAAATTAACACCTTTTTTCTTACGGCTTAACCGCTCTTCAAAATCAGGCTTTTTTACCCTCGTGGGATTTTTAAAAGTAATTTTAAAGACGTTAGAAGGTTGCGAAACTGGCGGAGGCTAAATCCTTATTTATTTTGGATTTTATCAAATACCGGACTCTTTTTTTATTTCTTTTTTCAAATAAACACCTGTTAGCTATTTAACTAATCCTTCTTTGTTTTAATGAATGATTAAGTACAACTTGGTATGGTATCCCTCAAAGTCTTGTCATAACTAATGCTATTAGTTAAAATGTGTGTTAGTCGCAAGTCAATAAAGTGTCAAATTTAATGTTTAGAACTTGATTTGCTTTTTCTGGTCGATCATCATCGCTAACTTGCATCTTATAAGGATCATCAGCAATGAAAACAAAATTACTTTTCTTGTTTTTCTTTTTAATGTGTCATTTGTCTCAAGCGCAGCATTATGCCACTTACAAGGAAATGTCATCACAGTTCTCATCAACACTTGCATCAGCTGAAACCGGCAATGATTACACACGTCATACTTCTTCTTACCCATTTGTTTTTGTCCTTCATCAATTTAGCGGGTATGAAAAAGTTTTTGAAGTATGGGATGGTAGTAATTGGACTGCGTTGAATAAAATCAGTATAGTTGGCAGCACTGTTGATTTAACGAAATGGGGAGACAGAATCCTCTGTAGTGGCAGAATAGCGAGCTTTAATGGAAATGCCGCTCCCATAGGAAAGTACTTTGGTTTTTTGGAGTACAAAAATGGGATTTGGGACACTTTACCGGGATGTACTTTTGATTCGAGCTTCTATTTTGGAAATGTGTGTGCCACAGTTCAGAACTTGTACATCTGTCAATTTGTAACCGGTAAGCCTTTTGTTGATGGAGGAAGCATATTAAGCTACAATGATAAAACAAGTAAATTCAATAAAGTGGTCAGCATTGAAGCTGCATGGGCATCTAACTTTCAAATTGTTACCGGTAAACACCGCTTATTAATGACCGATATCAATATGGCCAATGATCAGTCATGTATAGGCTTCGCTTATTTGGACGACAACGATACACTGATAAGAAATACCGATACTGCATTTAAGAAGTATTTGTTCTATGGAATCGATGGCACAAACGATCACATTCATGCTGTGCAAGTAGACAATTTTGAGCTACTCGAATTCAGCGATCATCTGATCCGGAGCCGTCAGGTAAAACCGGTCGGGATTCCCAAAAATCAGCCCAGTTCTTCTTCAAAATTCATACAAGTATGGAGAGGGAATGTGATATGGCAATGGAACGATTATGTGAGCAGTTGGTGGTTCAATGTGTTATGCCCTGGTGATTCGGTTTGGACCAGCATAGTAAAGAACAACATAATGGGAACGGTGTGGAGTCCACCCATGGTATGCAAATACGGCGTTTATGTGAGGGATCATAAACAAAACAAAATGCTTGAATTGACCACAGGTTTGGGTGCTAGAATTGATGGTTCAGCCTTTCTTGATCTCGATTCAAATTGCAATTTCAACAATAAGGAAAAAGCATTGCGCAATTACCCCATCACAATCAAATCGAGTACAAATCAATCAACAGTCAATACAGGTAAAAATGGACAATATGAATTCTTTGTAGACAAAGGAACATACCAACTCTCAGCACCCGGAATGATTTCAAATTGCTCAATTCCGTCTTTTAATATCACTAAAACCGATACGAGTTTCACTAGAAAATTGCCGATCAAAGGTCCAAATCACTACGACTACAAAGTAGAATTGTTAGGTGCTAGTCGTGTGCGCTGGAACTCACGTGTCATCATAGATGCATATATTGAAAACAGCGGCTATCCTGTCGATTCAGCCAGCATAGATTTCAAAACCGACCCCCGACTCACAATTGACAGTTGTTCAATTGCAGGGATTTATTACTCTGGCTTTACAGCCAATGGTAAGATATATGATTTGGATCATCGCGAAAGACGCAGTATTCGTTTTTATGCTCAAATGGACACATCGGTGATCAAACCCGACACAGTGATATGTTCAACATTCAAGTCTTACATCAATTTTCCTGAAAAAGACAGTAGTGACAACAATGTCAAATTGTGTCGCGAAGTCTTATACAGTTTCGACCCCAATCACAAAGAGTGCAATGCGGAAACCATACTACCAACAAAAAGCACAAAATTGGAGTATTACATTGGGTTTCAAAACGAAGGCAAAGACGATGCCTATGACATCGTATTGGTGGATACACTAAGTACATCATTGGTGCCAGAAACCTTTGCTATCATTGGCTACAGCCATCCAGCCACAGTCAGTTTATCAGGAAGGGTATTGACCGTGACCTTTAAAAACATAATGCTAAAACCTAAAAGTCAGGACGAAAAAGGTAGTCAGGGTTTTTTTACTTTCAGTATCTACACCAAAGGCACTTTAAAGCAAGGCGAGCAAGTGAACAACACTGCATACATTTATTTCGATCTCAATAAACCGGTTGTCACCAATACTTCCATAGTGCAGGTAAAATCAAACAACAGCGATATCACCTCTTTGATGAACGCATCAAGGGTGATGCTATATCCGAACCCATCATCAGGCATTTTCTTCATGCATTGCGATGAGGCCCTGGCAAGTGAATACGATGTGGTGGTATACAACCATACCGGACAAGTCGTCTATAGCAAAAACAGCATCATCAATGATCAAGACAATATACTCGATTTAACATCATGCTGCAATGGTTTGTATGTAGTGAAAATTTGCGCAGCGGGAGAGATGTATTTTGTGAAAGTGTTGATAGAGTAAGGTTGTTTTATTCGGAGGCAATCATTTATATCTGCAACAGTTTGTGTTGAAATTAATAAAACCAAATTATTTTGTCTTTTGCTGGTTAATTCAGAAAGATAAATAACATATTTGCCATTCCTGAAATTAGATCATTCTAATTCAAAATTGAAACTAATTTCTGCAAATTGTTAAAGAAAAACAAGTTTTTATAAACTATTTCGAGTTTGATTTTGAGATGAATTATAAGTTTGCCGTAGTATGGATTAGTATAAAAATTGAGTTTTTGTTCATATTCGAACTGTCTATTCAAATTTTGAATGTGAATTGTATTGATTGAAATACTATTTAAATTTGTTTTTATGGATTATGCAGAACGAAAAAAATATCAATTAAATTTGGCATTTACTCAGTTCATGTTTTAGTGTTTGCAACTACTGTCCCTTAATCAGGTAAGCCAAAGTTTGACAAGATTCCCTCACCTCTTTTTGTCATTTCTATTAATGAAATTGGGCTCGGTGAATGAAAATTATTGTCAAATCGATGTTCTATAATTAATTTGGTTGGATATAATAAAATACTAAGAATCAGTGATTGATGTATGGCTTTGGATTCATTCATCTATACTTAAAAACGAAAAGAACAACGTTGTGGTTGGCGTTAGTGTAGAATTTTGAATTGAATTGATTAATTTGCATTTAATTCTGTAAAGCTAATCTAGAGTATATGAAATCACATATATTACTATTGTTTGTTTTTTTTGCCACTTTATTCAAGGTGGAATTTTAGCACAGAACACATGTAAGATCGATAATTTAATTGTAAATGGGGACTTTGAAGATACCAGTAAACATTGTTTTGTGTTCAATCCCGTCAATAAATTGTCAGATATGAGTTACCCCTGGAAGGGATATTCGATGTTCATCTGGCAACCACTTACAAAGCTTCAGCCTTTTTATTTAGATGAGGTGGATTTTGATCATAGTACCAATACAAAGAATGGGCATTATTTGTACATAGATCCTAGAAATGCCTCTGCTTATGTCTGGCAATTCAATCAAACCGTTAAGGTAGAAAAAGGTAAACAATACACTTGTAGTCTTTGGTATTCAAGTATGAATAAATCCGGTAATCCTGAAGCCAATATTCGACTAACCGTAAATGGAGTATCAATTAGCCCTTTAAAAAAAGTGAACAACATTTCAAATTTTTGGGACAGTATACAAGGGACTTGGAATTCAGGAACAGCGACTACAGCACAAATCAGTTTAGAACTCTTGAATCCTAAGGTTGGTGGAAATGATTTCGCGATTGATGATGTGTATTTTGGTCAAGGCGTTTTAATCGCTGATGCAGGAAAAGACTCCGTCATGTGCAGTGAAAGTGAATTTAAGTTAGGAGGAAATGAACCTGCTTCACTCGGTGCAAGCTGTAATGCTTATCGCTACAAATGGACGCCAGTCAATGCCATTGATGGGCCTAGTAATATAGCTCATCCAAAACTAAAAAAGCCGATACAAAAGGGTGATTATGTTTTAAAGGTCTCAGATATGAATGGAAATGAATGTTCGGATACTGTGAATATATCCTTAAGAAAGTATTTTCAACTGAATTTTAACGATTCGTTGATTTGTGATTCCATAAAAATAAGTATCCCCGATTCAATTGGAAATGTATTGTGGAATGATGGAAGTACCAGTCATGAAAGGTTTTTAAAGAAATCAGGGATTTATACAATTCAATACACAGGAATCTGCTCAATCGAATACGATACATTTGTTTTGCGCCGCTCCGATGAAATAAAGAGTGTTGTCAAGATAGACAATTATTTTTGTACAGATGATAGATTCAAAGTAGAGATCATGCAAAAAAGAGATCCGGTTAAATGGTTTGATGAAGATACGGCACAT
>DASWYG010000122.1:0-6355 GCA_036405075.1 Bacteroidia bacterium | reverse complement strand
TTGCTGTGGCCAATCAAACAAAAGTATGGCAATAAAATCTCTTGGGCCGATCTGATGATATTGACCGGCAATGTTGCTTTGGAAACCATGGGTTTTAAAACTTATGGATTTGCAGGAGGCAGGGCTGATGTTTGGGAACCTGAAACCGATGTGTATTGGGGTTCAGAAAAGAAATGGCTTGAAGACAAACGTTATGCAGAGGGTCGTAAATTGGAGAATCCATTGGCCGCTGTTCAGATGGGATTGATCTATGTGAATCCCGAAGGTCCAAATGGTAACCCCGATCCTTTGGCTGCTGCAAAAGACATCAGAGAAACATTTGCCAGAATGGGTATGAACGATGAGGAAACTGTTGCTTTGATAGCAGGTGGACATACATTGGGTAAAACCCATGGTGCCGGACCTGCCACCAATGTTGGTCCGGAGCCTGAGGCTGCACCAATTGAAGAACAAGGTTTGGGTTGGAAAAGTACTTACAATACAGGTAAAGGAAAAGATGCCATTACATCCGGTTTGGAAGTTACCTGGACCAATACACCGGTTGAATGGAGTCATAATTTCTTCAGAATATTGTTCAAATATGAATGGGAATTGAGCAAGAGTCCGGCAGGTGCGCATCAATGGGTGGCAAAAACCACTGATAAGATCATTCCAGATGCATTTGACAGCAACAAATACCATTTACCTACCATGTTGACCACCGATTTGTCGTTGAGGTTTGATCCTGTTTATGAAAAAATTTCCAGAAAATTCATGGAAGATCCAAAGGCTTTTGATGAAGCATTTGCAAGAGCTTGGTTCAAACTGACACATCGTGATATGGGTCCAAGTTTATTGTATCTGGGACCTGAAGTTCCAAAGGAACAATTGATTTGGCAAGACCCTATTCCTGCAGTCAATCATGCATTGATAGACAGCAAAGACATTGCTGATTTGAAAGCACAAGTTTTGAAATCAGGATTGTCAGTGAGTGATTTGGTCAGTGCAGCATGGGCTTCAGCCTCAACCTTCAGAGGTTCTGACAGAAGAGGCGGTGCCAATGGTGGCAGAATTCAATTGATGCCTCAAAGAACCTGGGCAGCTAATAATCCTCAACAATTGGATGTGGTATTGAAAACACTTCAAAAAATTCAGGGAGAATTCAATGCTAAATCTAAAACCAAGAAAGTATCCATGGCCGATATGATCATACTGGCAGGATCGGCAGCAATTGAGAAAGCAGCAAAAGATGCCGGATTCGCCATACCGGTTCCATTTACTCCGGGGCGAATGGATGCCACTCAGGAACAAACAGATATTAAAAACATGGAAGTATTGGAACCAATGGCAGACGGTTTCCGCAATTATTTGAAAACGCCATTTACCATTTCAACCGAGCAATTGTTGGTAGACAAAGCACAATTGTTGAATTTAACTGCTCCTGAAATGACTGTATTGGTGGGTGGAATGCGTGCATTGAATGCCAATTACAACCGCTCTGCATTTGGTGTATTCACTACTCGTCCGGGTGTGTTGACCAATGATTTCTTTGTGAACCTGTTGGATATGAACACTGTTTGGAAACCATTGAATGGATCGAATGAAGAGTTTGAAGGCAGAGACAGGAAGACCAACGAACTGAGATGGACAGCTACCAGAGTCGACTTGATATTTGGATCGAACTCTGAACTCAGAGCTTTGGCAGAGGTATATGCAAGTAACGATGCCAAAGAGAAGTTTGTCAAAGATTTCATACAAGCTTGGGTGAAGGTGATGAATGCCGATCGATTTGATTTGAAGAAATAAGAGATAAATAGAATAGGTTTTACAAGGGCCCGATGAAAGTCGGGCTTTTTTTATTGGTTTAATTTGACAAATCATAAATTCAAATAGAATTCATACTTTTGAATTGGATGAGGTATATTGAATACAAACCGGCTTACAGTCTTTCAATCAATGATAGAAGAATGGATTTCTTTCCGGTTGATCAAATTGATCCGGAGACCGGACAAGCCGGATTCTTGTATTACTTCAACCATTATTTAAATGGCGATCCAACGGTTATACATGCCTATATAGGTATCGATTATTTTAAGTATGTGAATGAAAATGGTTTGATGCAGGAATCTCCCGTGAGCGCTTGTTTATTAGGAGCAACAGGAGAAGCAACAGGCGTTTCTGACCTCACTGTTTTGATGTGCGATGAATGCGTTTTAGTGTCATGTGCTGACAGTGTTTTTTGTTTGAGTTTGCCTGATTTAAATCTTAATTGGAAAGTAAAAGCTGATGTGGTCACATGCTTGGGGCTTTATCAAATAGGTTCAAATTACTTGATACATGGCGCATTTGAAATATCGATGTTAGATGAAGAAGGCAATTGTTTGTGGAATTTGAGTAGTAAGGGTATTTCATGGGATTTTTATAATGGTATTGAGAAGCTTAGCCTGGAAAGAGACTATTTTAAGGTTTGGGATTGGGACAAGCGTATGTTTTGCTTCAATTTTGAGGGTGAATTGGTAAATGGCCCGGAGTTTATTAATGCAGAGCATTTTAATGTTGAACCTAAAAAGGATTCAAAAAGTAGGATCAAGCTGTTAAGTGGTGCAAGAAGTAAGAATCAAATTGTAATATTCTTTGTTTTAGCTTTACTGATTTCAATGATGGCATTGGTGATTAAAACTTATTTTTGAAACCTAAAAACAGTTACAATGCTTGACAATGACACCAAACGTTTATCCAGATTGATTGCCATTCTAACAAAATTGCAAACCAAGCAACTGTTAACAGCAACTGAATTGTCGAAGAAGTTTTCAGTGAGTGTCAGAACCATATACCGTGATATGAGGGCATTGGAACAAGCAGGAGTTCCTTTAGAAACCGTTGATGGCAAAGGTTATGCTTTGGTGGAAGGTTACAGAATTCCTCCGGTGATGTTTACGGAAAATCAGGCAAATGCATTGATATTGGCTGAACAATTGGTCTTAAAGAGCAAAGACAAATCTTTTATCCGTGATTATTCTGAGGCGACTGAAAAAATAAAAGCAGTTCTTAAGCACAACATGAAAGAAAAAGTAAATCTGTTGTCGGATAGAACCAAGTTTAAAGGGTATACAGATCATGATGTCAACAGCAATTATCTGTCAGATCTACAATATGCATTGACAAATTATTATTTGTCGAGAATAGAGTATACAAACGAGAATCAAGTAAGCACTGTGCGTTTGATAGAGCCATTTGCCTTGTTGAGTACCAATGAAAGTTGGTTGTTGGTGGCATGGTGTCGATTGAGGAAAACATTCAGGTATTTCAGGTTAGACAGAATCAGTCAATTAAGTGTTTTGGATGAGAAATTCAAACCGCATGATATGACTTTACAAATGTATTTCGATAAATTTCATTGATGTTTTAGACCCCTGACAATGGGCTGTCAATGAACAGATTTAGTATTGCATCAAGTTTATTAAATCGAATCATGAACAATTTATTCAATCCAAAAGATGCGGCGAGTATTTTAGCCCGCTTAGAAAATTTATCAGAAAAGGCAAACAGACAATGGGGAAAAATGAATGTCAATCAAATGTTGGCTCATTGCAATGCATCGTTGGATACGGCACTAGGGAAGCACAAGCCTAAATCGCTTGGTTTTGCGTTAAGGTTGTTGGGCAAACTCTTGAAAAAGTCTTATTTTGGTGATAAACCATTTCCAAAGAACAGTACCACCGACAAAGATTACATCATCAAAGGCAATCCGGATTTTGAATTGGAAAAGGCAAAGTTGATTCAAGGCATAAAGGCTTTTTCAGAGGGTGGTCCTGACAAATGCAACAAAAATGATCATGCTTTTTTTGGACCATTACAACCAATTGAATGGGCCGTGATGCAATGGAAACATTTGGATCATCATTTAAGACAATTTGGTGCTTAAATTTGTATTAAGAAATGCAAAAGGAAATAGAGCTTTTTATACCATCAAGTCGTCAGGAATGGAGGGAGTGGTTGGAGCAACACCACTTATCCAAAGATTCTATCTGGTTGGTGTATTATAGGAAACAAACAAAAATACCGAGTATTATTTATACTGAGGCAGTTGACGAGGCTTTGTGTTTTGGATGGATAGACAGTGTGCAGAAAAAATTGGATGAGAATCGGTCAATACAATATTTCAGTAAGCGCAAACCTAAAAGTGTGTGGTCAAAGATCAACAAAGAAAAAATACAAAAATTGACTGAACAGGGATTGATGAAACCGGCCGGTATTCAAAGTGTTGAAATTGCCAAGGAAAACGGCTCCTGGGTAATTCTGGATGAGGTAGAGGAGCTTGTGGTGCCGACAGACCTTAAAAAGGCTTTTAAAGCAGCTAAGGGCTCGGAAACGTTTTTTATGGGTTTGAGTAAATCAATTCGAAAAGCCATTTTGCAATGGATAGTAATGGCCAAACGACCTGAAACCAGGCAAAAGCGTATTGAAGAAGTAGCCAGCAAGTGCAGCAAAGGCATGAAGCCTTATAATTTTTGAGCACAATTTAAATCATAACCCTACTCAAATCTTTTTCACCAGAAAATACTCTGTTTGTAATTTTTCTGATCTTGTTCATCAAGGAATTTGTAGCGTATACCAAAAACGATTGCATTGAAGTGAGCATATCCGGTTATTGGTTTTCCATAGATATGGAATCCCGATTCATATTGAGAGAAAAAATTGAGGTCACAACTGAAATTGTATTTGATGCCTAAATTGGCATAGGAAGAAAAGTATCCTGCATTGATGCTTGGATGAGGGATATAAGGGTCAATATCGTTGTAAAATGCATTCATTACAATTTGTTTGTAAGTATTGATGCCAAAAGCTGCATTAATGCCACCAAACAATGCAAATTGCTTTAAAAATGGTCTTCCTGCAAACTGATACCCCAATTCTATACTTTGACTTTGGTAAGTGTATTCAAGTTCTGCCTTAGTTGAATGATCGGGGTTTATGCTGTATTGAATATTGGAGAATTTTTTTCTGAGGGTTCTTTGGCTTTGTGTTTCAAATGTTAGTCCAAAACACAATTCAGATTTTTTGAAAAGCCGTCTTACATTCCCATTGTTATTGGCCAATACAGCACTTAAGTGCATTCTAATGGGGTAATGATAGGGATTCCTTGAGTTTAGGGATATGTTTTCAAAAAGAAATTTACCTTCTGTTTCATCTGGTGTAACAGCCAGCAGTAGGGCTTTTGATTGATCAAATTTATTGTATATCTCAGAGTATCCGATTTTAAAATCTACTCCTTTGAATCTGTAATCCCATTTGGCTGAGTCTGAGGCAGCACTTAGTGAGCTGCTGATGAAATAAAACAATGGGAAAAGATGTTTCATAATTTATGATGGTTTTAGCAAATTTAAATTCAATAATTGATTTTATCAAAGTATTGGAAAATGGAAGAAAGACTCAATGTTGTTTGAATGCTTTAAAAGCAGAACGGTGTTTCATGAAAAAAATTATTTCATTTTGTAAATTGAATTGTATCCACGATTCTTGACTCAATTACTGTTTGTCTTATGTCAAAATAATAGATGATATGTATGATGTATAATTTGTATGATCAACAGATTTTTAAATGAAACACTTTAGGTTTTATATACTTATATTTGGGAATTAAAAACATGTTGAACACTGTCTGCCCCAAGCTGCCCATGCGCGATAAGGCACAAACTCTGGCTTATTATACACAACAATTAGGCTTCTCAATGGTGAGCGATTTTGAAGCTTATCTGATATTGCAAAAAGATAATATCGAAATACATTTTTTTGAATTCAAAGACTTGAATCCTTCTGAAAATTATGGGCAGGTATACATTCGCTGCAATGACATTGATGGATTTTATCAATCGTTGCTAAACAACGAGGTGGCCATACACCCCAACAGTCCATTGAGTCTCAAGCCTTGGGGACAGAAAGAGTTTGCTTTATTGGATCCAGATAATAACTTGCTTACTTTTGGTGAGGGCGTGTGAATGATTAAAATATGTCATGAGAACATTGCTGTTTCTATTGTTATTGCTACCAAAATCAGGTTATGGGATGGGAATTTCAACTGAAGGGATCTCTAAGGATTCTATCCGTTATTTTTCATTCGGAAATAGGTTGGCATACAATTATTTTGATGAAACGACTGTACATTTTTATAGCTTGAATGGTTTGGTAGCTGATAAGGTAAATAACAACATTTTTCGTTATAGTTATTTAAAGGGTCAATTTGATACATTGAAAGAACAGAAATGGGTGAAAGCTGATGTAATTTCTATTGATTCTATTGGGGAATTTCTGTTTTCTTATGGCTATGGTAATTGGATTTCTCAAGGGGATTCATTTTATTCAAACTTTTATCAGG
>DASWYG010000121.1:0-12444 GCA_036405075.1 Bacteroidia bacterium | reverse complement strand
CACCCACTTTGGTGTTGTCGCTATTGCCAAAAGCCATGAAATGAAGGCTTTTTTCATCGATTTTCAAAAGTGCCAGATCAGTGGTTTTATCTGTTCCTACAAGTTCGGCAATGAAAGTTCGTTTGTCGTTGAGGGTCACTTCAATTTTTGAAGCATTGTCTATAACGTGATTGTTGGTGACGATGTAACCATCTTGTGTGATAACAACTCCACTGCCGGTTGCCATACCGGGACCTTGTGGTACATTGAAATCAAAACCATGGTCGCGAAAGAAATCGAAAGGGTCGATTTGACCGCCCTGACCTTTTGGAGCAGAATTGATTTTGGATTCAAAATGAGATTTGATGTGCACCACTGCTGGTGTACTAAGTTCAGCTACACCTACAAAATCAAAAGCCACATTGGCTGGATTGCCTTGCATCAAGCTCGCAAATTTTGCATGCTTTTTTTGCATGGCTTCAAAATTGTTGGGTTCAGAATACCTAACGAACAGTTGATTGACGCCCAGAGCGAAGAGTCCGCCGACCAAGGCGATTGCAAAAATTCCTAATGCTTTTTTCATATTTATCATGATTTTTCCTTGTTTGTATTTTCAAAAGATGTTCCAATCTTTTTTCACTAGTTTTGTAACGCAATTTCGAATATTTTCGCGTCGTAGCATTTACCTAATTCGATTAACTTGTATTAAACTTCCACCAAGGTGCCAATTTTAAAGAAATTAAATGACGAGCAACTGGTCTTAGCCGTAAGGAGAGGCGACAGACAGGCCTTGTTACAGTTATACAGTGATAATTACGTGACCATAAAGAACTATATCATCAAAAATAGTGGCAGACCGGAAGATGCAGATGACATATTACAAGATGCTTGTGTTGCAGTTTGGGAAAAGATCGTCAACAATGAGCTGGAGCTCAAAGCCAAACTCAGTACGTTTGTTTTTGCAATTTGCAGAAACCTTTGGTTGAAAAAACTCAACAGACAAGGCAAACAGGTAAATTTAGATGACACACATACTGAAAATCTGGCAGACACACCTGACAGATTCAACAAACAAGATCTGGATCTGGTGGTGAAAATGATGGATAAAATGGGAGAGAAGTGCCGACAGATATTGAATTATTTCTATTTTGAGGGCAGAGATATGAATGACATTGCTGAATTAATGGATTACAGCAATGCTGATACGGCTAAAGCTAAAAAACACCAGTGTTTTAAACAACTTCAGGAACTATTCCTGAATACCTATTCGAAACAAGATTTTCTTGGCAATTGAAAAGAGAAATTAAACATACCGAAGAATTTGACCTTTACCTGAAAAACAAACTTTCAGTTGAGGATAAGGCTGCTTTTGAAAATAAGCTTGCCAATGATTCTGAATTGGCTCAAGAGTTTGAATTCTATCAGCTCATGGTTGAGGGTATAAAAGAAAGTGAACGCCGCGCTTTAAAGGCCCATATTCAGGCCAATAAAGGCAATATGTTTTGGGGGCAAAATATTTGGCCTAAGAAAATGACCTACGCCGCCGCTGCTGTAATTGCTTTATTTGTTGGCCTCTATGTGGTCATCAAACAACAAGATCTGACACCTGAAAAATCTGTTGCTATAACTGAAAAGCAAGCTCCGATCGAAAATCAACCTTGGACAACAGAATTAGGCACAGATACAAGTAAAACTGCAAGTCCTAAAGACATTGCAGCAAACAAACAATCTAGTAGTGAAGTAGAATTTGAGCATCCTGCATTGGAAGAATTGCCGGTTAACATCGAGATGGAGGATGTCAATGGTCTAATAGAATCGCCTGTTGCCGCAGCAGAAACTTACAATGATTATGATGGCATCAAAGATCAGGAAACAGTGCTCTCTGAAATCAAATTGCAAGACACCACTTTCCTTTTAGCGCATTTGATCAAACCTGAAATTGTAAGTGATCTCATGTTAAGCAATCAGGTTGAAACGACCAGAGCTTATAAGTACAAACATCTGCCTAAGAACGAAAACAATCAGGCTCCGGCATCAAAAGAAGCCAAGAAGCAATCGAAATACTATTCTGATACAAATGTCAGAACAGATGCAACTGTATTTACAAAAAACAAGTCAGGCTCAACGGAAAAGACAGCAACCCAAATGAACGTTGAATTTTGGAAATCACCTGTCAATTTTAGAGGATTTTCATACGACAACAAAGTTTTGAAGCTTTATGGTGTTGATCAAAATGCTATACGTTATTACTTCGTCAACAACAAAATATACTTGCGTATGGATGGAACAGTTTATGAAGTAAAATTCTGTCCGGAATCATGTCCTTTCATTTCTATCAATGACAATGAAATGATGATCTATATCCTTAATTTACCCTAACATTGAAACTCGAATTCACCAAATACCAAGGTACAGGTAACGATTTTGTTATCATCGATAACCGTCAAAATTTATACAATCATTTGGATGTGGCGCGTTTGTGTCACCCTAAATTCGGTATAGGCGCAGATGGTCTGATGTTACTTGAACATGCTGAAGGTTTTGACTTCAAAATGGTGTATTACAACAGCGATGGCAAGCCAAGCACAATGTGTGGAAATGGGGGCAGATGTTTGGTGGATTTTGCTGCAAGAAAACATGTATTCAATGGACAGAAAACAAGTTTTGTCGCTGTAGACGGTCCTCATGAAGCCATTTGGCAGGAGGGGAGAGTAGAGTTGTTGATGAAAGATGTAAATGTAATTGAAAGTAGAAATGATGCGTTTGTTCTCAATACAGGGTCACCACATTACGTGGTTTTCGCTGATCGGGTGGATGATATTGAAATCATAGAAGCAGCTCGGAAAATAAGATACAACGATGAGTTTAAATCAGTAGGTATCAATGTCAACTTTGTTGAGATAATAGGGAGCAATCAAATAAAGGTAAGAACCTATGAACGCGGTGTAGAAAATGAAACATTAAGTTGTGGAACGGGGGTTACTGCATCATCGATTGCTTATGCTTTTAAAACAGGGTTAAATAAAGGTGCGGTGACAATTAACATTGAAACACCAGGAGGGCAATTGGAAGTGAGGTTTGATAAAGGTGAAGGAGCCAAGCAGGTGTGGTTGTGCGGGCCGGCAACGGAGGTATTTAAGGGCACAATAGAGATTTAATCTTAGGCACTTTCTAAGTGCAATTCCCGAGGAATTAGGTCAAAAAAAAAGACCCGAAATTTTCGGATCCTTTTTACACACATAATATTCGAATTATATCTTTGATGAAGCCATAGACTTCATGTTATTTCTAACTATCAGATTTGTCTTCAGCGATTTGAATTTGACCAGTCATGAGTTTTTCTTTTAGTTTTTTCTCAATGTCCATGATCATTTCATGATTGTCTTCGAGTAAGTCTTTCACAGCATCACGACCTTGACCGAGTTTGGTGCCATTGTAGCTGAACCATGAACCACTTTTTTGAACGATGTTGTTATCGACAGCGAGGTCGAGTACTTCTCCAACTCTAGAAATACCTCTGCCATACATGATGTCAAATTCAACCACGCGGAATGGAGGTGCTACTTTGTTTTTGGCAACTTTTACTTTGGTTCTGTTACCGATGATTTCATCACCATCTTTGATTTGACCGGTTCTGCGTATGTCCAGACGAACTGAAGCGTAGAACTTCAAGGCATTACCACCGGTTGTGGTTTCAGGGTTACCGAACATCACACCAATTTTTTCGCGGAGCTGGTTAATGAAAATACAGATACAACCTGTTTTGTTGATGGTACCGGTTAGTTTTCTGAGGGCTTGAGACATCAAACGGGCTTGTAAACCCATTTTAGAATCACCCATATCACCTTCTATCTCTGCGCGCGGCACAAGGGCTGCTACTGAGTCAATAACAATGACATCAATGGCGCCTGAACGTATAAGATTGTCGGCAATTTCCAGAGCTTGTTCTCCGTCATCCGGTTGCGAAATGAGCAGGTCTGAAATGTTGACACCTAGTTTTTGAGCATAAAATTGGTCGAATGCGTGTTCAGCATCTATAAATGCACAAATACCGCCTTTCTTTTGAGCTTCGGCAATACAACTGATGGCCAAAGTGGTTTTACCACTGCTCTCAGGTCCGTATATTTCTATTACCCTGCCTTTTGGAAAGCCGCCAACACCCAAAGCCATGTCCAATCCGAACGAGCCTGTGGAAATCACATCAACAGCAACGACATTTTTGTCGTCCATCTTCATCACAACACCTTTTCCATAACTCTTCTCGAGTTTGTCTATGGTGAGCTTTAACGCTTTTAATTTTTCTGCACTTGATTCAGCCATAATTATATCTTCGAAAATAGCCAAAAAGTGGTTTCAATTATTCACAATTTAATTGAGATATGCACAGAAATAACAAAGGTTCGCGGGGTGAATGTGTCTATTTTTAGCAACACAATGCTAAAAAATTTAGCAATCAAAAATAATCGATTTAAAGCACTTCTACCGTCAACATTACGTCTCCGACTGTCAATGCATTTACCACTTCCATTCCTGAGATGACTTCTGCAAAAATGGTGTAGCGTCCATCTAAATGTGCAGTGTATGTGTGGGTGATAAAAAACTGCACGCCTTCAGTGTCTTTTCCTGAGGATGCTAAACCCACACTTCCGGGTTGATAGGTCAGTTCATTGCTGAACTCACTTCTCTGATTCCAGTTCAATGAACCCCAGCCGTCTCCTCTGGGACAGCCACCCTGAACAACAAAATTGGGCACCATACGGTGGAAGTATTTGCCATTGTAATAACCGCTTTTAACTAATCGGATAAAATTGGCAACAGATCCGGGTGCCTCATTGACTTTGCACTCTATGATGATCTCTCCTTTATTGGTTTTTATTTTAACTTTTATGTTCTGTGGAATTGCTGAAACTTCTTCCCAATCAATGTCATTGCGATAACCTGATTGGAAATAATTCATGGGTAAAAAAGGGCGTTTTTCCAACTGTGCAATGGTTTTTTGAATGTCAATAAAGGTTTCAAAATCTCTGGGCAACATCAATTGCGCAGATAAGGCACCTAAAAAAGGTAAATGTTGCATCGGTGATTTGTCCCATAAACTGTCTTGTCTTACACGTTCCAATACCAATGAAATAACAGCAACATCACCGCTCGATAACAAAGCGGTCAATTGCATTTCATCGGCGTGCTTTTCAGTACTCAGGAACGATTCCATACAAAATGTCCTCACGGGATATGAAGTGTCTGAACTGCACAGTTCTATCCATTCTTCTGGTTTTAAATTGTATTGCTTTAGCTCATCCAATCTTCTATAGGGATTGTCGATGGTCTTTAGTTTTTTCTTGATGTCTGCAAATATGTATTTGTCCTTTTGGGCAGGCTCTTTAGTTTCCGATTTTACTTCGACTTTGATGAATTTCATACCGGTCAGCAACCATTTAACTTCTGCATCCTTGCTGCTCAATGCTATTTTTTTTAGAACCAATTGTTCAGCTTCATTCAGTTCTTTTCTTCTATATAAATAGTAGGCACCTCTGACCAAATGTCTGCTTAAAATTGAATCAGTACCAGGATTTATACTTGCAATAAATGCACTGGCGCTGTTGCCACCACATTTACCAATTGCTTCTATCATCCAACCTTTAACGGTTGGATCTAATTCGGAATGGTACTGTTTCATCAGTTTTCCGGTAACAGTTGGGAGTCTCAATTGTCCCAAACTGATTGCTGCAGCCCTTCTTACAGACTTTTCCTGATCAACAAGGGCATTGAACAGTTCAGTGGTATACAAACTGTCTTGAACAGATGCAAATGCAATAACAGCTGCATAGCGATGAGCGGTTGATTGATAAGATAAATAAGGCAACAACCCTTTCGCATTTCTATCATTTTGAAGTTTATAAATATTGATCAAAACTGTATCGCTACTGAATTTGTTTTGAGCATTTAGTTCAAACGATACAATGAATAGAAATAGAAATATTGATATTGTCCTCATTGTTTATATTGAATTATTGATGATGGTTTTGACGAATGATTTCATACATCATAACACCTGCAGCTACTGATACGTTTAATGAATCCAAGGCTGATTTCATTGGTATTTTGACCAATTTGTCGGCCAGTTTCATAATGGAAGGGTGAATGCCATCTTCTTCACTTCCTACAATCAATACACAGGGTTTTGTAAAGGCTTCATAATACATTTCCTTGTTGGCTTTTTCTGTTGCACAAATAACTTGCAAACCTTCTTCTTTTAAATGTTTGATGGTTTGAAATAAGTTTTGAGAGCGGCAAACAGGCAAATGCAGCAATGCACCTGCAGAGGTTTTAATGGCTTCATCAGTAACAGTGGCAGAGCCTTTTTCAGGGATGATGATGGCATCGAGACCGGCTGCCATGGCAGTACGGGCAATTGCACCAAAATTCCTGACATCAGTTACTCTGTCCAATGCAACCACAAAGGGTTGTTTGTCTTCATCCAATAAGTTTTTTACCAGTGTTTCTGCATTGTGGTATTCAATAGAAGAAATTTTGGCAACTACTCCCTGGTGATTTTTGAATTTCGAGAGGGTATCCAATTTTTCTTTAGGCACTTCAGTGAAATTCACCTTGTAACGGTTGAGCATTTGTTTGATTGTACGAATGCCTTCTCCCATGCCTTTTTGCACATATACTTTAATGAAGGTACTTCCGGATTGAAGTGCCTCTTCCAATGGACGGATACCAAATATCAGGTCCGAATCTTTTTCTTTGTTCATTTATTTATTATCTATCAACAACAAAGACGCAGCTGCCTGCGTCTTTGTCGAATGTTTTATGTCTTAAGGGTTGAACCCTTTTTGGTTTATTGCAAGAAGCTTTGAACTTGAGTGGTGTAACCTTTATATGCTTTCTCCCACTTAGCAGCCGAAGCATATTTGTATTGTTTGCCGTAGTTCACAATTCGTTCCAACATGTCATAAGCATCTTTGGTTTTTTGTTGTAGAATTTCAACATTAGACCTGCCGCTGAATCTTAGGAAATATGCAATTTCTTTGCTGCCAATTTCGAACAATTCATTCCATTCTTTCTCAGCTTTAACTTCATCACCGGCTTCGTGGTAGATCATACCCATACTGAATTTCATTTCTCCGGTGGTAACCAATACTGTTTCAGGAATTTCCTTTTTACATCTTTCCATCAATGCCAAAGCTTTTGTTTTGTATTGCTCTACTTTCTCTTTGTTGCCAGGAATGGTTAAAAGAGTGTCTTGCATTTTGATTTCATCTGCTTTGGTGAGGTATTCACCTGCCAAGATAACAAACATGTTTTGAATGGTTGAAGGAACAATGTTCGCTTTGTCATCCAGATAGAAGTTTTTCTTTTTGTTCATGCCTGAATACTTGTATTTGTTCATGAGCAAATCGTAGGTCACTTCAGTATTCATTTTCACCATGTTTCTTCTTGCTCCCGGTGTTTTAATAGGCACCAATTGGAACACCAAACCTTTTCTTTCGAAATAAGATTGCATACCTAAGAAGCCTTCATCACCGGAAGTTGAAGAGAAACAAATCGGACGTTTCCATCCTGTTGCGTTGTTTTGAGCGATCAGATCCAACAAGACCAAATCACCTTTGTTGAGGTATCTTGCAGGGAAATCAATGAAGATGGCCGGTGCTATTAAAGCTGAATCTGACATTGGCACTACACCACTGGCCAAAACGGCTTTCTTGTCTATGGTTACTTTGAATTTTCTGGTTGAATAGAATTGTTTACCACCACTCAACAAATCTTTGATGAAATCTTTCAATTCAACCGGTGCAGGATTTTTTCCGTCACTGAATTGGAAGTAATCATTGATGCCTGCTGCCAATTGGTCTTTTGTTACGGTCAATGGCAAAGGTTCGCTGTTGTATACTTTGGTTAACAATACTTGTGAATACCAATCTGTAGGCAACAAACTTTGGTTGATAATTCTGATATCAGTTCTGATGTTCTCCACGTTTTGAGCATACCACAAAGGATAAGTATCATTGTCACCGTTGGTAAACAATATGGCATTTGGAGGACAAGAATTGAGGTAGTTTTTAGCGAAGTCGATACCTAAGTAACGATCGCTTCTATCGTGGTCATCCCAACCCTGACTGCCCATCAATGCCGGTGCAGACAGCGATACCACTGTGGCCAATGCAGCTGCGGTGATTCCCGATATTTTGTTTTTGAGTTTATCCCAAATGAACATCACACCCAAGCCTATCCAGATACAGAAGGTTTGGAAGGAACCTACCAGAGAGTAATCCCTTTCACGTGGTTCATAAGGAGGTTGGTTCAAGAACACGATGATGAGTATACCGGTGAAAACAAACATAACACCTGTTACGATTGCATCGGTTTTGCCTTTTTTGTAATGGAAGAAAATACCCAACAATCCCAAGATCAATGGAATGAAGAAGTATTTGTTTCTACCCATGTTGTTTTCCATGTAATCAGGCAAATTGTCTTGTGGGCCAAGGTGCATGGCGTCGATGAATTTGATACCACTGATCCAGTTGCCATCGATGATGCGATTGTAATCATGAGCTTGTTGATCGTTTTGACGACCTACGAAGTTCCACATGAAATAACGGAAATACATGTGACCAAATTGATAGTTGAAGAAGAACGCTAAGTTGTTGCCCATGGTAGGCTTGGTTCTTTTCAGGTCATTGATGCTTTGTTGAATTTGTTCTCTTTCTTTGGCATCCTGAGCTCTTGACAACTGATCTTGAAGCGAATAAATTTCATTGGTAATTTCACCCATTCCGCTCCAGCTTCTATAACCTTGTTCACTGCTCGATTTATCCATATCACTCATACGAGGGAACAGAGTACTGTATGATTTTTCAAATACAGGTTCTTGGCGGTTACCGATATCGGTGTAAACATCTTTGTCTTTTCTGTAGATGGTAGAACCTTCTTTGAAGTCGGCATAACCATCACCATCTTCATCCACTCTGTCGGCGTTGAAATAAGGGCCGTACAACAAAGGTCTGTCACCGTATTGTTCACGGTTGATGTAACTGAGTAGGTTAAAAGGTTCTTCAGGATTATTCATGTCAATGGCAGGATTGTCCATAGAACGAACTACCACCATGGCATAACTTGAATAACCCAATAAGATGTATGCGAAACAAAGGAAAGCCAGGTTCACATTGTGATTTGGTTTCACTTTGCTGAAGTAGTAGATACCATAAGCAGTACCACCTACTAATACGAGTAGAATGAAAATGATACCTGAATTGAAACCCATGCCCATGCTGTTGACGAAAAACAAATCCGCCATAGCCATTAGTTTAGGGATACCAGGGATAACACCGTTTTGTACAAAAAGGAGTACAACCATACCAATTAAGAAGGTATAGATAAGGCCTTTTGTGGTGTATTTGTAGTATTTGAAATAGTAGATAAATGCAACTGCAGGTATAACGAGCAAACTGAGCAAGTGAGTTCCTATGGCTAGACCAACAAGGTAAGCCAGTAGAATCAACCATTTATCAGCATATTTTGAGTTACTTTCTTCCCATCTGAGTGCTACCCAAAAAGTGAGGGCAGTAAAGAAAGATGAGAGGGCGTAAACTTCTGCTTCAACGGCGCTGAACCAGAAAGAGTCGCTGAAGGTAAGTGCAAGAGCTGCGACGATACCGCTACCGAAGATGGCAATTTTGCTGCCATTGGCTTCGGTATTTTTTACCATTTTTTTGGCGAAATGTGTGGTGATCCAGAAAGTGAAGAGAACGGTTAGAGCACTTGCAGTTGCAGAGAGCATGTTAACGGCAACGGCAACACCTTCTGGGTTAGAGGCCATCATGGCAAACAATCTGCCAACGAGGAGGAAAAAAGGTGCTCCGGGCGGGTGCACGACTTGAAGTTTGTCAGCTGCGGAGATAAACTCACCACAATCCCAAAGACTCACAGAAGGTTCAAGAGTCATTGAGTAAACGACCATTGCCACTAGGAACATCAACCATCCCAACAGGTTGTTAATCATCTTATAATTCATATTTCGTCTAAAATCGAAGCGAAAATAGGTAAAAAGAATCTGTATTAAAAAATTTATCGCAAAATGAGTCGAACATAGACGTAAGAGATGATTAAGACGAATATAAACGTGTAAAATCGGATAGAAAGTAAAAGTGTATTTTGGGTCAAAAAGCAGAATAAGTTACTGATCAGCAGGTAGATGTATTGGTATGGAAACTGTATGCTCAATTCGATTCATTCTGTTGATAATCAATTGGATAAGCCAAAAATCGCATACTTTCAATTTTGCTTTGGAAAATAATGAAAAACAATTACCTTTGCACCTCATTATTTTTGGCGGGGTAGCTCAGCCCCGATAGTAATCGGGAGTTAGAGTGTAGGATTCATATCCGCCTGAGGCGGACAGGAGTTCAACTCTAATAAAGTTGAGACAGAGTGAGAGAAATACAAATAATGGCGGGGTAGCTCAGGTGGTTAGAGCGTAGGATTCATAACCCTAAGGCCGGGAGTTCAACTCTCCCCTCCGCTACCAGTAAAATAAAGGCTTTGCAGAAATGTGAAGCCTTTTTTGTTTCCTCAGGTACAACATAGGTACAACAAATCTGAAAATTATTGCAAATATTTAAGTTTCATATTTGCAGTATGTTAAAAATATTTATTTTCGCATAAAATTAAATATTATGGCACAAGTTCAAATTACTTTAAAACTAAAAAAAATTGGAGCAGTCTTAAGTTGGGAAGTCTTCTTAGAAAATACAAATTCAAGCTCAAGAATTAATCAGGGTTGGCGTTACGATGAGGCCAACGACTTGTTTATTGTTGATTTATCAAATTATCCAGTCGAAGGGCCCTTAGATGTTTTCGTTGGATGTGAGGGCAAAGTTGGAGGTAAAGTCGAATGTCAAGTGATTATAAATAGTATTACAAAAGCAAATAAGGTAGTAGCCAACAATACGGATTCAAATTACAGTTGTAGATCATACAAAATAAACTAATACTATGAGAAAGATTTTTTCTATTGGAATACTTATGTTAGGGTGCAATCAATTTTATGGTCAAGTCCTTATTGATAATAAATTTGGGGAGCAAATGTTTAGCCCTTTTATAAATAGCAGCACTTCTAGGAGCGGGTTGATTAAAATTAATTCTAATGAGCAAAGTTTAGGATTTAATTACTTTGCGCTTTTAGACCCAATTGGGAAACCTAGATATAAGTTCGCAAATATTGAAATAAAATCGAAACCAACTGAGGGTCTCGCTCCGATATTTAGAAATGGGCAGTTTAGTCCAGGTTTTTCAATTGCGGGTGCAATTACTCAGGTGAAAATTTTTGACAAGGAGGCAACCAAGCCAGAAAACAACTTTATCGATTGGGGAAGTTTTGATTTTAAATTTGGAAAAAGTAAGTACCAAATGTATAATGCTGATACCACATTTGACAATCAACTTTATTCTGCACAGTATTCTCCATTTTCTTTAAATCTATCTTATAGCATTTTGGCGCATTCCTCATGTTTAATATCCTTTAAGATTGGATATTTGAGGTCAAATAACACTAGTGATTTAGAATTAGTTGAAGTTTTAGACAAAAGAACTCAATTTGATACGGCAAATAATACCACGAGAGATATTGTTACTACCAAAACCGCTCGAAATGGAATATATAAGGAAATGGATTCATATCCCATAAACTTTAGCATTATTAAATTGACTCCTGACGATGCAAGTATGAGTCAATTAGGTTATGGTGCATTTTTTAGTACATTGCCTAAAAATGGCTATTTACCTATAACAGATGTTGGATTGATTTTATACTATTCAACTGTAAAGAATGGTAATAGCACTCCTGTAATAGGATTAAATATTATTGGCAATGATTTTTTCGATGTTAGAAGAAAAAACAATGGGTTATTGAATAGATTGAGCCTTTCATTGACTAGTGTAATTAAGATATTTTAGAAGCTAAATTAATCTGTTAGATAATGCAAGTTATATGCTTGGAAGACGAAGCCTTCTACCAGCTTATAAAGCAGGTCGTAGATCGCATTAAAGAAGAAACTAGCCCAAATGAACATGAATGGTTAGACGGTGATGAAGCAATGAAGATTCTGAATATTAAGACGAGTGCCTTACAAACTCTTCGAAATGAAGGAAAAATTGAATATAGTCAACCATCAAGAAAAGTTATTTTGTATAAAAGATCAAGCTTGTTTGACTATCTTAACAAATACTCTAAAAAACCCTTTTAACTATGACAGAACTATTAGATTCGATTTCAAATCAATATAAAGAACGGTTTAATTTTGGGTATATATATAGTCAAGCATTTCCGGAAATTAGCCAAAAAATTGTTGGACAGAACAAATCAATGTTATCAGAAGACACACCTATTTCTGCCTTGATCGCAGGCATGAATGAATTTATATTGGAAAAACAAAGGAAAATAATTACTGATTTTAAAGAAAT
>DASWYG010000120.1:0-8226 GCA_036405075.1 Bacteroidia bacterium | reverse complement strand
TATGCCATCTTCAAAGATTTCAGAAGCAGATATCCCTTTTATTCAATTTTCTACATTTAATATTGGTTTGCAAACCAGCGCATCTCTTGGATTCAAACTAATGGACCGTCCTAAATTCCGAGTGGATGGATTGTTTGGGGTTAATACTTCCGGTACTTTTATTTCACAAAATGGAAGTTCTCATTACTCAAAGTTATCCAATAACAGAACGGATACTTTAGATGTGGTTTTTTATAATCAATTGAATAACAACTTTTATCTAAGTGTTTTTTTAGATGTTATGGCGACTATTAAGCCATACCGCCTTTCTTTTGGTGTTAAAAGGTTTTCCCCTCATGCACCTGAACGATTAAATATGAACTATGAAGTATTTGAGAATAAAAGTTTGTTGTTTAAAGGAAAAATATTGGATGGCTATAGAATGTATCAATTCTACCTCTGTTACCATTTACGATGACCCATTTAATGTAGATTCATCTCTAATTCAATTAATCTTAGCTTGGTAAATTATTTGACCATTTTTTATTCAAACCCCTAGAATCACTCTCCGAAACCAAAAAAAACTTAATTTCGCAGTCAAATGACAATCAAATCCATTAAAAAGGTATTGGTAGCAAATAGAGGCGAAATCGCCATCAGGGTGATGCGCACTTGCAGAGAAATGGGCATTAGAACTGTTGCAGTATACAGCGATGCAGATCGCAATGCACTCCATGTTCGCTACGCCGACGAAGCCTACCGATTAGGTCCTCCTCCTTCACGTGAAAGCTATCTTTTGGCCGATAAGATCATCGAGATATGTAAAGAAAACAATGTGGATGCCGTGCACCCGGGTTACGGATTTTTGAGCGAACGATCTGAATTTGCAACCAGATTAGAAGCTGCAGGTATTGTCTTCATTGGTCCAAGCGCAGCCAGTATGGACCTCATGGGCAGCAAGATTGCCAGCAAACAAGCAGTTGAAAAATTTGGTGTGCCTCTGGTTCCAGGACTCAAAGAAGCTATTACAGACATCGCTGCTGCAAAAAAAGTAGCTGAAGAAATTGGATTTCCGGTATTGATAAAAGCCAGTGCAGGTGGTGGTGGTAAAGGCATGAGAATAGTGAACAACACCGAAGAATTTGAATCACAAATGCGCATGGCACAAAGTGAAGCTTTGAGCTCATTTGGAGATGACAGTGTGTTCATTGAAAAGTATGTGGCGGCTCCTCGTCACATCGAAATACAATTGATGGCCGACAACCATGGCAATGTGTGTTACTTGTTTGAGAGGGATTGCAGCATACAAAGAAGACATCAAAAATTGGTGGAAGAAGCACCAAGTGCGGTACTAACTCCAGAGTTGAGAAAACAAATGGGTGAAGCGGCCGTTAACGTGGCAAAAGCTGCCAATTATAGCGGAGCAGGTACGGTAGAATTTTTGTTGGATGAAAAGCTCAATTTCTATTTCCTGGAGATGAACACCCGTTTGCAAGTAGAACATCCCGTAACTGAATTGATCACAGGTTTGGATCTGGTGAAAGAACAAATCAGAGTTGCCGAAGGACATACTTTGAGCTTTAATCAGGACGATTTGAAAATAAATGGCCATGCCATGGAATTGAGGGTATGCGCCGAAGATCCAAGCAATAATTTTTTACCTGATATTGGAAAATTAACCACTTATATAGTGCCACAAGGTCCCGGCATAAGGGTAGATGATTGCATGGAAGAAGGCATGGAAATTCCAATTCACTACGATAACATGGTGGCCAAACTCATTGTATGGGCTGATACCAGAGAAAATGCGATTGAGAAAATGAAACGTGCAATTACAGAATACCGAATCACCGGTGTGGCCAACACATTACAATTCGGATATTGGGTAATGGAAAATGAGCATTTCATCAATGGCAATTTTGACACAAAATTCATTGACAACCATTTTAAACCTGAATACCTCAACACCCATTACGATTCAACATTGGAAGAGGCTTTGGGCATTGTTGCAGCACAAGTGTTTGCCAACATGAAGCCGGAAGCTTCGCAAGTAACTGCCGGAAAAAATGCAGATAATGAATGGTACCGAAAAAGAAGATCTCTTAGATAATATTTCTAATAACAAAAAAGGCCCTTTGAAAGGGCCTTTTTTTATAAAAGTAAATTTTTTGATTACATTTTTGCACTAAGGCCGAATTGAATGATACCTTTGGCCATACCTGCCTCTAAATAAGCACCAATACTTTCAGTGAAAAAGAATCTTGCACCTATAGTAAGGTCCATACCAAATGGATTCAGACTGTTGATTTTTTCGTCGTTGTCATAATTCGGATCATTGTCACTGTATGCATAAGAGGCGGTTCTGTAGCCAATACCAAAACCGAAATAAGGGTCAACTTTCTCGCTGGTACCAAAATGGAAATTCAATCTTGGAAGAAAACTCATTGAAGAAAATTTAATTTCTTGTTTGTAGTTAACACCCGGAGAAACCTGACGACTAGGCTCTTCATAGCTGACTTTAGCACCGATGTAAGCATAATTCAAACCAATGCCTACTTTGTCAGAAATGGCGTATTCATATTTCAGGAAAAATGGTCCAATGCCTTTGTATTTGAAGTCTTCATAAGCTTCTGTTTCAAAAGCTTTGAACACAGCTTGGGTGAAATTACCAAGACCGTACCCGGCTGAAATCACAGATCTTCCTTGTTCGAAGGCTTGGGCATTTGCTCTACTTGAATTTAAGGTGAAAGCCAATGCAGCCATCACACAAATTGTTTTAATTGTATACATATTATTAATTAGTTGTACTTCAAAAGTAGGGACTAGAGTTATCAATTCCAAAGAGAAAGTGAAAAAAATACAATAAATTGGTGTGTTTTATTCAATAAAATATTGGTTTTTACAAGATTCGCGGTTTATAGTCTGAAGCCAAAGTTCTATCAGAAAAAAGCGTTAAATTCGCGGCTTTATGTCGAAAGTAAGAGTAAGATTCGCACCAAGCCCAACAGGACCATTGCACATTGGGGGAGTAAGGACAGCTTTGTTCAACTACTTGTTTGCCAAACAACAGGGAGGGGATATGATTTTGAGGATTGAGGATACTGACCAAGCGCGTTTTGTGCCGGGAGCCGAACAATACATCGTCGACTCATTGACCTGGGTGGGCATTAAATTTGACGAAGGCACTCATGTGGGTGGTCCCTGCGAACCCTATAGACAAAGTGATAGAAAAGCCATGTACCGCCAATACGCCGATCAATTGTTGGCAGCAGGACATGCATATTATGCTTTTGATACTTCTGAAGAGCTGGAGGCTATGAGGGAAAAACTCAAAGCCGGAGGCATGTCGGCGCAATACGATTCGGTGAGCAGAATGAGCATGAAAAACTCACTGACTATGCCTGAAGATGAAGTAAAAAGAAAATTGGATGCCGGTGACCCTTATGTGATAAGAATCAAATTGCCCCGCAAAGAAGAAGTGAGATTTCATGATTTGATCAGAGGCTGGGTAGTGGTGCAAACTTCTGCCATGGATGATAAGGTACTGTTTAAAAGCGATGGCATGCCGACGTATCACCTCGCCAATGTGGTAGATGATTATACCATGAAGATCACACATGTTATCAGGGGAGAAGAATGGTTGCCATCAGCTCCTTTGCATGTTATGCTATATAAGTTTTTCGGATGGGAAGATGTGATGCCAAAATTTGCTCACCTTCCATTGATATTGAAACCTGATGGTAACGGAAAATTGAGCAAAAGAGATGGCGACAGGTTGGGATTCCCTGTATTTCCAATGGAATGGAAAGATCCTGCAAGTGGCGAGATCAGCAGCGGTTACAAAGACAGAGGTTACGAACCTGAAGCAGTAGTAAATATGCTGGCTTTATTGGGTTGGCATACTTCTGATAACAGAGAGATATTCAATATGGACGAATTGATTCAATTGTTCAGCATTGAGAAGATCAGTAAGAATGGAGCTAAATTCGATCCCGAAAAAGCCAAATGGTTCAATCACCAATACGTATTACAAAAAGACAATGCAGCAATAGCAAATGATTTGTTGCCGGCCATGAAAGCCAAAGGTATAGAAACCGATGCCGAGTACCTGACGAAAGTTGTTGGATTGATCAAAGAGAAAGTGAATTTCACCAATGAAATTCCTGATAAATGCATGTTCTTTTTCAAAGCCCCGTCTATTTATGACGAACAAGTTGTAAGCAAAAAATGGAATGCTCAGGTTGCGACTTACCTCAGTGAATTTGCTTCAGCATTAGCATCTATGTCAGATAAAGATGCACATGCCATTGAAACTGCTTTTAAAGAAGGAGCAAATGCAAAAGGCATAAATCCGGGTAGTCTTATGCAACCTTTGAGGGTGTGCTTAAGTGGCGAAGCCGGTGGGCCACCATTGTTTGAAATGTTGGTTTTATTGGGTATTGAAGAAAGTGCAACCAGAATTCAAACTGCCGTTAAAACCATTGCAACCACAGCATGAAATTAAACCTTAAAACCATTGGACTTTGGGCCTTGCTTGTCTTTTTAGGAGCTTGTCGCATGGCCAGCTTTACAGATAAGCCAGGTGTTTCAGTTAAGGAATTTCCTTCTGAAATGATCGGTACTTATATTCAAATCGAAAAGGAAAATGGCATCTCTGATACACATACTTTGGTGATCACTTCAAACAGTGCCAAGCTCAATGACAATATGATTTCTTATGGATTTGAGATGAATGACACCAATTACAGCATCACCCATTTAGGCGATTTTCATTACCTCAACATCAAAGAAACTGATAGCACAGGCAAGGCTTCATTTGTGGTCTATCCATTTGAATTCAATTCAAAATCATTGTTGGTATATAAAATTGTATTGAGCAGTAAGAACTTGAAGCGCATGAAGAAATGCGGATTGAAGGAAAGTGGTCGCAGAAATGGCGAATTTGTGATGGACAACAAGGCGTTTAAGCGTTTTGTAGAAAAATACATGAAGCGAAAAGACGCTTTGAAATTCATTAAAATAAAATAAGGAAATGGACAGACCCGTACGTGTTTTAATAGCAAAAGTTGGCCTCGATGGTCACGACAGAGGTGCAAAGGTAATTGCAACAGCATTGAGAGATGCAGGCATGGAAGTGATATACACCGGATTGAGGCAGACGCCCGAAATGGTAGTGAATGCGGCTCTGCAAGAAGATGTGGATGTTATTGGTGTGAGCATTTTGTCGGGAGCTCACAACACTGTTTTCCCAAAGATCATAGAAACCATGAAGGCGAAAAACTTGAACGACGTGTTGCTGATTGGGGGAGGTATTATTCCTGATGATGACATGAAAACCTTGAATGATCAGGGGGTTGCAAGATTGTTTCCTCCCGGAACTTCTACTTCTGAAATTGTTGATTACATCAACGATTGGGTCAGTAAAAACAGAACTTTATAATAAAAAAGGCTTATGAATTCATAAGCCTTTTTTTGTGATCAAAATATATTTCAGATGTAGATCATCTTTTCAAAATCAATCTAATGTTTTGATTGATGTTTCCAATTAATTGAACATGATAGAAACCATCTGAATACCCATTCAAATTAATGTTTATTGCGGTGGATGACTGATCGATATTGCCATTGAATATTTCCTGTCCGTAGGCATTGAAAACACGATAGGCACTGTAAGAATGATCATTTAAATCAATGGTAAAATTGCCTGAACTTGGGTTCGGAAAACAACTTGCTTGCTCAATGGTTGGTAGAGAAGTCAGTGAAGTTTTTTTATTTTCATTGAAAAGGGCTTCAATTTCATCGTCATTGATCACTCTGTCGTATACCCTTACGTCGTCAACCAGTCCTTTGAAAAAGAATTCCGACAATAAGCTCCTGGTGCCAATCCAAGCATATACCTGAGTGCCATAAGAAGGATTGGTGCCTCCGGTGGTAGCATCAGCGTTGCCATACGATTGCTCATTCGTGTTCAAAACACCGTTGATATAGAGTTTTATTTTCGAATTGGTTCTAACCAAAATTAAATGATACCAAACACCCACTTCCGATTGAATGCCTGCAGCGACTAATGATGTAGCAGGAGTGCCATCATTGTATACGCCTCCCGACCATCCTGTCATTGAATTGTTGCAAAGTGCAACATTCTGACCACCGCCAACTCCTCCAATTGAAAAGGGGTAGGTATATTTATCCTTTGCCGGTATCACATCAGCTTTTACCCAAAGTGAATAGGTGTAATTTTTGTTGGTTAGCCCGGTTGATGGAATTTGTATGTAAGAGCTGTTGCTATTGAAGTAATAGGCTGAATTGGGATTTCCGAATCTGTCAAAGCCTAAATCGGCATTGTAAACAGTACCGTGTCGTTCATTCCCACTGGTATCTCTGGCATTACCCGAGAAGGGAAGGTGAAGCATGAGTCCATCCTTTAGATCAACTTGTGCAGAAAGTGAAAAATAGAGGCTCAGGGCAAAAAAAAGGGTTGTAATTTTAATTTTCATACGGAAATTTTAAGCTAAAATAGAAATTAATTTCTAAAAATAAAAATAAATCAATCCCTTAGAGCGGCTCTGTACCACAATTCGGGTACTTCACCTTGTTTGGCAATCTCATAGTCGCTTTCTCTGCAACCAATGAACTTAGGTGCTGTTTTTTTCTTTTTGCCAATGATGGGAACTTGCATCCACCAACGTCCGGTTAATTCACTGTATAAGAAAAGCATGTCTTCGCCACTGTGCGCATGACATTTGTAAACAGTGAAATTTCTGTGGTTCAATTGAGGGTGGTCATTGAAACGATTGTCTATTCCATCAAGTGTGTACCAGATCATTTGTGCAATTTGCATAGCATCTGTTACATGCGCATCTTTTAAATCAAACTTATTGAGCATGAATACAGATATGCGATTGGATACACCTGCATATCGACACAATGCACAGGCCTCCTGATTGGTGACACCACTTGGATAAGGATTGGTTGCTGATTTGAAATTGCTGTATTTGATCGAAGATAAATTGAATTCAAATACATCTGCTTGTCTGAGTACCGGTTCTATATTTTGTATGGCTGCTCTCAAATCACCCAAACGAATGATCTCTGAAAAAATACCGGATGCCATTTGTACACTGGCATGGGTATTCATAAAATTTTGTACACCAATGAAAGAGGCGTGAAAGAGTTTTTTCTTTTGATGAAGTTTCCAGGCAAGATCATCAGGGTTATAGGCGATCTCAGGAGAGACTACTGCAAAATCGATGTCGCTGTATGGAATCCCTCTGCTGAGTGCATCACTGTAATTTTCGTTTTGACCAATGATGATCGGTATAATACCCTCCGCTTTCATGGCAATCAAACATTCTCTTAATCCGGCATTAGCATTTTTTGCTGTTCCATCGTGATTCAAATTTCCAAAGTCGGCAACAGTAATGCCATTGAAGTTAAAACTGTATGTGTACAGTATTTTTCTTACAGCATCGGCATTTGGCCCCATACCAATAATGGCTGCATCAATGCCACCATCACTTGGGAACTTTGAGGTGTATATTTTCAGTTCGCTGCCCATTAAGCCAACTGATTTGGCATAAGGTTTTGAAATTGATTTATCTACGGGTTTGAAAAATGCCTCTAACATGATGCTTCAATATTGGGATAAAAATACGAATTTCGCCCAATTAATATTTCAACATGTCGGTAGTAACAGGAGCAAACGGATTTCTTGGTGTATATGTCACATCGACATTGTTGTTGAAAGGTGAATCGGTTAAAGCCCTGATACGTTCGGGTTCATCAAAAAAAGAATTTGAAACCGTAGTCTCCCTGATGTTGAATGGTCAAGAACATTTGTTAAACAATTTGACATGGGTAGAAGCTGATGTTACAGATGTTTTAAGTTTAGATGCGGCCTTTGAAGGAGAGGATTATGTGTATCACACTGCAGCAATAGTAGCATTTAAAGGCAATTCTAATCAAATGTCAAAAGTTAATGTTGAAGGTACTGCCAATGTGGTAAATGCATGTTTAAAAGCCGGGATTAAAAAACTAATATATGTGAGCAGCACTGCTGCATTAGGAAGAACAGATTCTAAAGCACCGATAAATGAATCTACCACATGGAAGGATGACAATAACAACACTGCTTATGCTGTTTCTAAACATTTGGCAGAACTGGAAGTATGGAGAGGAGTAGAAGAGGGTTTAGATGTATTGATCGTTAATCCCGGTATCATATTAGGAGCAGGCAATTGGAATAAA
>DASWYG010000119.1:0-6278 GCA_036405075.1 Bacteroidia bacterium | reverse complement strand
TTCAATTCTTCGTTCATTGTTCCTAATGTTTTTACACCCAACAAAGATGGTTTTAATGATTGTTTTGAATTAGAAGGTAATGGGGCATCCGATTGTTTAAAAAAGGAGGTATTGATATTTGACCGTTGGGGTATATTGGTGTTTCAAGGAATTAATCCGGAGACTTGTTGGAATGGTCGATTTTACAATAAAGGTGAGGAATTGTCGGATGGGGTTTATTACTATCTGATATATGATTTGAATGATACAGCAGTCGATCCTGTTTGTGGAACAGTTCAATTGATCAGGTGAATTTCTATGTATCTTTCGACAGAAATATATGACATTACCATGCTTTTATTTTTCAAGATCTTTGAACTCTGTCAAGCACTTAAAAATGGAGATGTCAAACAAAACTATTTAAAACAATATAGTGCCTGAAACTAAATAAAGATTAGTTGGTATCTATTAGTGCCCAATAATATTGGTTTGATGTTTAGTGAAATTGTGTATTGGAAGTAGGAATGTTTTAAGACTTAAGTTTCAATATCCATCAAAACGCATTTCAGCGCCAGTTATCATTTAATCTGGGTGTCAGGTACAATTTTGGTATGACAGATATGGAACTAGAAAAGAAGAGTACTTTTTGGTGAGGCGGGAGATAGTGTTTTGCTGATTCAGGATGTCTTTCATTCTATAAAAAGTCAATATGTCCAATTTATTTTCGGAACAAGAAGATGAGTGTTCCATTAGTTGTGAAATAAGACTAAACGCCCAAAAGTACTAGGGTCATTTAATGGTCGTTTTTTCAATTTGGGTATATACCTTTCCGGTCCAAATGAAGGGATGCTCAGGGTTGTCTGGATCTACAAAACTTAAATTGAATTCGGCTTTCATGATGCCCTTTTGCCACAGTTGCCTGTTAATGGTCATTTTACCACTACTGATATAATACCTCATACTACCATCGGGGGCAGGACTGTTAAAATAGATATGGCCCTTGCAGGTGTCTTTTACAATGTCCAGATACATGCTGTGGTAGGGCAAAATGCCTACGCTGCAATGAAAACTGTCCTTACCTTTGATGCATACCGACATGAAATTAACTTCACCTTTTTCATAACCATTTCCCTCACATTCCAAGGTATGGTAGAGGTGAGTAGTGTCATTGAGCTTATAGAAAGCTTCTAAAGAATCGGGGTAAATGCGTCCGGTGCTGTCTTTCATCGCCTCGCTTTCGGGCAGGCAAAAACCATCGCACACCGGTTGTCCATAGTCATTCAAAAAAATGCCAAATGGGTAACTCCAGTTCTTGGTAAATGAGAAATCACCTTGAAGTTCATTCACCCAACTGATGACAATGGGTTTGGAGAGATTTGGGTTAATTGATGTTGATCTTTGGCTATAAGACTGGCTATTAACAGAGAACCAAGCAAGGAATAAAATACAATTCTTCATTAATGTTGTCATCAGTTATTTTCTTTGCAAACTAAGTAATACTTTCAATAAATACAATTTGATTGTTTTTTGACCTTTGCCACATCATTGAATTGGGTTGTTTCAAATATGAATGGAGATGAGGTATGTTTAGAGAGCAATTTTTATGTCAATGAGTTTTATGATAAGTCGAACCGTCCCTAACTTTCGTGATTAACGACCTGTAATATTTCAAATTAAAACCGTCAGGTATAGCTTCCGATAGATCAAGATTATTTCACAGGCCCCGACATGGAATTTGTATGCAGAAAGTGCAATCTATCGTTCATGTATCAAAGTAAAAGATTAATAAAGTAATGAAGAATAAATATTGAAAATGCCCCGAATTTTCTCTAAATTGCATTCAAATTATTTCATGAAAGTGCTTCGATACGCTCTTTTTGCCTTCATGTGGGTGGGCTATTGGCCGACTATTTCAGCGCAGTTGCACATGGTTCATCTTGGTACTCCAAACGCTTATGAGTACGGGAATTCATTGACGGTATTACCGGACGGCAGTACAGTGGTATGCGCCATACAATATAAAAGCCCTACAACTATAGATGTTAATGCGGGAGATGCATTGCTCATCAAAGTCTCTTCGGCAAATAAGATCATTTGGGCCAAAAAACTAAGTAGTTCGCGAAGAGATAAGTTTACCAAAGCAACCTACGATGCCGATGGCAATATTTATGCCTGCGGCTATGTGGATCTGGAGCATAATTCTGCGAATGGTACCGGCTTTGTGATCAAAATGGATGCCGATGGGAATATCATTTGGCAAAAAGATTTTCCCAATGGTATGAAGGGCTCTTTTATCAATGATGTGGTGGTATTATCAAATGGGAATATAGCCCTGGCTGGCAATTCTTCTTCCTATTACAATGAAAGCAATGCTTTGCTAATCGTATTGACCCCAAAAGGAGAGTTGGTATTAAGCAAGAATTATGATCTTGCGTTTAACGGCTACCCAACCAAAGGAGATGGCCTTGAAAAGATAGTTGAATACAATGGCAGAATATATGCCTTAGGCATTGGGAGAGGCCAGGGCAGTGAATTCCATAATTTGTTTACAATGGAGATAGACACAGTTGACGGCAGTGTGAAACAATGTCGGGAGTATGAATACGATTTCAAAAACAGCTCTTTGTCATACAATTGTAGTTATCCTGTCGATTTTTACATTAGGGATGGTAAGCTAATTATGTCAGCTTCTAATACTTGTACATTTGATGCAAAAGATGGCTGTCTGTTTAATATACTTCACGTCGATCTGGGCAACAATTACAGCACAAGAGTTGATTGGGTTATGCAGTGGAATAAAAAATACACCAGTCAGAGTTCAATTTACCCTTTGTCTGACAACGATTATTTTTCAGCTTATTCCAACCACAAACGCATGCTGGTACCTGAAGAAGATCATTCCGGTATTAATGTGACAGAAATAGCCCTTGATCGCATGGTTGATTTCAACTTTCCTGTAGCCATGACCAAAGAGACCAATGGGGTCAACAGCTTCAACAAGTTAGATGTCAACCTGTCAAAAAACCGACTGTACGGTGTAGGCATGTCAGAAAAAAGCTTTAACCAAATTGGGTTGCTCGATATCCTGCTGATGAAAACAGATATCAAGCTGACCAAGGGAAATGGTTGCAGTATGGTAGAAGATACATTGGGCAGAAATTTTACTTATTTCACTCCACGCATCAGCGATCCGCCCTCAGGTACCTTCAAAGGAATTAGGGCATCCGGTTTGCCGATCAGCGACATGCCGTTCAGCACTTATTCCAAGTCTCACGATACTTTGGGAGTAAAGAGCCAATGTATCTTTTATACAGACTCATTTGTATATGACAGCTTCTGTAAAGGAATGACATACTTATTGCCCAATGGAAAAACCATCAAGGATTCAGGAACTTTTCTGGTAGATACGCTTGTAATCAAAGATACAAGCTACATTAAGCTTTATTTCAAAGTTTCCCAATATCCCAAACTTCTGGTGGATGCGGGAAAAGACGTCTCTGTTTGTTTGGGTGACAGCATCAGGCTGCATGCCACCGGTTCAGGTCTGTTGACTTGGGATAATGGCATTAAAAATGATGTTTCGTTTTACACTTCAAATGACCTTATGGCCATTGTTACAGCTTCAGACCATTTTGGTTGTAAATCCAACGACAGTGTAAATATAAAAGTGCATCCGTTGCCCAATGTGGATGCTGGGCTGTCAAGACATGCCTGTTATAATATGGAAATAGTATTGAAAGGCAGTGGTGCAAAGACTTATAAATGGGATCATGGGGTGTCAGACAATATACCTTTCAGGTTTACTCAAACCACCTTATACAAAGTCATTGGTACAGACGAGTACGGCTGTAAAAACACAGACAGTGTATGGATAGAGCTGGATACGATCAAGACGATTTTTATCCCAAACAGTTTTAGTCCCAACAATGATCATTTTAATGATTATTACAGCCCCAAAGGAGTAGGGTTCGAATTGTTGCACATGTCGGTATACGATCGTTGGGGCATTGTTTTATATGAAAATGATGGAGAATTCGCAGGATGGGATGGCACCTACCAAGGCTTCACTGTGCCAGAAGGAATTTATCTCGTACGAATGAAATACCGTTTCTGTTCCCAAATTATCTACAAGAGTTTTACAATTACAGTCTTGAGGTAAAAGTCAAATTCACATCATTAAGCTCAAATTTGAATTGTGATTAAACGAATATCAATGCTTGTTTATGCAAATTAAGATCACAAGGTGTCGAACAGCATTAAGTTTGATTTTTATTAGCTGAAGAAGCCTATTGGAGACGAATTATTTCGAATTTTCGGAATTCCCGAACGTTTAAGACGCTTACGAGACATTCATGTCAAATGAGCTTATGTAAGAAAAAACAACATCTTTGTGAGTCTGAATATAGGATTTCAAAAATGGAGATAAAAGTGAAAGATCATAAAATCAAAATGATTTGAATGTGATTGCTTTCAGCAACATTTAGAGACTTGAAATAAAAAATCATTGAGGTTTCTGAATAAGTCAATTGATATGATGAAATTTAAACCTCGATTAAAACAGGATGAAACAAAAATCCCCACAAACACTGGGTTTGCGGGGATATGAAAATTATGAGATATGAGACTTGTAAAGTTAAGGGCGTAAACTATTCCCCCACGTGTACAAATATTGAATGATACATGATATGATCCTCGGTCAAACTGAAATAATAGATACCGGCGGGTAAATTAGCAATATCCACCTTATTCATTCCGGGGATACTTAATCCACTCAACAGAACCTTACCATGGCCATCATAAATCTTGTAGGCCGACCCATTGGCATTGCTCTCAAAATTCAGTTCAGAAACGGCTGGATTAGGATAAACATTCATAGCCATTTGTTTCACAGAAAGTTCACCAATGCCTGTTGTAAAACAGTTGTAATACAAGTCGTAGCAAATCGATGTGTCACAACCAGTGAGGGTATCGGTAATGCGAACACAGACCTTCTGTTTTCCGTTTGATTCAGGAACATAGTTGTTGAATGTGTCCTTATCGTTTATGGTATCTGAGTTGCATGTCCACAAGAACGAATACGCCTTCTGGTTTTTTAAACCCACTGCACCATAGAAATATTTTTCGGGGCATGAATCCGATACATAGACTCCTTGATAAGACAACTCCTTTTTCCAGTTGGGGCAACTCCCCCCGCAATTCATGTAAATGTCTTTACAGTATGTGGTATCACAATGGCGGACAGTATCTGTAATTTTGATGCAGAAAGTGTATAATCCATTATCGTCAAAATTATAAAGAAGACCTTTGCCGAGATCATTACTTGGGTAAGTAATTCCATTGACAGTCCATTCGGCTTTACAATCTTCAGGAAAACCTTGGGGATATGTCACAGTCTGGAACACAAAAGTTAAAATGGAATTCTGGTTATGATTGATTCCCTTACAGCTATCGCGGTAATGAAAAGCAATTTTTTTAGCTTTCCAGTTGCATTGGGCAGATGATTCTTTAAAGGGAGCTAGAACAAGAGTAATAAATAGGCTGAGAAATAATAATTGTTTCATATAAATTGTATTTTCCTGATAGACGTGAAAGCTGACATTTATGTGACAATTGTATAATAATCGACAATCTAGTTTGTATAGCCGGTCCTTACACCACCATAGATATTGTTGGTTTGTATCGCAACGACAAGTTGTTGCGCATGGTAAACTGCGATTTAAAGCAAATAGCCGTAGATGTGAGCATAATCAGTGAGTCTATGGGGTATCAGAATGAGCGAATAACTCAGGTGTATATGGTATTATACTCCCCGAAATTAAGACCATTGGCATAGTAAAAAAAGAAATAACTTAGCTTATCCAGCGATTTAAAATTAGGGAGTGTTATATTTTGATTATCCATTTGTAGTAAAATTCAATTATTGAGTAGCTGATTATGGAAAAAATTGTCGATGAAAAGTGGAAAGAATTTCTATTGTGAAATTTTGTATAAGTATTAAGTTGTATATCATATAGTACTTCTTAAGTAATAAATTAAAAAATCATCAATTGAAGTTTTAGAATGAAATGGAATAACCGAAATACAGAGGTAAATTATTTATGAATTTTGAATTTATTTGACTTAGATAAACAGGTTTTATTATAGAAAAAACATTTGGACCTGATTTGATTTTAATTTGAATTGATGTATAATAAAAGTTTTTTGAGTTTAACCCAAATACCATTTTAATAAAGGGCGAATTACCAATGCAAAATGAGTTTCTAAGTATATATTTAACAGAAATAAGTCCAAGATCTCCA
>DASWYG010000118.1:0-2735 GCA_036405075.1 Bacteroidia bacterium | reverse complement strand
TTTTAAGACCCCGTTGTTTTATTAAATCAATATTTAAAATCTACTTTTAATGGTTGAGTCACATACCTTACAAATGTGCAGAAGCAACAATTTCATTGTTTTTATTGCATATATTGAATAAAAAAACCACCCAAGGGCGATGATTAGCTGTGAATTATAGAAAAAAATAAAATAATTATGTTACTTATATTCAAGGTTTTAATTTACGGAAACGCCTGGATACGAGGAAAACATTAGGATATATTTGTAAATATGATTGACTAAATATAAATTTGCAAATGAAAAACTAGGTATTTATACTCAAAATGTAAAAACACCTAATCTTTCTAAGAACCTACACATTCTTAATGCACAAAATACAATGAAAAAAAACAAACACATCTTAATGATGGTGGTTGCTGTATTGGTAATTCAAACAGTAACTGCTGCAACCCGAACTTGGACTGGTGGAACCAGTACCAATTGGACAACTACTACAAACTGGCAAGGAGGCAATGCACCTGCAAATGGTGATGATGTCATCATCAACTCAGGCTCAACTTTCTATCCGGTTTTAACCTCCACCAGCAGAACCATGAGGTCCTTAACAATGAATGGTGGTACTTTCACAATGTCTTCAGGAACTTTAAACATCAGCCAAAGCATCAATGTTTTGGGTGGTACTTTCAATGGAGCTTCCGGAACCATCAACGTTTCTAACAACTTGGTTGTTGATGGTGGTACTTTCAATGCCGGTTCAGGAAACATTAATGTTAGCAACGCATTTACACTGGGTTCTGGTACTTATATCGCCTCTTCAGGTGATTTATCTGCTTCAGACATTGAAATTGATGGCGGAACTTTTACCGGAAGTACCGGCGACTTGGATGCCAATGTCTTTACCATTACTGGTGGAACCATGTCAATCAGAGGTAACACCATTTTTCTGGGCAATGACTTTATCATTGATGGCGGCTCTGTAAGTGTTAACACTGCAGACCTAAACATTGATAATGACCTGTTCCTAATCTCCGGTACCCTCGACATGAACAATTTCAACTTGAACGTTGAAGATGATCTCAACTTTGAAGGAGCTACCATGACAGATTTTGCTAATGTTACAACTGTGAATATGATTTTGGATTTCTCTGGTAGCTTTACATTGTAATATCCAATCAGAGTAACCAGAAGTTCAACTTTCACAAGTGGTATCTTTGTTAGTTCATCTACCAATCTGGTAACCTATAGTGCAGCTGCATCTGGTGCCAATGGAAGTGCTACCAGTCACATCAATGGCCCGGTAAGAAAAGAAATCACTTCTTCTGGATCAATGAGTGCTTTCACATTCCCTGTAGGAAATGGTTCTGTTAATGCACCGCTTTCAATTTCTAGTTACAACAACAGAAATTCTCAAGATTTCTTTACTGCTCAATATTTTGATTCAAGAAATTCCAATGCCGGTGGAACCAAAGCATCTGGTATCGATCACGTCAGTCAAGCTGAATACTGGGATTTAACCAGGGGTTCTGCAGGTACTGCATCAACTCAAGTAATCGTTAGCTTGTCTTATAATGAAACTACCAGAAGCGGTCAGGTTGACAATGTTTCACAATTGCTTATCGCACATTGGACCGGTACTCAATGGGAAAATTTAGGTAGAAGCAGTGGTGGTTCATCTGGAAACGCAACATCTGGAGTTACAGCTGCCAGTTCAAGATCTACAACTTATAGTCCTTTCACTTTAGGTTCTAGCTCAACGTTAAATCCATTGCCTATTGAATTGCTTTCTTTCACAGCCAAAGCTAACAACAGCAATGTGTCATTGAATTGGTCAACTGCAAGTGAACTCAATAACGATTTCTTTTCAGTAGAAAAATCTATGGATGGTATCAACTGGACTGTAATAGGTAAAGTCAATTCAATTGGCAACACTGAAAAAATCACCGAATATGCTTTAATAGATGCAAACCCTGTAACAGGAGTTCAATATTACAGACTGAAACAAACCGACATCAATGGTCAGTTTACATACAGTCAAATCGTTCCGGTGAATTTCAGCGGCAAAGTGGTTAATTCAGTTGTGATCTATCCTTCACCGGCAAATAATGTACTGAATTTGGAAGTTTCAGCTTCTGAATCCGGTCAAACCAATATTACCATATACAATGCTTTAGGAACTAAAGTGATGGAATTGAGTGGAGATCAAAGATTCTATTCAATAGACATTACTTCTCTTGATGCAGGTATATACTATATAGAAGTAAGCCAAGATGGCAATACCTCTAAAAGCAAAGTTCTTAAATATTAACGAATATTATCAATAATTGTTAATGATCGCATTTTGTGTATTTGTGTAAATTGAGCGGACACTCTTTACGAGTGTTCGCTCTTATTTCTAAATCCATAAAAAGTTTCTTAACAATGAATTGACCAATAGATATATGTGTGTGTGCTTAATGGAAAATTAAAAGCTGCGCAGTATCCGGGTGAAAGAATTGAATATTTCATGTTTTTTTACATGAAATCCTTCTAATACAAATTCAATTTTTAGACCCAATACTCACTTTTTTGATCCCATTATTCTAACCTATCACCCTAAAAAGTGGTATTTTTCATCCAGATGGAATTGAATTTTCAAAAAATCTGGAATTTTTTTTCAATTTTTTGTGCTTGATTTTCAGCACATTATAATAATAACTGAGTATAAAGTACTATTCTTATGAGTGCTTTTTTTTGATTTTTTAAAAAACCCTTCT
>DASWYG010000117.1:0-20182 GCA_036405075.1 Bacteroidia bacterium | reverse complement strand
AGCACTGGGTGCAGGTCCTATACAAACGGCCTCATCGGCGAACCTGACATGGAGACTTTCTTTGTCGGCAGTACTGTATACAGCAACAGTTTTGATCCCCATCTCTTTGCATGTGCGTATGATACGCAGCGCGATTTCCCCTCTATTGGCTATTAATATCTTTTTAAACATATATGATGCTTTTGAATTGGTGTTAATGACCAACAAATGAATTTGTCAGTCTATAGATAATGGTTTAAAGTATCAGTTAGGTTCTACCAAGAACAAAGGCTGGTCGTATTCTACAGGAGTAGCATTGTCTACCAGAACTTTAACGATCTTACCGCTCACTTCAGATTCAATCTCGTTGAACAGTTTCATCGCTTCGATGATACAAACGGCTTTACCCGGTTTCACTTCATCACCAACATTGACAAAAGCAGGTTTATCCGGTGAAGATGAACGATAGAAAGTACCGATCATTGGGGATTTGATGGTAATGAGGTTTGAACTTTCTGCAACAGGTGCTTTTTTCTCTTCAGAAACCGGAGCAGCAGGAGCATTGGCAGCAGGTGCTGATGCAACAGGCAATTGAGCAGGAACCGGTGCGGTAGCCTGATAATATTGCGGTGCTTGAATGACAGTCTGTGCAGGTTTGCGAATTACCAATTTGAAATCTTTCTTTTCAATCTCCACTTCACCAACATTTTTTTGTGAAGAGACGAATTTGATCAGGTTTTCTATTTCTTTAATATCCATAATGACTTTTCTTTTTAAAATTTATTTTTGATGAGTGTTAAGGTTATTTTGAGTCGTAGGCCCATTTGATGTAAATACTACCCCAAGTGAAACCGCCTCCAAATGTTGCAAGTATAAGGTTATCGCCTTTCTTGAACAACTTTTCGTAATCCCAGAACAACAAAGGCAAGGTGCCACTGGTCGTATTTCCATAACGCTCAATGTTCATGAGTACCTTTTCCGGAGCCAAGTTCATTTTTTCGGCTGTGTAATCAATGATGCGTTTGTTTGCCTGGTGTGCCAACAGATAAGTTACATCTTCAGGCTTCAAATTGTTTCTGTTCATGATTTGAGTAGAAACTTCTGCCATATTGGTGGTAGCAAATTTAAACACTGTTTTACCTTCCTGGTAAACATAATGTTCTCTTGCATCAATGGTTTCGTGAGTTGGTGGTTTTAGTGAACCTCCCGCTTTTTGGTGCAAAAATTCTCTGCCACTGCCATCAGATTTCAATATTGAATCGATGATGCCGTATCCTTCCTCGTTTGGTTCTAATAAAACAGCTCCTCCACCATCTCCAAAAATGATACAGGTATTTCGATCAGTATAATCAATGATGGCGCTCATTTTATCGAAACCGCAAACTACTACTTTCTTATGTTTGCCTGATTCAATGAATTTTGCACCGGTATCCAATGCATAAAGGAATCCCGAACAAGCGGCTGCAAGGTCGAAACTCCATGCATTTTTTGCTCCTATTTTATCACAAACGATATTGGCACAAGAAGGGAATACAAGGTCGCCGGTAATGGTGCCCATGATGAGCAAATCAATTTCATCTGCTCCTATTCCTCTTTTTCTTAGCAACTCATTAACAGCTTCAACAGCCATGTCTGAGGTTGCTTTGCCTGGAATATCCAAAATTCTTCTTTCTTTTATTCCTGTTCTGGAGGTGATCCACTCATCATTGGTGTCCACCAGCTTTTCCAGATCCTGATTGGTCAGTTTTTTTTCCGGCACGTATCCGCCAACTGCGGTAATAGCTGCTGTAATCTTGCTCATTTAATGGGTTAAAAACGCTGTATAGCGCTGCAAATTAAAAAAAGATTTGAGAAAAATATTAAAAAGATTGTTTAATTTTATCAATCAGGCGTGAGTTGACAACATCTTTGGCCAATTTGAACATGCTGACAAAAGTTTCGGATTTTGAAATACCGTGACCGATGATGACATTTTCATTGACCCCTAAGATGGCCGTTCCACCGTATTGTTTAAAATTGAACCTTTCAAGGTATTCGTTTTGAACACCCATTTTAGAAAGGTTGTAGTAGAATCCTTCGCAAAGTTTAAGGACGATGTTTCCGGTATAACCATCGCAGACGATCACATCTGCTTTGTCATTGAAAAGGTCTCTACCTTCAACATTTCCTACGAAGTTGATTCTATCATTCATTTCAAGTAAAGGATAAGCTGCCTGAATGAGGAGGTTACCTTTTTCTTTCTCTTCTCCAATACTGAGAAGAGCTACTTTAGGATTTTCTATGCCATAAACATATTGAGCATAGAGTGAACCCAAAATACCGAATTGATTCAGTACCTCAGGTTTGCAATCCGCATTGGCTCCCACATCAATTAAAACACCAAAACCACCACTGACCTTAGGCAGCAGCGATACGATGGTTGGGCGTTGAACACCCTCTATGGCTTTAACTGAAAAAATGGAACCGACGAGCATTGCTCCGGTGTTCCCTGCACCGATGAAAGCTTCGATCTGCTTTTCGGCCAGATACCTGTAAGCCACGTTGATGCTGGAGTTTTTCTTGTGAGCAATCGCCTTTGTGGCGTGTTCGCTCATTTCAATAACTTCTGCAGCATGAACTATTTCAAGGGTGTTTTCAGGAATACCCAATTCAGCAAAACATTCCAATATTCTTTCAGTCTGTCCGAAAAGAACAGGATGAATATCGGGCATTTCTCTTTTGGCATCCAGAGCACCTTTGATGGCCTCAAGAGGGGCAAAATCCCCTCCCATTGCATCAATACCAATACGCATTACCGTCAGTTTTAGTCGTTGCGACCTTTCATTACCTTCACGCCACGGTACATGCCTGTTTCCAGGTTAACGCGGTGATACAAAGATACATCTCCTGTTGTAGGGTCTGCGATGAACTGTTTGCTATCGAGGTTATCGTGCGTTCTACGCTTGTCCCTTCTGGTACGCGATATTTTTCGTTTAGGATTTGGCATATTATATAATATTTATATTTGAAAAACTTATTCTTCTTCTAATTCCTCATCAGAATCTCTATCCGGCAACCTGTCTCCCAATTCCACATCAATCATACTGGTGATGTTTTTAGTCACTGTCTCATCACATGTCTTTCCTACATCCTGACAAGTCTTTTTAATTGGTAATGACAAACTTACGAAGTCGTACAAGTGCTGTGCAATGTTCAATTTGTAGTCTCCCGGACTGATGTACAACAGATCATCCTCATTTTCCATAGGATACTCTGTTATCTTCACCAATACTGTGTGTTTACCTTTTACTGGCAAATGAATGGGACTCAAACAACGGTCACACTCGGTAGAAACCTTCCCACTGAACTCAAATGTCAATGTGAACATCATTTCTGCCTTGTGAAACAACAAACTTACTTGTATGTCTTCGGCTGATAAAGAACTCTTGAACGCTTTGAAAAAACTTTCATCCAGATGATACTCAAATTTGTGGTCACCAAGCTTTAACTTGATGAATTCTATGTCGTAATCCCTTAGCACTTCCATCTGTTAGAACGCGTTTTAAAACGGATTGCAAAGGTAATTTAAACCTTACTATTTTCCAAAATAATTATGAAACTGAAAATCAGGTTGTTAGAATGACTTCAAATTAGAACTGCTGACCTATGAAGAAATGGAATTGTCCGGGCTTTGTAGTCAAACCACTTGACAATGTCTTCCAATCAAATCCATAGGCATAATCCAATCCCAATAGTCCAAACATTGGCAAGAATAACCTGATCCCTGCACCCGCACTTCTCTTCAAATCATAAGGGTTATAATTTCTTGATGCTACCCAAGCATTACCTCCTTCAACAAAGCCCAACAAGAATATTGTTGCACTTGGTGATGTGGTTACCGGATACCTCAGTTCAGCTGTAAATTTATTGAATATGGCCGCACCCGAACCGCTTCCGCCTACTGCGTTTTCAGTTATGGTTCTGTCCGGATACCCCCTCAATGAGATGATCTCTGTTCCTATTTGTCCGAAACTGTTCAACCCGCTACCTCCTACCATGAATCTTTCGAAAGGAGACAAACCAACAGCTTTGTTGTAATATCCCAAATAACCAAATCTTAACTTGGTTGCCAAAACAAATTTCTTTGTTATAGGTGTATAATTTTCTACATCGAATTTCCACTTGTGGTACTCTATCCATTTGAACTTTTCTGAAGCTGATAAAGTGCTGTAATCTTTATTGCTCAGCAAAGAAATTGGCGGTGTCATTGCTATGCTCAAGCTATAATTTGAACCCGAAGCCGGGAAAATAGGATCACTGATTGAATTTCTGCTCAATACATATTTGAACTCAACGTTGTTGCTTCTGCCTGTATTGATTTGTAAGCCATAAGCACCATTGGCGTTTTGCAAATTATACTGCTGGAAACTCAATGAGAAAAATGCCGAGAAGAAATCGTCGGGCCATTTTAAACGTTTACCCAAAGAAACTGATGCACCTGCGATTCTGATGAACTGTTTGCTAGGGTCTGATTTAGATTTTGAATCGAAAGATTGGTTGGTCTTATAGACACTGAAAGTAAATGAATTTGGCTTTTTACCTCCAAACCAAGGCTCAGTGAAAGAAAAGTTATAAGATTGATAATATAAGCCATTAGATTGAGCTCTGATGCTCAATTTTTGACCATCTCCGGCAGGAAGTGGGCTCCACATCGAAGGTTTGAACAATTTCCTGGTCGAGAAGTTATTGAGGGTCAATCCCAACGTACCAACCAAACCGCCATACCCATAAGCTGATGAACCAGTATAAGCACTTCGGTTACCACCCCAACCACCAGACAATTCAATTTGGTCATTGGCTTTTTCAGCAACTGTAAATTCAATATCAACAGTTCCATTGGCCGGATTTGGAATTGGATTAACGCCCATAGCCTGAGCATCAAAAAATCCTAATTGCGACAAATCTCTGATGGATCTTTGAATGTCATTTCTGGAAAATTTTTGTCCAGGTCTGGTTCTTATTTCACGCAATATCACATGATCGCTGGTTTTTGTATTGCCTTTGATGGTGATCTTGTTGTAAACTGCCTGGGTTCTTTCAATGATTCTAACTTCTATGTCGATACTGTCGTTTTCTACATTGATCTCTACAGGGGTAACACCAAAAAACAAGTACCCGTCGTCCATGTATAAACTTGATATGTCATTGCCGTTTGGACTGAAATAAATGCGTTCATCCAATACCGATTGATCATAAATGTCTCCTTTTTTAATCCCCAATACTTTAGTCAGATCTGAACTTGAGTATTTGTTATTGCCTGTAAATGTGATGTTCCTAAAATAGTATTTACGACCTTCGTTAACACCTATTTTAATTGCCACACGGTTCTTACTGATTCTTACAACCGAGTCAAATGTCACACTGGCATCTCTGTAACCCTTACTGTTGTATTTGGTCACTACAGATTTGATTTCATCTTTGTAGGTTGCTTCCACGTATTTAGATGATGCAAAAATGTTGATCTTATGGCGTTTCCTTTTGGTCTTTTTGAGCACTTTTCTTAATTCGCCATCTGATAAGTCGTAATTGCCTACAAATTCAATATCGTGTACTTTTACTTTTTTGCCTTTGTCGATGCCTATTCTAAAGTATCTGTGATTGGGCAAAGTGTCGCTTGGTATTTGCTTGATGTCGATGCTGACATTGTAATAACCATTTTTGTAATAGTAGTTTTTTAATTCGCGATTGACACGATTGAGAAGGTCTTCATTGATGACCATTCCACCTTTCAGGAATAGCTCTTCTCTTACTTTTTTCTGTTCTGAAACGGAGATTCCTTTGAATTGAAATTTTTCAAGTCGAGGTCTTTCTGCTACTTCGAATACCAAATAGATCTTACCATTTTCAATTTTCTTTGCATACACGACAACATTTGAGAAATAGCCCAAATTCCAAAGATTTTCAACGGCCATTGAGAGTTCACTTCCCGGAATTCTGATGACTTGGTTGAAGGAAAGACCCGTATTAAAAATTATGATGTTTCTATCGATGTACTTATTGCCTTTTGTTTCCATTGATACAATGGTGTATTCAACAGGGCGATTGTAATCGAGGTTCATGTATTGTTTCAATGTGTCCTGTGCACGGACATCAATAGAAAGTGTAAATGCACAGAATACCAGAAATAAGGTATTGAGCAGGTATTTATAGTTGTTCGCTTGTTTTTCCAAATCTTCTTTCTCTTTTTTGATAGTCTAGTATCGCTTTATAAAATGCTTCCTGGTCGAATTCCGGCCAGTAAATATCAGTGAAATAGAATTCACCATAGGCCAATTCCCAGAGCATAAAATTACTGATTCTGAATTCGCCACTGGTTCTGATGAGCAATTCAGGTTCAGGTAAAGTTCCGGTATTGAGTTCTTGACTGATCAATGACTCATTGATGTCATCAGGATTCAATTGACCGTCCTTAACAGCTTGAGCAATGTGTTTTGTGGCTTGCACAATGTCCCATCTGGCGCTGTAATTCACTGCCAAAACCAGATCCATGCGCTCATTGTTCTTGGTCAATTCCATTGCTTCCAATAATTCATTGTAAGCTTCTTTGGGTAAGGCTGCAATATCACCAATGGTGCGAAGTCTGATATTGTTTTTTTGAAGTGTTTCAACCTCTCTTCTGATGGTTCGGACCAAAAGTGCCATGATGGCCTTCACCTCCAATTGAGGACGGTTCCAATTCTCAGTGCTGAATGTGTAAAGTGTAAGGTATTTCACTCCGAGTCTGGCAGCAGTTTCTGCGACAGTTCTCACAGATTTTACACCATATTCATGTCCTACTACACGGGGTAGAGCTCTTTTTTTGGCCCATCTGCCGTTGCCGTCCATGATAATGGCGATGTGATTGGGGATTTTTTCCTTGTCAATCTGTGGCAACAAACTCGATTTAGGCATGGCTATTACTGAAAACATGCAAAAGTAGGATTAATTTTTCACATTGTATAACGAATACAAGAGCAAGAAGTTACAGTTTCGCTTAAATTTTCAACAATCGCGACAAAAGTACTGAAAGTAGAGACAAACCGCATTCAAATGAGATGAGCATCAAACCTTCATGTGCTTGAAATCCATAATAAGAATCCATAAAAAGTGTATAAAGAAGATCAGAAAATAAAAGAAGTTTCAACGACCAAATCCGTAACAAGGATTGGATTTGAAATTTCTAAATGAGATGGTAATACCAACTACTAAATACCAATCTTTTAAATGATTGTCTCCTCTCATGGTTCCGGCTGCAATTGGCGGATTGCCTTGAGTGGTTTGTGGTTGAGAAAAATCTCCTGCTCCGCTACCTTGCTTGGCATTTAAAGCATTGAAATCCGGGTAAGTGCCCTTGGTATCGTCGAGGTAATCGGTAAAGGTTTTGCGAAAACCGATTTCGAGGCCAAGCACTGTGTAATTCTTAATGTTAAACTTGTATCCGATACCAAAAGACAAGGCCGGTTGTATCAAAGCATACTCACGTTTACCATTTAGTTTTTGGCCTTCAGTTCCTATGGTTCTGAGTTCAATTTCATCACCACTGGGCAGATCTGCTTTTGGATTAAATGTAAACATGTTGAAACCTCCAAACACATAAGTGGTATAGGGTTTTTCGTGTTGATTTCTATTGACCCCAAATCCCAAAAAGTTAAACTCCAAAGAATAGCCCAATTCAAAAATATTGCTGTGAAAACTCAAATTGCGGTAGGCATTGGCTTCAAAGTTTTTGTCGTTACCCGAGATTTGGGTAAATACAAATTGGTATCTGCTGGAGAGGTAACGGGAGTGATGGTATTTGTAGAGGAGACCGAAAGCGGGTTTGGATTCTTTCAATACGATTTCAGGAGCCAGATCACCGAAGTAATTACCAGCGCCAACCAGAAAACCAATTTCACTGATTCCATTGCGAAACCTTTGAGAAAAAGCGTTCACTGATAACAGCAGAACTGTTAAAGTTAAAAAAATCCGGTGTCGAAAAATCACAGAGTAGGGCTAGTACCTATAGGCTAAAAATTAAAGCATTGTGTACGACCGCCCATGATTCTGTAGGTGAGTGTTATACCACCAATCATGTACCAGTCTTTAGTTTTAGAATTTCCTCTCATATCACCATTTTCAAAAGGTGTTTCACCAACTTCCTGGCTTCTGTCTTTCATAGCAACAGCCATTGGACCGCTTGCACCTCCAACAATGATATTATCGACGTAAATGGATGAAACATCATCCAAGTAATCTGTAAAAGTTTTTCTTAATCCAAATTCAAAACCAAAAGCCCATTGGTCATCCAACTGCCATTTTACGCCGGCACCAAAAGGAATGCTCAATTGGGTCAAAGCGTATCTTCTTTTGTCGTTGAATTTGGTTGTTTCCTGACCTTCAGTTCCAAGTGGTTGCAATTCGATCCAATCGCCATCCTGATCTTGCAAAGTGGCACTGTGTATACCTGAATTGTATTTGAATTGTGCTTTAGGGTTGAATCTGAAAACTGAAATTCCGCCGAATAAATAAGGAGACCATCCAAACGATGTACGGGTATTTTCATATCCCAAAAGGTTCCATTCTGCTTGAATTGAAAACTCAACAATGTCTGATTTGAAACTTAAATTTCTGCGTTTTCTGAACACATCATTTTGGTAATTCATATCACCACCTTCAATTTGACCGTATATCGCAGTCCCTTTAAAGGTTACATAGGGATTGAAATTGAATCTGCAAATCAGACCACCTGCCAATTTGGATTTGTTCCATAATGGCATAGACCCTTTTGTAAACTCACCCATATAATTGGAAATACCAATGTAGGGGCCAAAATCCAATGATGATGATTTTCTTTTTTGTGAAAATCCTACAATCGGAGCAAGCATGAGGCTTAATACGGCAATTATCTTTATGTTTTTCATCGACATTTGGAGAAACAGATTACGAAAATAGTACTTTTTACTTATTTAACGTAATTCAAGCCAATTTATTTTGTTAAATTCTGATTTTCAGCAAGTTTAATTATCATGAACAGGTCCACTTTCATTGAATAAAATACAACCATTTACAACAAAAACAACGATAAACTACCGCATCTAACGAATCAAATAAAAATAGCCCTTTTTGTATTTCCAAGGGGTCTTTTTGCCTTTGTATTTGATCACATAAACGTAGTAGTCGTTCGGACAAGCAAGCCCCTTATAAGTGCCATCCCAAACACCTTTGGGGTCGTATGTTTGAAATATCTTTTCACCCCACCTGTTGTATACTTCAATACTCACATTGCTTACAGATCCTGTACTGATGCCAAAGACATCGTTGCTGCCATCATCATTGGGCGTAAATGCTGTAGGAATAAATAAAGTCACTGTATCTAAGACGCAAACTGGCAATTTGAAACTGTCTGAACAATTGCCTGAATTACTGATTCTCAATGTGATTGTGTATGAATCGGTATCTCCTGCATAAGAATGATTGGGGTTAGTACCTGCCAGATAATTCACTGTGTTTTTGTCTCCAAAATCCCAGAAGCCACTGCTGCCACCTTCACTCAAATCGATGATCTGTACATTGGCGTTATTGCTGTAAATACACTGCCCGGCGGGTGAAATGGTAAAGTATGCCCTTATTCTTGGATAACCGGGTATTTCGGCACTGGTGTCGTACCAGCAACCCGTCATCACATTTTTAACTTTTACTTTATAAGTTGTACCTACTGAGGCTGTTATAGTAGGTGTTGTTTGTCTGGGTGTGCTGTTCCATTCGTATACAAATGGCCCACTGCCTTTCATGTTCACTGTTGCAGTGCCTTTGTTGCCATAACATTGTATGGGACTGCTGCTGACACTGCTGAACATTGGAGGATGAACAAAGACTTTCCATTCTGCATAAGAAGAATCACTACAGCCATCTCTTAAAACAACCCTGTATGTTTTAGATTGCTTTGGTACATCGTATAAACTTTGAACATTGTATGCCCCGGTGTTCCAATCCAAACGATAGGTTCCGGTTCCACCTTCTGTTTTGCTGTTTAAATTGACCGGTATTCCAATACAAATGGTGTCCTGATCGGCCTTCAGTGTTACCCTTAAAGTATCGGCTATGGTTAAATCATGAGTCACTGTACTGACACATTTTCCTGTACCATATTTGTATCTGAAGGTGAAATTTCCTGTACCGGTCTTACTTGGGTTGAAAACAGTATCTGTTAATCCTATCCCGGTCAATGTTCCTCCTCTTGGGTTCAAAACAATTGGTATGGCTGTGTCTTTGAAACAATAACCGGAAAGCAAACCGTTCATCGTAACAACAGGCAATCCATTTACCCTGATTTTAATCGTGTCAGTGCATTTACCCGGTAATTGAAACAATATCTGATGCAAACCTATTCCGGCGGCAACAGGATTGAATATGCCCAAGTTTGAATTGCTTATTCCCGGACCTGTAAACTGACCATTTTTCTCTCCGTTGAACAATTGAATGGGGTCATCGGCAATGCATAAAACTGTATCTTTTTGAACATTTGCCCGGGGATAAACCCTGATGATGATGGTGTCTTTACAACCATTTGCATCACCTGTGATCGCATTGATACTTCCTCTGCCCGCAGCTGCCGGACTGAATTTCTGATTGTAGATCGAATTTCCAATGATACCAGTAGAACCGGTAAACAACATGTTCCAGGGGTCATTGAACAAATACTGATACCTCATAAAATAAGCAGTGTCGCTGACACAATTGTTGATGGTATCAGCATAAAACCTTGTGTATCGAATGTACATGATTTTAGTGTCTGTGCATCCATTGCCGGCGTGATAAGTAAGATTTGTTTGTACAAATGTGGATTTGCCGGGAACGCTGAATGAATCAGGTGCAAATATGCCATTGATGGGATCAAAAATGCCTTTACCTGACCAAAAACCACCGGCTGGCAGTCCGGCCGGCATGGTATAATGTGTTGCATCAGGACAGGCTATCTCATCCCAACGGGCATCTACAGCCAATATGGTTCTATTGAGTGTATCTTTGCATCCGTTGATGCTGTATATGTACCTTTTATTTCCCGGACCTGCTAAATTTGGATTATTGACTCCTAGACTCGAATTCAACACATTTGGACCTGCCCAGGTGCCTCCTTTCGGACTGAATTTGAATGTATCTGCTGCTACTGATTGACATAGAGTATCAAATTGCTGAATGTTGATGCCATCGATGTTGATGGTTTTATTGCCAACACAACCATTCCAAGTGTATTGAACCACAAAACTACCGGGAACAGAAGGTGGTGTGATCTGTCCGGCTGAAGTGATATTCGGACCAGACCAAGTGCCTCCTGCCGGAGAAAAATTACTGACAAAAAAAGGTGCTGATGAAGGGCAAGCCGCATTTGGCGGACCGGGATTGATGGCTCTAACCGTCACTTTTACAGAATCCAAACAGGTTCCAATCGCATAGTATACCATAAATACACCTGAACCGGATACTCCGGGACTGAATGTTCCATTGCTTGAATTGCTGATACCTTTACCCGACCAGATACCACCTGCAGGACCGGCACTCAATTGAAATGGCGCTGAATTTTGACAAACCAAAGTGTCATTTTGTGCAACAGGTGGATTTGCAACAATGATGTCAATGGTATCATAACCGGGCACGGATACGCCATCACTTACCCTCAATATGTATCTTGTGTCTTGTGTCGGACAAATGGTTCTTGGTGTTGCACCAACCGACATCCCTACAGGTGATAACCAGGTATAAACATAATTGGATGAATTGCCTCCGGTAACAGTTGAATTCAATGTGGCACAAGAGCCATTGCAAATTATGGTTTTGTCTGATCTTAAGTCAACTTTTATGGGACAGTCTGTGATTTTAAAATTCAATTTAGCATTGATCTTCCATACACTGTCACATGCATCTTTGAAAGAAGAATTGAAATCAAGGGTATAATTACCACTCTTGTTTAATCCCGAATTGAAAGTAACATCAAAAGTACCGGTTTCATTTTTAGAATCGCAATTGACACCAGTTACAGAAGCAATGCCTGTACTAAGAGCACCACTCAATTTAAAATTGGATGCCTTAACAGAATCGCAGTTGAATTTCTGATCGAGGGTTACCCTGATCTTATTGGAATTACAAGTTGGATCAGGCAATGCCGAAAATTTCGGTTGAGGTACTGAGGTAATTTTAGCTTCCCAATCCAGGTCCCATCCATCGCAAACAATGTTGGCGTCTGAATGGAAGAAAAAAGTGATACAAGTATCAGTGGCATTGATGGCAATGGGTGCAGATATGAATCCGTTGTACGAACGAATCAAGGTGCCGGTGGTGTCACTGCCTTTATAAATTTTTAAATAATCTGATACGGATTCAGTACAAAAAGTACCGTTGAATTTAATGTTGATGGTTGAAGCTCCTTTGACACAAACTGTAAAAGTGTAATTCTCATTGTTGGCATACTTTTTCACCGATTGCGTATTGCCTTCGCTATCGGTCAATTTGCCTTTACAAGCATACACTTTTGCATTGCCCATTTTGTAGGTTGTCTGAGCTGATATTGAATCAGTGATCAGGCACAAACAAAAGCATAAAAACATCGATATGTTTCGAAAACACTTCAATATTACTTCCTGTGTATGGTAATTTCGGGGGTATTGGTGGTATTGCTCCAATGCCCTGCTCTGTCTCTTAATTTGATATCAAATCTTGTCACTTCTGTGTTACCGGTTCCCAAGAGAAATGTATTTTTCATTTTTACAGATATTTTACCTGTTATTTTAATTTCAGATCCCGTCGGTGACAATGGTTTAACAAAGTAGTAATCTGCCTCAGAGAGTCTGCGATCCTTTATGTACAAAGAATTCTTATCAGGATCTGATTCACCAATGTCTCCATCTCCATCGGTATACTCCAAGTCTATCACCAAACTGTCTGTAAATTCGGTGATATCTGTAGCACTCACACCCAATATCTTTATACTTGGTGCGGTTTGCACATTGTCATCTTTGCTGCATGCATTCAACAAAAAGAAGATAAAAGTTATGTTCAGTATTCGCTTCATCAATTGATTTTTATGGTGAAGTATTTTTTAAAATTAAAAGGAGTAGATGGCGCAGGAATGAACACTGGATCGTTGACATTATCATCTGCTGAGGTTCTCACCCAAATGACATCTCCGGGCAAACCCAATTCAGAAACATTCAATGTGATTTGATGCCAATAAGGTATCGAGGTACCACTTACACCTTTGGCGCTGAATGAACTTCCTGCTACGTTTAAAGTCTTTTCAGTGCTGCTGTAATTATAAGGGTTGAGTGTAAAATTGATGCTTGAATTTCCAAAGTTATTTATTGGAGTTTTATCATCCAAAAATGCGATCATGATTTTAATGCTGTTGACTCCTGCAGGTAAGTTAACTGAGTTATAACCATCGTGAGGCAATGGGGTGGCAGAACCATCAGCAAAAACAATCATTCCACCCATTTGAGGTGTAAAATCTATGTCACCGGGTTTGTTGTCGAACTGATCCTTTGCACCATCATTGATCCATTTTTCAATGTTGGCAATGTATTCGTCTTTCTTTTGATTCCAATCACTGCCGGGATCTACAGAAAGTGGCATTTGGCCTTGTGAACCGGGAATGAAGGTTTTGATTCTGTGCAAAATCATACTGGTGGCTGCACTGCCGGCAACTACCCTTTTTGAAAATTGAGGGTTGTTGGGATCGGTATTGGTACTGAGTCTGCCAACCAAAGAATTGTAAGAACTTTCCACCGAACGAAAATCTGGTTCAAAATTGCCATCGTGACAACCACTGTTGGAACAGGTTGGTTTAAAAATATTTTTATGTAAGCCCTGAATGGTATTAGGATCAATGGGTTTATCTGCAATTACTGGATCTTTCACCGGTGATTTCCAATCATCATAAGGATTGTCTTTGTTCTTCTTACATGCAAACAGCATCAATGATGATATGGACAATATGTAAAGTAAGTTTAACCTCATATTCTATCGAAGAGACTCCTTGCTTCCGGGTCAATTAATCCTGTATTGATCACTTCATCTTTAAAGCCTAAAATATCTGCAATGGTGAGATTGAAATCAGTAACTTTTCCAATTGGGTTTGACTCACTGCCAAGCATCAGATTGGATGGTACATTTTGGCCTACCATACCTCCGAAAACGCGCAGTGAGTTGGTATCGCCATGATCATAACCATACCAATCATTTTCATCCTGAATGGGATTGTGTTGTAAGTTTCTGCCACATTCGGGCACATAAGCCATAATGGTTTTTCCGGCCATATCAGGAATTTGAGTTTGAATATAATTCCATAAAAAACCAACTGCGTGATCGGCTTTGTGCATGGCTTGAAGATATCCTGTAAAATTGCTGTGACAACCGTCGATGTTGCTGAGGTTGACCACCAGTAATTTGGGTTTGAACACCCTTAAAACTTCAGCGGCATAACCAATGGTATATCCATCTCCTCCTGAAACCGGAGGCATTGGTATTTGACCAGATGTTTGCCTTTGAAATGTATTGGCTATGAATTCTTTTATTTTGGTTTTTTCATCGTCAGTATTTCTAATTCCCGGCATTTCACCTTTTTTGATGTTAAAGGTATTGTCGAGGAAGTTTTTCATTTTATACATTGGATCAAGCTCTTCCTGAGGATGATAGATTTTGGCATTGGACAATGCCGTATAACCATCGCCACCAAAGGTGATACCGGGAGCAAAAAAATTGGCTCCATATTGCAAACCAAAATCCGGATGTTTACTGGAATTGAGCAATGGAATTGAATTGCTGATCGTGTTGCCAATGAACCAAACATCGGTGGCTTTGAAACCTCCGAACCTTCTGGCATACTCAAATACTGTTGGGTTGATTGGTCGAACCTTTAAACCTTGTCCTTCTACCCTGCTGCCGGTGATCAAAGAATTCCATCCGCCGTAATGACCACCTGAGATGGCTCTCATTTCGGCAAACAAAGTACCCTGCATTTGAAGTGATTGCGAGAGTAACTTAGGAATTGGTTGGCTGCCATTTGGCTGACCCGGAGGTGTTGTACCATAGGCTATCTTTGATGGTGGCGGAGCGCCTTCCAACATGTTATAGAGTATATTGCCTTCTACATTGTAACCTTGACTATCGGCAAGGTATCTTTGTAAGATTGAATCCTGTTGCCTCAATCCACCACCAAACAATACATATACCACGTGATCGGCTTTGGGCACATTGGTGCGGGCAAACAAACGACCTGAAGGCAGTATGTATGGCAATACCAAACCTCCTGCTGTAATTGCTGCTGCGTGTTTTACAAATTGTCTTCTTTTCATTTTTTACATCAATAAAACATGTACTCGTCTGATGCCGCAAATGCTGTGTACACAAGTTCGGGCCTGAAACTTGGGTTAGACTTGTTGGCATTGATGAAATTCCGGAACCAGGTGCGCTCTGCTTCAGTTGGTCGTCGTATGAAAAACCTTATGTATGTTTCTTCTATAAATCGATCGGTACTGTCCACCATCATTTGCCGGCTTGGCAACTTTACGTTTGAACTGTTCATGTAATTGCTGATGATCACTTCATTGATGAGGGTTTTATCTCCACAGCTTTGAATGACCCGATCTATGCGGCTGAGTTCATTGATGGATGAAGGCTTTTGAAACAAATTGGTGCTGAGAATGCTGTGAAACTCAATGTTAGATTTGTCTTTGTCCTTATTGAGATTATCACCATAAGAAGGTGTGTCCTGCACACCATAGGTGGTATTGTTCTTTTTGCATGCAGCAAAAACAATGAGCAATGAGAGAAAAGCGATTTTAAAAATGTGCGTATTCATCGGTTGCCAAAATGTTCATTTGTACGGTTTGAAAATTCCCTGTTGTATAGAAATCCACAATCAGATTGTAGGATTCCTGAGTATTGGGTTCTCGACCTATGAGTGTTAAAAAGGCCCATTTGATCATACCCTCGTGAAATTCTTTTGAATTGACCAGTGTTTCGCAGTATTTGGGTTTGTTATCGGCATAATCACCAAACAAGGAACCGCCTTTCCCGCTTTCTATGATGTTGTAGGCTATGTCGAATTCATCGCGCGTTGGAAATCTGAAAAACAGATCATCGAATGAGGCATTGACAAAGTTGAGTGAATTCATGTTGATGACATCGTAGATGGGATTGTCTAGCATACGGGCATACATATCACCAATACCAATTTTGCCATACTGATATTCCATTCTGGATCGCAAAACATTTTTACATCTGTCTATAGTGGCCATTGCAGAAAAAACGCCAATGGAATCACCGTTCAATCTTGAGGAGAGCAAGGCAAATTCAGAATTTCCTATTTGAGCATAAAATTCATCATCGGAGGCTCCTTCCAGCAATCGCGCTTTGGCCAAATCATACAGACGTTGGTAATACGCGCGTTTGTAACTGGAATCGCCTACAACATAAACTGAATCTGTCATGAGTTTGGTGATTAAACTTTTTCTGACAAAATAACTGAGTTTGCCATTTCTGAGGAAAGATAAGTCTCTGTTAACTTCAGCATCCAGAGGCTCGCGTCCCAATAGATCAATGTACAAACGGTTGATGTAATTCTCCACCTTTACAGTCGATACATCGCTGTAATCGGCAGGGCGATTGCCATTGATTTGTTGTTCATCCTTTTTACAGGAGGCCAGGGACAAGATACATAAGAAGAGAATGCCCGTAAAGTTCAATCTCATTAATGAATTGTATATTAAGTGTGTTTTACAAACATAGGGATTTATTTTAATAATTACCCAATTTATTTGTAGATTAACAATCTAATACACTTTACTTTTCAAGCACTTAACTATTATTGGTAACTAACGTTTGCAAATACTAAAAAACTCTGCTCCAATTAGAAGCAACCTTTTCTTTTTTTAAAGTCTAATTATAAGTTGAAATGAAATGAGAAATACAGTTCGCGACTTGCTTGATTTTCACTAAATAAAGCCAATGTCATCAAACGCAGCAGTTAAAGTATATGGTCTCATCCTTGAACTGGTTTAGTAGTAAGGCCATTTTGAATCAATGGAGATGGGGATAGATGTTTCCAAATGGAACAGTGGTGTGTACGTGCTGAAACGAGATGACGGCAGTACCACTAAAATCCTCATCGAATAAATGAAAAAAGACGCGTTCATCGCGTCTTTTTTTTATATTAAAATTCAAGTAATTTTTCTATTGCCTCTGCAACTTTATCTGCATTGGGTAACATTTCTTTTTCTAAACCCATGTTCAGTGGAACAGCGGGTAAATTAGCAGAACCTATGATCTCTACAGGTGCGTCTAAATACTGGAAGCAGTTTTTTTGTATCCTGCCTGCCAATGCTTCAGCAAATGAATTTCTGAGTGTTTCCTCTGTCAATACAAGCACTTTTCCATGCTTCTTAGTTGCCGCAAAGATGGCTTCATCGTCGCAAGGATTAAGCGTTCTCAAATCGATGATCTCTACTTGAGAATCAAAACGCGATGCAGCATTCAATGCCCAATACACACCCATGCCATAAGTGATCACGGCCATGGATTCGCCATATTTAACTGCGCTTGCATCTGCTTCTACAACTGTGCGGGCTTTGCCCAATGGAATCACATAATCTTCAGAAGGCTCAGGGCATTTAGCCAGATCGGTACCCGGTACTTTGCTCCAGTACAATCCTTTGTGTTCAAACATCACCACCGGATTTGGATCATAAAAAGCGGCCTTCAATAAACCTTTCATATCTGCAGCATTGCTTGGATAAACCACCTTGATGCCTTTGATTTGAAGTATACTGCTTTCAACTGTTCCACTGTGGTAAGGACCTCCCCCACCATAAGCACCCGTAGGTATTCTGATCAACGATTGAATAGGATATTTACCATTTGAGAGGAAACAACTTTTTGAAAGTTCTTCTACCAATTGGTTGACACCTGGCCAAATATAATCGGCAAACTGAATTTCCACTATGGGTTTACATCCCACTGCACTCATACCTGCGGTTGATCCAACAATATACGCTTCTTGAATTGGTGTATTGAAGACTCTGTCCTTACCATATTTTTTGGCCAAAGTAGCAGCCTCTCTGAACACACCACCCAAACGCATTCCAACATCTTGACCATAAAGCAAAGCTTCGGGGTGTTGTCTCAATATTTCATCGCAGGCAAATAAAGCTGCGTCGACCATCACGATGGGATCTTTTCCTTCGGGAACGCGGGTTCCGGCTTCTTCAGTAATTGGACTGGGCGCAAATTCATGCAAATACAAACTTGAAGGTTCAGGTTCAGGCGCTTCAACTGCTCTTTTAAAACTGTCTTCTATTTCGTAACGGCATTGATTGTAAATCTCTTCCAAACTGGTTTCAGTTTCAGCGAGATCAAGCAATACTTTTCTGATTTTTGGAAACGGATCATCTTTGATGTCTTCATCCAGATCATCTCTGTACCATTCGCTTCTTACACCACTGGTGTGGTGACCCAATAGAGGCACTTTAGCATGTAAAAGCATGGGTTTACGATTTTTTCTCACCCAATCAATGGCGGATTTTACATCTTCATAACATTGAATGAAATCACTGCCATCTGTTCTGGCTCTTTTCAAACCTTTGAAACCTGCGGCAAATTCATAGGCATCCATTGCCCTCATCTCATCACCACTGGCAGATATTCCCCAATCATTGTCTTGAACCAAATAAAGTATAGGCAATTCTTTCAGCACTGCCATTTGCAAAGCTTCAGAAACTTCACCTTCGGTCATGGAACCATCGCCGATGCTGCAAAGCACAACAGGCTTTTCGGCGGTTATAATTAAATTCTGTGATTCTTTGTATTTGATACCGTGAGCCATACCGGTAGCAGGAATTGCTTGCATGCCGGTAGCACTGCTTTGATGTGGCATTTTAGGCATCTCTTCTCTTTTCAAGGAAGGGTGAGCATAATATGTTCTGCCACCGGAGAAGGGATCTTCAGCTTTTGCCAACAATTGCAGCATGAGCTCATAGGGTGTCATGCCCATGGCCAGTAACATACTTTCATCGCGGTAATAGGGTGCTGCATAATCAACAGATTTAAGCAAAAAACCGGCGGCTAATTGTATGGCTTCATGACCTTTACTGGTCGAATGTACATATTTGGTGATGGGTCGATTTTCATCGTATACAGCAGCCATACACCTTGCTTTACACATCAGTGTATAGGCGTTGAGTAAAATTTCTTTGGTTACCATTTAAAACTAGTAAATTCAGTCGAAAACAATTTGCAATGTTACGAAAAAATGAAAAACAGACCTTGTTTAATTTTAATTTTATTTATCCTGCGAATGATTAATTTTGCAGTCTTAAAATAAAAAGAAACAGTTCAGACATGGATTACTCAACACTACCAGAAGGCTTATATGCAGAAATGCACACCAACAAAGGCATCATCTACATTTTATTGGAGCATCAAAAAACCCCATTGACCGTTGCCAATTTTGTTGGTTTGTCAGAAGGAAAAATTCCAAATAAAGCAAAAGCTGACGGTGTACCTTATTACGATGGATTGACCTTTCACCGCGTTATTCCTGATTTCATGGTTCAAGGCGGAGACCCTAACGGTGATGGCAGAGGTGGTCCGGGATACAGGTTCAAAGACGAATTCCACAACACTTTGAAACACGAAACTCCGGGTATATTGAGCATGGCCAATTCTGGACCATATTCCAATGGTTCTCAATTCTTTATCACTCACGTTCCAACCCCTTGGCTCGACAACAAACACTCTGTTTTTGGCAAAGTGGTTGAAGGACAAGGCGTAGTTGATGCCATTCAACAAGGTGACAAAATCGAAAAAATGGTCATTGTAAGGCATGGAGAATCAGTGAAATCTTATGATCCAACAGTGGTTCCGGTGACAGCTGCACTCTTCGGTTAATTGTCAAATTTTTAACATTTTTAATCTTTTTGTCAAATCCATGACACCTTTAGACTAATTTCGTTCGTCTAAGGCTACGGAGACTATTGATTAAAAACACACTATTTACAGTTTTATTTCTACTATTTACATTTGTACTTCGGGCACAAAATTGCACCGTCAATGCCAATGTCGACAGAACTTTTTGCCTTACAGATACTGTTAGTTTAAGCGGTTTCAGAGCGGGGGCATTAAGCGGTGGATCAACATGGACACAAGTTTCAGGTCC
>DASWYG010000116.1:0-1580 GCA_036405075.1 Bacteroidia bacterium | reverse complement strand
TATACTTCATTTCAGCGCAGCAAATCTTAACTTGTTTAACACGCTGAGCATATTCGTATCTTCCTTTATCATTGCCAAGGAGCTGAAGTCTATTGATTTTATTGACTTTTGATGTAAAACAGAAAGCAATTTAATTTGCAAAAACTTTAACATAAATCACTCATTTTCTTCACAATTACTGAGTCCTAGATAATAAACACTCTTTTGATAAGTTGTGTGAAGAATCTGGATATCTGTATCTAATGTTGTGAAAGAATTCCAAACACAAAATCCCCATTTGTTATATTTGTTTATGATAAATTAAATAAATAGCCGAAACCATTGGTATTGGCTGTACTTCAACAAACCGCTCAGGAATTTTATGTGACTGAGAGGGCAGCGCATTGGAAATGATTAAAGAGGAAAAGTGGCATGTCATCTATACCCGATCCCGGCATGAAAAAATTCTTGCCGAGCAGCTCACAGAGGCTGGATTTACGGTTTATTTGCCATTGATAATCAAAGAAACCAAATGGAGCGACAGAAAAAAAATAGTTGAAGAGCCTCTGTTTAAGTCTTACGTTTTCATCAAACAAGTAAGCGACAAGGCTTTGTTTAAAGACTATAAATCATTTGTCACCTTCGTCAATTACAATGGCAAGCCTGCTGTGGTTTGGCAAAGAGAAATCAATACTTTGAGATCGATCATCAAACATGGTTACGATGTAACTGAATTGACGAGTTTGGAAGAGATTGAAAAAGGGTCTAAAGTGCTCATCATGGGAGGCCCTTTGAAAGGTATGACCGGCGAATTGATCTCTGTTGAAGACAAAGATTGTTTTGTGATTCATTTCGAAAATATTGGCAATAGCCTTTTGGTTAAATTACCTTCTAAGATTCTAAAAAAAATATGACAAACCACCAGGAATATTCATTTGTAATTAAACCCAAACGCACACTTTGGGAAATCAATTTCAAAGAATTATGGCAATACCGAGATCTTTTGATGTTATTGGTAAAAAGAGATTTTATCTCGGTTTATAAACAAACCATTTTGGGTCCAATTTGGTTCTTTATACAACCATTATTGATGACGGTTACTTTTACCATCATATTTGGTGAAGTGGCAAAAATTGAAACCGGCACAGTTCCAAGAGTGTTGTTTTATTTAACAGGTATTACTTTCTGGAATTATTTCTCGAGCTGCTTAACTGCAACTTCCAATACGTTTGTTACCAATGCATCGGTGTTTGGCAAAGTGTATTTTCCCCGATTGATCGTGCCGCTTTCGGTGGTCATTTCCAATTTAATGAAATTGATCATTCAATTTGTTTTATTGATCATCATTTGGGTTTATTACATTGTTACAACGGATGTCGTGCATCCTCAAACTGAAATTCTATTTGTTCCGGTTGCACTCTTGTTATTCGCATTAATGGGTTTAGGGTTTGGATTGATATTTTCAGCTTTGACAACCAAATACAGGGATTTAACTTTTTTGATCGCTTTTGGTGTTCAGTTGTTGATGTATGGAAGTGCAGTGATTTACCCAGTATCAATTGTTGCACCTGAAAAGCAATGGATATTATTTTTAAATCCTT
>DASWYG010000115.1:0-14347 GCA_036405075.1 Bacteroidia bacterium | reverse complement strand
ATATGCGATGAATTTAAAATCATTGTTCAATACACCTAAATAGGTATTAAAGGCTTTGTCCCAATTTTCTCCTTTAAGTGTGGTGATGATATTGTTAACATCCGGTAAAATGAATTGCGAAATGTTCTTAGGTAAAAATGATTCCAATATACCAATGGATATTTTACTTCCAACTGGTGTAAACATCATAAATATCAAGATCAGATTGAGATAAAACAAAAGGTTGTAAACATCAAACTGAGATGGTTTTCTTTTCTTGGTGATCCAATTGTCTATGGACACAAACATGCCATAAAAACCGGCAGAGAATATGAACAGGAAACAGATCAATTGACTCAACATGGATAGAACCAAAGCTACAAGCGTCCAAATCAGAAATTTCCGATCTATGGTCAATTTTCCTTCAGCTGATTCGGGTTTGCCTTCCAATGCCTTCCAAAAGAATAGCAGTAAAAGTGAATACACCAATGGAACCAGTCCATAAGGTCTGTCTACTCTGCTCCAAAAGATGAGATACAGAGAGAAAGTGCACAGCACTGCAGCCATCATACCCACTCTGAAATTGAAAACACTTTTTCCCAATTGATAAACAACAGGTATCAAAGCAGCTCCTGCCAAAGCAACCGGTAATCTCAAAGCAAATTCACTGTGACCAATAACGGATGAAAAAATGGTGTTCAACCAAGTTAAAAGTATACCGTTGTTTTCACCGTGCGAGAATTTTCCCTTCACTGCAGCCATTGCATGCATGTATTCATCCACCCAAAGGGACATATAACCCAATCGATAAAGCCTTAATGCCAACCCTGTGACCAACAGTAAGATGATCAACAACATTGCGTTTTTCTCTACAAAACTTTTAACAGGTTTGATGCCCTGTGCCTTTTTAGGCTGATTTTTTACGGTAGTATTCTTTGCGCTCATTAGCTTTCAATTGACCCCATTGAACTTAAGGGCCACAATGGACAGCAATTATAATGTAAAAAGATAAAAAATACTTCACCTGATGGCTCAAATATTTCAATGCCTTCATTACTTGGATATTTCATATTTTTGCAGAAATATGTCCAAAAGCATCAATATCGTAGGCGGGGGGTTTACAGGACTGACAATGGCTTACTACCTGAGTAAGGCCGGATGGCAAGTAACTGTATTTGAAAAAGACAGTTCAATCGGCGGGCTTGCAGGGTCTTTTACTGTTGAAGGTGAAAACTTGGAGAAATTCTATCACCATTGGTTCACCAATGATGTACATGTTTTGGACTTGATCAAAGATTTGGGTTGTGAAGACAAAGTGATTCAAAGACCAATTAAAAATGGGATGTACTATGCCAATAATTTTTTCAAACTGAGTTCACCACTCGACTTGTTAAAATTCAAAGCTCTAAATTTGGTCAATAGAATCAGATTGGGATTTGTTGTCATTGCAGTTCGTTTTGTACGCGACTGGAAAAAACTCGAAACCATTACTGCAACCAATTGGTTGAAAAAAATATGCGGAACCCAAGGTTATAAAGTGGTTTGGGAACCTCTACTAAAAGGTAAGTTTGGCAGATATGCAGAAGATGTTTCTGCTGTTTGGTTTTGGAACAAACTCAAATTAAGAGGAAGCAGCAGAGGTGAAAATGGCAAAGAGTATTTGAGTTATTACAAAGGTGGATTTGCTTCTTTAGCCGATTCAATGAAAGATGAAATCATTAAAAACGGCGGGAATATCCTTTTAAACACCGAAGTACGCGAAGCAAATACCGGTCAGGTCATCACTTCTAATGGCGACATTTACACAGCCGACCAAACTGTATTGACCACTGCCCTGCCCATTATTGCATCAATGCTTTCCAAATCAGCTGATAAAGCATATTTAGAGCGCATACTCAAAGTAAAATACATTGGCAATGTGTGTTTAACCCTTGAACTCAACAGAAGTTTAACCGATATCTATTGGCTCAATGTCAATGATCCTGATTTTCCTTTTGTGGGATTGATAGAACACACCAACTTTGAACCTGTAGGCACATACAATGGCAGACACATTGTATACCTTTCCAAATACCTGCCCACCGATGAGAAGCTGTATTCACTCTCTGAAGAGGAGTTTTTTAATTATGCATTCCCATTCATTAAAAGGATGTTTCCGGATTTTGACCGGTCATGGGTCATCAACTATCATGTTTGGAAAGAATTGTATTCTCAACCATTGGTAACCCTTAATTACAGTGAAATCATACCACCATTCGAAACACCTGTACCGGGGGTATTGATCAATACAATGGCACAAATTTATCCTGAAGACAGAGGCACCAATTACGCCGTGAGAGAGGGTAAGAAAATGGCCGAAGAATTAATCGCCGGCAAATACAATCGCTGATCTAAGAAGACTTTACAAACTTGCGTTTTACCAATAACGCAAGGGTTTTTCTGATGGTTCTACCGACATTCATTTTACTAAGACCTTTTTTCATGTCATATCTTAAGATGAAAGGTGTTTCACCAAACATCAATTTCTTGCTTCTCAGCTTTATTAAGATATCGACCAAACTTTGAAATCCGTCTTCATCAACAAACTTCTCACCATAACCATCCATGGCTTGTTTGAGCACATCTGCACGCATTGCTCTGTAGCCACATGTATAATCTTTTACCCCTCTGATGGGATACATGATCCTGAAAATTATTGAGGCAAAAATGCTCAACATCCTTCTGTGCCAAACCAATCCGATGACTCTTGCACCCGGTTGGAATCTGGATGCAATCACCACATCATAACCTTCGCTGATCATACGCGTTAGCCTTACGATCAATCCTGGATTGTGAGTAGCATCAGCATCCATTGTCACTACGATGTCTTTAGGGCTTGAATAATTCACGGCCTCATACAATCCGTCTCTGATTGTAGCACCCAAACCCTGATTCACCTTGTGTTGAAGAATGGTGATGGGCATAATCTTTGACTTTTCAAGTGCTATTGCATAAGTATCATCCGAACTTCCATCATCTACAATGAATATCCTGTATTTCAATTGCGATTCAAAACTGAGGTGTTCTCTGATCTGATCCAGTAACTCTCCTATGTTTTCGGCTTCATTATAGGCCGGAAGCACTATGAGAACCTCTCTCTTATTGATTGAATCCATCTTATTCGAAATAATTTTTTAATGATTTTACTTTGTCGTAATTGTCTTTGTACCACTTAATGGTTTTTTCAAGACCTTCTCTGATACTGACTTTAGGTTCATAACCCAATTCTTTAACAGACTTAGAAGTATCGCTCAAACGGTCTTTTACTTTGTCCCAATTTCTGCTTGGTTTAAAAACAATATTGGAATTAGAACCGGTCACTTCTTTGATGATTTCGGCCATTGATAAGATCTCAGTCTTTGATCCTGTGCCTCCATTGAATATCTCGCCATCTCTTGCTTCACCTACTGCTGCACCAAGCATCAAGTCGATCAGATCTTCTACAAATGTAAAATCCCTGCTCTCTCTACCCGTACCGGTTATTGTAAGATCCTCACCATTTAATGCCTTCTCAATGAAATTTGGAATTACGTTTCTGTATTTTCCGGCCAATTCATAAGGCCCGTAAGTATTGAAAATCCTAATGGATACTGTAGGTACATGAAACAGATGAGCATAATACTGAGTGTATAATTCTGCAGTGTATTTGTTGATGCTGTATGGCGTTTCAGATGGGTATATAAATGCCTCTTCATTCATGTGTCCTGCAGTGCCATAAACACAGCTGCTGCTGGCATACACAAATTTTCTTAAGCTTTTATGAAATTTTAATATTTCCAATAGACTTACAGTTCCAACAATATTGGTTTGTATGTCACTGAATGGATGGTCAACAGAATTTTGATTGGCAAAATGTGCTGCAAGATGAAAAACATAATCGAATTCATGTTGATTGATGACAAAATTCAATTTGTCCATTTTGTCAATGTCCATTCCAACAAAGGTAATTCTTGGATCATTGGGCAAAAAAACAGACATACCCGACGATTGATTGTCCATGATAACAATATTGGAAACTTCGTACTGCAGCAATCTTCTCACAAGGTTGTTGCCTATGAAACCCGCTCCTCCTGTAACAAGTACCCTGGAATTTTTCAACTGCGTAAAATTCATAAGAAAATAAGTTCCGAAACTAGCACAAATAAATGGTTTACACAAATGGATAATTTTATGCCATACAATGCGTTAACAAATTCAAATTGGGCGATTTACTCCAATTCACTAAATTTGTCTTATGTTTTCCCGCAAAAAAATACTTGTCTTTTCACTGATCGCAATGTCTTTGCTTGCTTTTAAGCAGGTTGATGACTACTTCGAGATCAGTAAAAACCTTGAAATATTCAGCATGGTTTATAAAACCGTTAATTCGGATTATGTTGATGATGTAAATCCGGGTGATCTGATGAAAAAAGGTATTGATGCCATGTTGGCTTCCTTAGATCCTTATACTGTTTACTACAATGAAAGCCAAGCCGAAGATGCCATGATTCAACAAAGCGGTGAATATGGCGGAATTGGCTGTACAAGCAGAAAAATTGGAGAATATGTCACCATAATGTCCATCAGAAAAGGACTTCCTGCCGACTTAGCAGGCATGAGAATTGGTGATAAAATCGTTGAAATCAATGGTAAAAACTTTGTTGGCAAAGACGATGACGATGTACACCAAGCCCTGAAAGGCGCGCCTAACTCAACGGCTTCCATAACTGTAGATAGAGATGGAAAATCCCTGCAATTACAAGTAGAACGTCAGGAAATTAAAATTAAAAATGTTACTTATTTTGGTGTCATCGGCAACGACGTGGGTTACATCCGACTCGATCATTTCATGATGGGCGCAGGTGCCGAAGTGAAAGAAGCTCTTGTAAATTTGAAAAAGCAAGGCATAAAAAGTGTTGTACTCGACTTGAGAGACAATGGTGGTGGATTGTTGCATGAAGCTGTCAACATCGTCAACACTTTCATAGACAATGACAAATTGGTGGTAGTGTCCAAAGGCCGTTCAAGTGATGCTTACCGTGAATACAAAACATTGAATTCTGTTACAGATCCTACAATCCCATTGGTGGTTCTGGTCAACGATCGATCGGCTTCAGCAAGTGAAATTGTTTGTGGCGCCATTCAGGATTTTGACCGCGGTGTCATCATTGGTAGAAACACATTTGGAAAAGGTTTGGTTCAAAATGTTAAACCACTCGGCTACAGAACCCAAATGAAAGTAACCATTGCCAAATACTACATTCCTTCAGGAAGATGCATACAGTTGCTGGATTATGGCAAACGCGATGCTAATGGTAAGCCAAGCATTATGCCGGATAGTTTGAGAAAAAAATTCAAAACTAAAAATGGCAGAACAGTTTTAGATGGTGGTGGTGTAAAACCGGATCTCATCGTTGAATTGAACAAAGCCCCAAGTATCCTCGAAAGTTTGGAAAACAGCTTTATCATCTATGATTTCGCCAATGCTTTCAGAGCAAAAAATGAAAAAATCGATTTGAATACATTCAACGTTGATGATGCCATTTTTGAGGATTTCAAAAAATTCGCATCCACCAAAACTTTCACACATTTGAATGCCAGTGAAAATGCATTAAAAGCACTTAAGGATAGATTGAAATCCGATAACTATGATAAAGGTTTACAACTTGAAATAGATCAATTGGAAAAAGGCCTCAACAAACTTAAGATGGCCGAAATGGATACTTATAAAAAAGAGATCATTTCCAAACTCAGAGTTGAAATTGCAAGAAGATTCTTCTATGAAGAAGCAGTATTTCTTATAAGTTTTAAACACGATCCGGATGTTCTAAAAGCGGTTGACATACTTAACAATCAACCTGAATACAGAACCATATTAAACATCAAATAGTGCATTCCGATCATTTCAATTATTTATTCTTCATCATCATTTTAGCTGCCGGTGCTTTGGGTGGATTTATGGCAGGTATGCTGGGGGTAGGTGGTGGAATCATTTTTATTCCTATCATTCAGGAAATCATTCGGTTCGATGCTCTCCAATCCGATAAAGCTTTTTATGTATTGGCCAATAGTGTTACCATCGTCTTAGTAGTTGGTATCAGTGGTACCATCAAACAAGTTAAGTTGAAAAACACAAACCTCAAAGCTGCTGCCGTAACAGGTTTGTTTGCAAGTGTAACATCAATAGCACTAACCTATTTACTAGGGTATTTTCATTTCAATGATCCCAAAATATTCAATTACATATTTGCCTCCATTTTATTGTTTACAGCAGCGCGTATGTGGTATTCTTATAAGTTCAAAAAAGAAGGATCTTATGTATTGGTAATGCCGCCACTATCTAAATTTATTCCGGCCGGATTATTGGCAGGAATCATTACTGCAATAACAGGATTGGGAGGAGGTGTAGTTATGGTACCTTATTTTAATAAAGTACTCAAATTGCCCATTAAATTTGCAACAGGTTTATCGCTTTCGGTTATTCCAATTATTGCATTACCCATCATGGTTTTTTACTTACTTGGTACACCCGGAAAAGAAGTGTTTCCTGGACTTCAAACCGGATACATCATGTGGACTGCTATTCTACCCCTTATCATCACAGCCGGTGTTGCATCTCCATTTGGCGTGAAAGTTGCAAATAAACTATCATCCAAAACCATACTCATTATTTTTATGATTTTTATTACCCTTAATCTAATCAAAATACTTTTATTTTAATATGAAATACACTCTCACATTACTCTCTATCTCATTGGCCATTCTATGTTTCACTTTTGTAGAAAAACCACATTCCGGCCCCAGTATCAAAATCAGTTCGCCATTGGCAAACAGCATTTATAAAAAAGGTGATACAATTAAAATTAAAGCCCTTGTAACAGCTGAATATGGTATTCACAATCTTGCCTTAACCGTTTCTCCGGAAGGCTTTCCTCCAATGTATACCGACAATTTACATTCGCATGCCAGTAGTCTTAATTATGAAAAATCAATCGTACAAACCTTGAAAATAAAAACCAAGTTAAAAATAAAGTTGGTGATGAAAGACGATGCAGGAAACCTTAGTGCTGTAGACTCTGTAATTGTATCCACCAATTAATTTGATTGACAAACTATTTTCAGGTTACTTCTAAGTGGTTTTTTTCTTCTTACTGGCTGCTTTGGCCGGTTTTGATTTGCCTTTTAATTTAATATCGGGCGCTTTAACCGGAATCGGTATCACCCTCAATGTTCTCATTAAAAATGAATCTTTAACCGGTTTTTCACCAGGTTTCCAATCCAAACCTGATAAATATTTCTCTGTTTCAGGAAATTGATTCATAGGGTACATTTTACCATCAGGTTGCATGTAAAATCTGATGCCCTTTACTTTCGATGAATCAAACTCAATGATCATTCTTCCACATGAAACTTTGTTGACACCGGTATATTCTGCACTGTCGGTCTCATTGTCTCTCAAATAATAAATGCTGCTGGCATTGCCTTCAACATACACAGATTTGAGTTTACCGCTGTCGAAATTATTGATCATTTTTCTCCCTGAAATCTGATTGTAATATTCAGGTTTTACTTCTGATGCCAGAAAAGCATTTCCATTGACCCTCAAATTATCGATTTTACCATTTTTCAAACGAATGAACATGGTGTCTCCTGTGATCTGATTCTTATCACTCCATAAGATGGGAGACTTGAACAAACTGATAATGGAATCATTGAAATTGTATATCATCGAATCACATTTTCCTTGCACATCTTTCTGCAAGATGGCAGTGTGACCGTAAGCTCTCATGAATTTCTCCGTGCTGTCGCTCTTGTAATAAAAAGTATCGGACATCAACAACATGGTATCTTCATCCTTTATTTGTATTGCTATGGGCTTATCAGTCACAATACTTTCCGATGATTTTTGATAGTACCATCCTCTTTGACCATAAACAGTAAAGTTTTCCGTTGAATCTGTCAATTTGATGTTGTGTATACCGCGACCCAAACCTTGTTTTTTGTCATACAACAAACTGTCTGCAACTATGCTTGACTTCTTGCCGTGTATGGTTGCACCTCTGCTAAATTGAGCCGTTTCAGTGTTTGTATTGTACCAACCATAATTACAAACGATCGTGTTTTCATCCGATATGATTTTACTTGGACCAAAAAAGTAAGCTGTCTTGGTGCTTGAATAATAATCCAAAGTATCGCCCTCCATTCTGTAATCTTTTCCATTCAATTTCACATTGTCTTTGAAATTGAAAACATTTGTCCTTCTGTTGTAATATCCTCTTTTACTTTTTAAAGTATTTTGATCGTTCAATATATCAGCTCCTTCGGTGTAATATCCAATTTGATTGGCCATGTCATAATTCAAGGATGTGGTGAGTAAAGTCATATTATCATCTTTCAGAATTACGCTTTTCCCTTTTACAGTTGCCTTTTTACTTAGCTCTTCATAAATCAAATATTCACCTCCTGACAATGTAAATGTATCCGGTTGAAAAATGAATATATGTCCAAAACCTTCTATAACCCCTTCTTTTTGTTTTCTGATGGCAGAGTCACATTGTATGACAACTCCGTCATGTTTGATGATGACATTTCCTACTATATAAGTGACTTTCTTAACTTGATCGTTGTACAAATTTTCTCCTTCTATTTCAACATTCGTTTGTGCTTGCAAGCCTTGCATTGCAAACAAAATGAACAGTATGAAAAGATTGTAAAGGCGCATTCTCTGAGGTTTTGTTGTGATTTCCTTACCTTTGTCAAAATTAGTGCCATGCTCCATCAATTCGAAGATTTTGTTAAAAAAAACAATCTTTTCAGTCGCAACGACCAATTGTTGCTGGCCATGAGTGGTGGCAAGGACAGTACTTGCCTGTTTCATTTGTTGTTAAAAAACAATTACAATTTCAGTGTAGCCCATTGTAATTATGGACTCAGAGGTTCTGATAGCAATGACGATGAGATGTTTTGCCGTGACCTTGCCCAACAGCATAACATTGGCTTTCATGTCATACATTTTGATACTTTGGCAGAATGTAAAGTTTTAGGAACAGGCATTCAAGAAACTGCCAGAATCCTTCGGTATCAATGGTTCGACTCTCTTTGCCGGGACTTTAACTATCAATATTTGCTTACTGCCCATCAAAAAAGTGATAACACAGAAACCATGTTGATCAATCTATTCAGATCAACAGGTGTGCACGGTTTACAAGGTATCCCAATCAAAAACGGAAATCTGCGAAGACCAATGTTGTTTGCAGATTCTAAAATGGTCTTAGATTTTTTGGATGATAACCAATTGGGGTATAGAAAAGACCTTAGCAATGATTCTGACTACTACTTAAGAAACAAAATCAGAAATCACCTGATCAGAGAAATGAAAGACATACAGGTAAATTTGGATGATCATTTCTTTCAAACTGCTGTTCATGTTCATGAATACATCTCGATGACCGATGAGATCATGATGGAAAAATGGCAATCATTAATCGAAACAGAAGGTAATACCATATTCATCCATAAAAAGGCTCTGGATAAAATGGAAAATGCCCATACATTTTTATATTACAACATAAGGTCCTATGGTTTTACTCAAACTCAATGTTTGAATGTTTTAAACAACTCTGAAACAGGTGCTAAATTTTATACCAATACACATGTGCTGACCCGTGACCGAGAGCATTATGTCTTATCTGATAACATTGTACAATCTGAGATCAACATACTTATTAATTCATCATCCGATGATGTATTCAATGACAATATTGAAGTAAAAATCAATCACCTTTTGCCTGAACATGTCAATTTCAATGAGGCTAAACTATATTTAGATACCTCCAAATGTCTATTTCCATTAAAAATCAGGAATTGGAAAAGCGGCGATAAAATGCAACCTTTAGGTATGAAAGGTCAAAAAAACATCAGTGATATGTTAACTGATTTAAAAATTGCCAACACTGAGAGGCAAAAGTGTCTTATTCTAGAAGATGCTGAAAATAAGATTATTGGATTGTTTCCTGACAAACCTTCTGAGCTATGTAAACTAACCCTTAACACTACTGACGTTTTGTGTATTGATATCATTTTACATTAATTTGTATTTACAAATATCACACGAAATGAAAAAAAACTTACTTATTCTAATTCTCGTAATTCTTACCTCATGGTGTAAAATCGAAGCTGAATGTGTTTTAGCGCCATTAACCTTAAAAGAAAGATTAGAGGCATCTACTCTGGTAGTTGAAGCGAGAATTGTTTCTAAAACTCCATTTTGGAACGATGATCAAAGTATGATCATGACCGCCAATGAAATTGCAATAAGTAAAGTATATAAAGGTTCTTCTCTCATCAGCACTGATGTGTTAAATGTCATCACACTAGGTGGTCAAATTGGATTAAAAGCCGTTAAGGTTGAACCTGAATTAGATTTGGAAATCGGCAGTATTGGCATACTTATGCTGGTGCAAAAAGATGGACAATGGGTTTCGGAAAGCGGACCTCAAGGCTTCATCAATATCGACAAACACACTGCAATTGCTAATGATGTGTTCAATACCTGGCCTGCTTTCACCATTCAAAATACCATTGAAGATATACTCAAACAAGCTGCTGTAAACGTACACCCGGCTCTAACCAAAGTGGTGTTGAGCACCAAAAGAGCAGCTCCAAGTATCAGTTCAATTTCACCCTTGAACATCAGTGCAGGAACGTCAACTGTTATAACCATTAAAGGTCTTAATTTTCAAACCAGCATAGACACAAACAGTGTGCAATTTAAAAATGGTGACGATGGTGGTGCAAGTTTCATCAAAGCTTTAAAAAGAGACTACATTTCTTGGACTGACACCATGATCAAGTTGATGGTGAGAACCAAAGCCGGTACAGGTCAGGTAAGGGTTGTGGCAGGATCAAATGGGGTAGTTACTTCTACTGATACTCTTAAGATAAATTATGCCCATTTGAATGTGGTGCAAGGTGACACAATTGGATACGAAACTCAGGAAATTGGCATGAATTCGAGCAATGGCATAACCTGGAAAATGAACAAATCATTCTTTGATTCAACAGGTGCTAAAGGTGCATTCATCAGAAGTTTGGAAAGATGGAGATGCGGTACATACATCAACTGGGACACATTGGGTAAAGTGAATTTCAGCAGTATAAAAGGCGATGGTGTTAACATCTGTGCGTGGGACACAAACAGTTCAATGGGAAGCGGCGTTCTTGCGCAGTGCTTCAGTTTTTGGAGTGGTTGTTTTACACCCGGTTTAAAATGGTATGTCAATGAACTTGATATCAGATTCAGAATTAAACCTACAGGTTCTACCAATTGGAATTATACCACCGGAAATGCAAACTCCAATCAATTCCATTTTGAATCAGTGGCAACACATGAATTAGGCCATGGTCATCAGTTGGGACACGTGATCAATAGTGCAGTGGTGATGCATTATGCTATTGCGAATGGACAAACCAAGCCCACTGTTACAACCAATGACATCAGTGGTGGTTCTTACGTGATCACCAAAAGTGGTACTTCAATTTGTGGTAAAAATGCACATTCCAAACTCAATTCAGGCAATTGTGCCATTGTAGCCCCAAGTGCCAATTACTTTGTATCTAAAACTCAGATCTGTAAAAACGAAACTGTTACATATACAGATTCGTCTTTGGGCAATATCACAGCATATTCATGGAATTTCGGTGCCAATGCCACACCATCAACTGCAAATACAAAAGGTCCGCACACGGTAACCTACAGTGCCGGCGGCATAAAAACAAGTTCATTGACCATTACAACCCTTAACGGCAATCTGGTTAAGAACAAAGCCATTGATGTTAAGAATGATATTAGAATGGTGCCTAATTTCACTTATTCCGCAGCTGAAAAAGGCAAGGTAACATTTACAAATTCCTCAAGCAATCCATCTGCGAACATTTGGTATTTTGGAGATGGTGATTCGTCTCTATTGGCCTCCCCGGTTCATGTTTATACCTCCGGTGGAACAAAACAAGTGAGATTGGTAAGCACCAATACTTGTAACACTGATGATACGATCAAATCAATAAAATTTGCTTATCTGAACTATGGGGTGTCTTCTAATTCAGTTTGTATCAATCAACCTTTAATGTTTGTTGATTCATCAGACGCGAATGTAAGCACCTGGCAATGGACATTCACAGGTGGTACACCTTCATCTGCTACCGGTAAAGGGCCACATGCTGTCAAATATTCAAGTTCGGGCAATTACAATGCCTCGTTAACTGTAACTGTAAGCGGTTCTTCAAATCAATCCTACACACAAACCGGCATAGCCAATGTGGGCACCGACACATTATCAGAAGCATTATTTATATATGGATACTATGGTAAGAACATGGTAGGTTTTGAAAACAAATCCAAAGGCAGTAATCTGACATACAAATGGTACTTTGGTGATGGAGACAGCAGTATTTCCAAAGATCCTATTCATACTTATACCAATGCCAACAATAAAACTGTTCGATTGGTGGTTACAGGTGATTGTAATATTGATGATACAACTATCCAATTGAGAGATTTTACATCGGTCAATCAATTAAACAACATCGAAGTTTCTTTGGTTCCTAACCCAAGTAACGGCGGATTTAAAATTCAACAGGACACAAAATACAGTGCAGCGTATGAAATATTTGATCTCAGTGGCAAATTGATTTCATCAGGAAATGCAACATCAAATGAGACCATTTCAACAGCTGATTTTGAATCGGGCACGTATTTTGTTAGGGTAAGAATTGAAAATAATGCCTTTAACCTGGTGCTTAATGTACTGAGATAAAAGGGGCTAATTATCCTCAAAATCATATTAACTTGATGATTTTGAGAAACTTATAAAGTTAATAAAAAAAGTAATCATTAATTACTTAAAAAACATACTTTTGCAAAAAAACCATAGAATAACATGTATTGGACATTAGAATTGGTATCGTATTTGGATGATGCACCTTGGCCTGCAACTAAAGATGAGTTGATTGATTATGCCATTCGTTCGGGTGCACCTATGGAAGTAGTTGAAAATCTTCAGGAATTAGAAGATGACGGTGAGCCGTATGAAAGCATTGAAGAAATCTGGGGTGATTACCCGACAGATGATGATTACTTCTTCCACGAAGACGAGCATTAAACTCAGCCGAAAAACACTTTCTTTTTCTTAGGCTTGAATTCCGGTATTTCCATTACCGGTATTTTCTCTATGGCCATCTCAACCACCTTATTGTCTTTCATTTCATACTGAGAAATGAATTTTTCCCATTCCAAAGCATTGCTGCTGTAGCTGACATTGATGTATGGCATTAATCTGCTATTGCTATTTGCAGATTTTGTACTCAAACAGTAGTACATCTCACCCTCTTCAACCGGCACAATAAAGCCTTTCTCCAACAAAGTATTCATGATCGGTTCATATTTCTCGAACTCCGGTTTTGAACCAAAATCTGAAATAGAGATGAATCCTTTTTTCAACAGTGATTTGAATCCAGGGTATTGTGAAATCTGAATGGGTATAGGAAAATGATGGTCAAATCCAATATAAAACAAATGATTGGCAACCAACTTTTGATTGGGTTTCAAATTTTCAAATCCTATGTTTTGTTTATAGTTTTGCTTAAGTGCATCCAGATTCATATTTACTTCTTCGCACAAATATTCCAGAAAACCTTTAAGCTCTGTTTCCAAAACTAAGCCTTCCTGCTTGCTTCTATTGAATAAATATTCCTCTAAATTGAAACGTCCGGTAACTGCCCCATACAATTTTTTGAATTGATAATTGAGCCATAATACCATTTGTCTTTGTCCTGAGAAAGAACCTTCATTCAGTTCTAACCATTCAAAGAATTCAAATACCAATTGCTCAAGTTTGTTTGTATTAGGATCAAACTCTTGCCAATTCTCAAACATTTCTGAAATCTTCTGAGGACATTTAGCTGTTTCGGTCACCTGAGCCGAGAACAGATCAAATCCATTGTTTGAGTTACTGTCTTCATTGAACAAAATACATTCGAAAAGTTCAGAATTGCTTTTGTTTTTCAGTAGATCAAAATTTTCAAATGAACGGTAATACTGATCGGTTTCCTTTTTTAATAAAATGTTTCTGCTTTGTCTGCTTTCAAGATATTCCGGCAGCAACAAGACATCAATATTGGTATTTACAAGACAAGCATACCAGGCCGACTTTCTTTTCATCAATCCTTCCGACCAATTCTTTTTCATCGAATCTGTAATAGGAATATTCCTATAGAGCGATGATAACTTCCTCAATGAAACTTCCAATTCCGAAAATTCCCCGGTGAACTTCTCTTTCAACTTTTCAAACTT
>DASWYG010000114.1:0-32430 GCA_036405075.1 Bacteroidia bacterium | reverse complement strand
CGAGCAATTTCTCAAATCCTGGGACAATGGCGATGATCAGTTCGAACTAAAAAGTTCAGGAAGTACAGGTGATCCAAAAAACATTGTGTTGGAAAGAAAATGGATGGAATGGAGCGCCAATCAAACAGCTAAATTCATTTTACCCCAATCCGGAGACAGATTGTTGTGTTGCCTGCCATTGAACCGAGTAGGTGGTTTAATGATGCTTGTGCGTTCGAAAGTATGGAACATACCGGTTGACATTGTTTCACCTTCCGCTAATCCCTTGGATCAATACAAGGGCAATGCCAACATAGTATCATTTACCCCATATCAATTGCATCATGTTTTAAATGAATCAAGCGATCTTCTTTTGAATTCATTTAGAGAAGTTTTAATAGGAGGTTCAGAAATCCCATTGGTATTGGAATCAAAATTAAAAAAGTTGAACACCAATACGATTTTCAGACAAAGCTATGGGATGACCGAAACCTATTCACATATAGCTTTACGAACATTAAATGGCAGTCACTTCTCAGAATGGTTCAAGACTTTTGAAGAAGTAAGTATAAAAAGCGATGACAGCAATTGTGCCGTTATTTTTGCACCATTTGCTACAAATGGATTGACAACCAATGACATAGTAGAATTGAAAAACGAACATGAATTAAAGGTGTTGGGAAGAAAGGATTTTACCATTAACTCAGGTGGTGTAAAAATTCAAATTGAAGCATTGGAGAGACGAATCATGGAATTGTATAACATTGAAGCTGCATTTGTCATCAGTTCAAAGAAGGATACCCTCTTGGGAGAACGTGTGGTATTGGTAACAGAGAACAAGAGTGCTTTCAAAGAATTGGATTGGCAGATTTTAAAGTCAGAAATGGCTTTTGCTGTTCCCAGGGAAATCATAGAAATAAAAAAGCTCCCCGTTAATGAGGGAGCTAAATACGATAGAATAAAGATCAAAGACCTATTGGCCATTGATATCGATTCAAATTAATATTTTACAGATTCAGTAAGTTTACCTGTTTCGTCAAATGTTCTCCAAACACCGGTGCGAATACCATTTTTATAGTGCATTTCTGAACGCAATACACCATTGGCATCCCACACTTTCCATGTGCCGTGCTTTTGATCATTTTTAAAGAAGGCAACTGATTCTAGTTTGCCGTTTTCTGTGTAAGAAAACCATTCACCTGATTTTTTACCGTTGTTATATGTTCCGGTTTCTTTGGTAGAACCTCCCATATAATAAACCGTCATAGCACCATCTTTTACACCATCGGTTACGTTGAAAACTGCTTCAACTTCTCCATTTGCAAAATAACTGGTGAGACTTCCTGTTAGCAGACCTCCGTCTGAATCCACATATTTACCTTGAGTATTGAGAATGACTTCATCATTGTTTTGTCCAAATACTCCAAAGCATGAAAAACATGCTGTTAACGCGATTACTAATAATTTTTTCATACAGACTTAACAATTACATAACAAATGTATGTAATAATTATCTGAATTCCAAAATAATATTGTCTTTTATTTCTAAAGATTTAAGTTGAATGGGTTTGTAAGAGATGCATTCGATCTTAACCGACTTAGCCAATTGCAATTGTGCCAAAGGAACAAAGCACTCTCCTTTTGAATTGGTATAAAAAACTTTACCTGTTCCTAACAATTCGATTTTGGCGCCGCTCAATTGCTCTCCGCTTTTGTCGACCACGCGAATGACTTTGCCCTGAACAAATTCGCCGGCATTCAATTGAAGACCTATGCTTAGAAGAAATATAAGAATGATTCTCACGGATACAAAAGTAGACCACAATGGTTAAGTCAGATTGACCGCAATATTAATTTATCGTTAACTGAAGACAATGTTAATAATAGCTTAAACCTTTGGAAACACTGGCTAATGAGCAAAGTAAAAACGAATGTTATCTTTTTGCTTCCTAACCGATTGTTCATTTGAACTTAAGACAAAATTAATACAGCTGATACATTTTTGCACATGCATTTTTCAGTAAGACATTTGTCATTGATTCTAATTGTATTTTCTTGGGCTAAGGCCTATTCGCAAACCGGTTTTGCAGATGGTAAACTCATTGGTTCAAATCCGGAAATTCATGTTACTTCATTTACATTGAAGATGATTTCTAAATCCGGCAGCATCAAACAAGCCAAGATCGACTCAAGCGGTCATTTCACCTTTAAAAACCTTGTTGCCGGCACCTATACCTTTACAGCTGAAGCTCCTCAATACGAAAAATTCACTAAAATCAATATCATTGTTAAAGCCAATGATACCACTCACCTAGGTGATATTAGCCCAATTTCTAAAGTTCTTATCAAGAAAAAAGTTGTCATTTCTAAAACTCAAAAACAAAGCTCAGAAGCAGCCGGTGTAACTGATGTCAGAAAAAATGATGCAGTAACCAATATCATAACAGCCGAACAAATCACCAAAACTCAAGCAGGTGATGCTGCCAAAGTTGCCGCATCTGTTCCAGGTGTAACCTTGATGGAAAATAGATTCATCATGCTAAGGGGGTTAAGTCAACGCTACAACAGTGTTCAAATCAATAGCATCAATGCTCCTAGCACAGAAGTTGATAAAAGAGCATTTTCTTTCGATCTCATTCCTTCAAATCTTTTGGATAGATTGGAAGTATTCAAATCACCATCAGGTGAATTGGCCGGAGATTTTTCAGGTGGCGACATTAAAATCCAAACCAAAGGAGAACCCGAAAAAAATTATTACAATTACAGCATTGGACTGGGATTCAGATTGAACACCACTTTTACCACTCGTCAAAACAATTCAGTTGGATCAACAACGGATCTTTTTGGTTTCGATAATGGCAATCGCGCATTACCTTCCGGATTCCCAGCTAATCTTGCAGATTATTCAAACTCTAAAGCAATTGTTTACGGAAAAACCCTGCGAAACAACTACGAATTGAATGACATGTTTGTTCCATTGGATTTTGGAGCAGGTTTTGGATTTGGCAAAAACATTAAATTCAAAAAAATGTCCTTGTATACGGTAAACAATTTTGGTTACAGCACCAATTATCAATTTTCTGAAAGCAACCGTTACAGATACCAATATGACTCTTTCCCACGTGTTCGACAAATGTTCAATTACACTGACATGAACTTCTCGGTTGAATCAAAATTCAATTTACTCAGCAATTGGATCCTGAAAGTTAACCGCAAAACGACATTCAAATTCAGAAACCTTTTCAATCAAATCGGAGAAAATGAAACAACTATCAGAACCGGTGTAAATCCAACTGAAAGACCAAACGATGAATTCAAAAACTACAGTTACCATTACACATCAAGAAGCTTGTTCTTCAGTCAATTTGAAGGTTTGCATCAATTGAGTAAAAACAAAAAAGTCTTTTATGCTGTCGGATACAGCAACATCAGCAGAAATGAACCTGATTACAGAAGGTTCAGAACATTCAGAGCTGTTGGATCGGGTGATGATTATACATTGATCGACCCTCCAAGTTCAAGCTTGTTTGATGCTGCAAGATTCTATTCAAAATTAAAAGAAAACACTTTCTCAGGAACTGCCAATTATGAAGAAAAATTATTCAATGGCGCTGATACCACAAAAGACATTACTTTAAAATTTGGAACCTATCTTGAAACAAAATCAAGATCATTTGACGCCAGATGGATCAGTTACAGTTATTCAGGCGATCCTTTAAAGAAAAATGATTTCCTCAAAACTCCGGTCGACCAGATCTTTAGTCCGGATAACATCAACAGCGTTGCAGGTTTTAAACCACAAGAAGGTACAAACCCAAGTGATAAATACACTGCCGGCAATCAGTTGGCTTCCGGGTATGCACAATTGGGCTTCCCATATCAAAAATTCAAATTCAATGTTGGTGTAAGAGGCGAGTACTTCAATCAAACCCTTAAAAGTGCCACTCAAAACGGACCGGTAAATGTGGTGTTGAACAACATGAATGTATTGCCTTCAATCAATGCTAGTTATTATTTCGATAGTGCCATGGTAAAATCATTGGTTAGACTTGCTTATGGTAAAACTGTGAACAGACCTGAATTTAGAGAAATGGCTCCATTTGTTTATTACGACTTCATGTATGATGTCAATATAGTGGGTAATCCAGATCTAAAATCTGCTACAATCAACAACTTGGACTTGAGATATGAGTATTATCCAAGTTCTTCTGAAACTGTTAGTTTTGGAACATTCTACAAATCGTTTAAAAATCCAATTGAAAACTATGTACAACCAATTGGTTTGAGTCAACAATTTTATCTTAAAAATGCTGCTAAAGCGACAAATTACGGAGTTGAATTTGAATTGAGAAAGGCTTTCGACAGAAACAGTCAAAACCCATTCATCAAAAAACTCTCTACTTTGATCAATGCTTCATACATCATCAGTAAAGTGGATTTAGGAAAAGACAGTACTTTGAGTCAAGCGCGCACAAGACCGCTGCAAGGTCAATCTCCATACATCGTCAATGCTGCTTTACAGTATCAGAACGACAGCACCAATTTCACATTTACACTCACTTATAACATCATAGGTAAACGAATAGTGTACGTTGGTAACAATATCTTCCCAACAGTATATGAAATGCCAAGACACTCTATAGATCTGACATTCATCAAGAAGATCAATAGCAGAATGAGCATTAAATTTGGTGTATCAGATCTATTGAATTACAACAACCAATTGTGGCAAGATACCAATGGTGACGGTAAAATAGAATATGGCAGTAACAGTATAGACAACAGACTGCTTCAATACCGAAGAGGACAAATGTTCAATTTTGGTATTTCCTTCAAAATTGTAGATGATAAAAAATAGCTGAATTAAGGTTTACAGTTCTCCATTGAACCATCAAAATGGCGGGACATTTTCCACAATCAAAGGAAAATGTTTCGCCATTTCTGCATTATTTGAAACAAAACAAAAGCGTTAATAAACGATACATGCCTTATTTGTCTAGAGCTTCTAGATATGATGAGAAAAAAATACGTTGTCGTTGATAAACTTATAATTTTTGAAAAAAAAATTCAAAACATTTGAAACCGACATATATTTTTGCAGTGAAAGTATTTAAATCTCAATGGACAAGAAAAGAAGAATAGTTGATTACAGCAATGTGCCAGAAGAAATCCTTAACAAATTGGGTGAGCTGTACCCAAATGGATATGAGCGTGATATCATTAAATTTCCAAATGCAAAAGGCGAAATGATATCAGCAGTGAGAGTTGAGACCGATGACACGATCTTTTTGATCAAGGTATCTTCTCAGTTGAAACAAATGTTTGATGATCTTGACATTGAAGAAATGGACTTCAGCAATGAAGAGAAAGATGAAATCAGCGGCGACGATGATGAAGACGATCAATACAGCAAAGACAAACCTGAGGACGATTACGAGGATTGATCTCCTCCCCTGTTAAACCAATGGAAGAAAGTCTTCCATTTTCATTCCTCTGGATCCTTTTAATAATACACTGTAATTTTTAAAATCCCGTTTGATGACATAATCAATTGCAATTGATTTGTCTTCAAAGCAATGAATTCTATTTGTATTTTCACCGGTTCCGGAAAATGCCTTTCCTACCAATACGATCTCATCAATTTGTAATTGACTTGCAATGTCTCTTATGTTTTTGTGTTCCTCTGCTTCAAACGCACCCAATTCGAACATATCTCCAAGTATAGCAACTCTGGGAGCATTCATGCCTTCCAAAACTTTCAAAGCCATTTCTACACTGCTTGGATTTGCATTATAAGCATCGAGCATAATGCTGTTGGCTTTCTCAGAAACCAAAAATTGTGAACGGTTGTTGCTAGGAACATAAGACTCAATTCCTGTTTTTATCATTTGTGGATTCACCTCAAATTGCTCTGCAACTGCAATTACCGCAGCGATGTTTTGAAAGTTATGTATCCCTGGCAAAACACTTTTAATGTGCATTCCACTGTAATTAAATTGTATTTTAGGGGAAGTTTCCAATTCACTGAATTTTGCATCATGTACACTGTATTTGATGCATTTGGTGAATCGTTTTGACATATTATCGAGCCAGGTATCATCGGCATTCACAAATGGCAATCCATCATGTTTCAACAAATAATCATACAATTCACTTTCAGCTCTGGCAACTCCTTCAATTGAGCCAAATCCTTCCAAATGTTCTTTGCCAATATTGGTGATCAATCCATATTCAGGTAAAGCAATGTCACAAAGCTCCTTAATATCACCGGCTCTGTTTGTACCCAGTTCTATGATCGCAATTTCATGCTCAGGTTTCAAACCCAATAATGTCAATGGTACTCCAATGTGATTGTTCAAATTTCCATGAGTATAATGGGTGTTGTATTGAAGCGAAAAAACAGAAACCATCAATTCTTTAGTCGTGGTTTTTCCATTACTGCCTCCAATGCCGATCACCTTTGCCTTCATTTTGGTTCTATGCAAACTCGATAACTGCTGCAGACAAGTCAACACATCATCCACCTTTATCAATCTGTCTGATTCAAACAACAATTCATCAACAATGGCATAGGATGCACCACTTTCAAGAGCCTGTTGGGCAAATAAATTGCCATTGAAATTTCCACCTTTCAAGGCAAAAAACAAATCACCTGTATTGATTTTTCTAGTGTCGGTTGAAAATTTCATGCCCGCACTTTTTAGCAGTTCGTATATAGAATCGAGACTCATGACTTTCTTGCAAAAATATGACATTTGATTCATCGATGCAGCGTTTGTATGATATGTGTGTCTTATTATGTATATTTGTGTTAGCTCTATGAAAAGAACAATTACCATAGCATTGATGATTTTGGCGGCAGTGAACATTAAGGCTCAATCGCTGAAATACCCATATTACATCAGCGATACCCTTGATTTTCTAAATGCAAACGGCATATCATTGAACAAAGCCATGAGTGGAGGTTTCAACTGTCCTCAATTCAGCCCATGTGACTTAAACGATGATGGCAAAAAAGATCTGGTCGTATACGAAAAACAAGATGGAAGCATCAGCACATACATCAACAAAGGTATACCCGGTCAGGTAAAATTTGAATTGGACAACCGATATGCAGCCTATTTCCCTAAAATGCGACCCTTTGCTTGGATGTTGATGCGCGATTTCAACAACGATGGATATGAAGACATATTCACTATGGATGCGGTGGAATATGTGATATATAAAAACATTTCTTACACCGTTTCAGGTCGACCTGCATTTGACAAACTCCCTCCTATCAATTATAGAAACTTCAGACCAACAGGTTCCGGTTTGGAATATAACCGACTTTCTTCTCCTGCTATGCACTTACCAGGTATCTATGACATAGATTTTGACGGGGACCTTGACATCATGAGTTATTCCAATGTTGGAGGCGCCATTACCCTTTGGCTAAATTATCAAGTCGAAGATGGATTGCCTTATGACAGCTTAAAATACTATATGGTTGACCTTTGCTGGGGATACTATACCGATGCCGATTGCAATACATATATCTTGCCTGATTGTGAGTCAAATGCACAACATAGACTCTATGGTAAAAGGCATACCAACGGCTCTTCTATAACCTTATTTGATGCAGACAATGACAAAGACATTGATATGCTCTTAGGCAATGAAGGCTGCGACCACATGGTTATGTTATACAATGCTAAACCTTTTAACATGAATCAATATGATTCATTTTACATGTACGACACCAATTATGTAACCCCAAATAACAGAGCAGAAGTTTCCATTTACCCGGCTGCATATTTTTTAGATCTTGACAATGATGGTAAAAGAGATCTAGTGTATGCCCCCAATTCAACTACTTTTCAGTATTTCATAGAAGATCAAAATCAAATATTCTGGTACAGAAACATAGGCACCGACAGTTTTCCTCAATGGGCTCAAAAACAACCTTTATTAACTGATGAGATCATTGACATAGGCAAACAAAGTTCATGGATATTTAATGACTGGGATAAAGATGGCGATTTAGATGCAATTGCAGCCAATAAGGGCAATGCTTTTTATTCAACGGACACTGCAGACAGAATCTACTTATATGAAAACACAGGCAATGTAAAATCGCCTGTGTTCAAACTTAAGAATCCTGATTTTGGTGGCTTCAGGTCATTGCACATCAAAGATCTGACCATAGCTGTTTCTGATCTCGACAATGATGGCAAGACCGATTTGGTTTGTGGAAATGACAAAGGTGAAATTTTGTATTACAGAAACATCTCCGGTTCAAATAACACTTTGTTTCCGGATTTCAAATTTGCCAATCCTGACTACCTGGGCATCAACATCGATGTTGGCAACTACAGTGCACCTGCGGTTGCAGACATCAACAAAGATGGTTTGGATGACTTGGTCATTGGACGTTACGACAGTATGTTGAGTTACTACAGAAACAATGGTACATTGAGTCAACCGTCATTCACCATTGTCACCAACAGATTCGGCGCAATCAAAGCATTTGATTCTATTGCTTATCAATACATATTTGATGACACATTTGCTATCATTGGTTATTATCCGATTTATGAGAAAAACACCTATTCTAAACCATTCATTACAGACTTGAATGGTGATGATACTTTAGAACTCATTTTGGCAAATTCTGTTGGTTCATTAAGGATCTATGAAATAGACGGTAACTCACCGAATTCGGCTTTCCCGGTATACGATTCATTCTATTATCGTGGTGTTTTTCAATCTTTAAAGAACTATACCAATGACATTGGCAATTTCTTAAGCGTTACAGCAGCTGATCTCAATGCAGACTCAACCCCGGAATTGATCGTCTCCAATAACAGAGGAGGTATTATCTATCTCAAGCCTGCATTTAGAAGCAAAAAACAAAATGTTTCAATTGAAGACATCAGGGTAGAAAACATCAATGGATATCCTAATCCGGGTGATTCACATATTGAATACAGATTGAACTCTTCAGAAATCATAGAAATGTCTGTTTTTAACAGTTTAGGTCAAACCATTGTTCCAAACATCAGTGACAATGGCAATTGGTTATCACTTGATATTTCCGATTTTCCAAGTGGTTTCTACGTGGTGACTTTCAGAATGGCCGATAAAATTTATACCTCTAAATTCCAAGTTATACATTAATCGGGAGTTATGAAAAGCTCTGCAGCCGTTGATCAATACATCCTTAAGGCGCAAGACTTCGCTCAACCCATTCTCGAACATTTGAGGTTTCTGGTACATCAAACTTGCCCTCAAGTTGAAGAAACCATCAAATGGGGATTCCCGAATTTTGAATACAATGGTAAGATTTTATGCCACATGGCTGCGTTCAAAGCCCATTGCACCTTTGGTTTTTGGAATGCCAAGGACATTGATGACAACGGTATTTTAGAAAAAGTTGGTAAAACAGCTATGGGACAATTGGGCAAAATAAAATCACTCAATGACATTCCTGATTCTGAAACTATGTATCAATTGATCAATTCAGCTATGTTGGGTATTGAAAACCATCAACCCCAAAAGAAGGTAAAATCGCCTAAAGCACCTTTAGAAATTCCCGATTACTTTGTGTCCATATTGAAAAAAGACAAACACTTGCACGAGGCATTCAATACATTTTCGACTTCTCAACAAAGAGAATACATTGATTGGTTTGAGGATGCAAAAACTGAAGCGACTCGTGAAAAGAGAATTGCTACTGCACTTGAATGGATAGCAGAGGGGAAATCAAGAAATTGGAAGTACGCCAGAAAATGATCAATGTCCGGCAATAGTCGCCATTTGAGGAATACCCAAGCTGTGCATCATTTTAAAATGCGAGCTTAATGCTTCTCCAAATGAATTGAACTCATTGTGCTTTACACCATATTTAGCTGCTAACTCACGTACAATTTTCCTAATTTCAGGATAGTGTACATGACTCACTTTAGGGAACAAATGGTGTTCAACTTGAAAATTGAGTCCACCCAAAGCCCATGTTAAAAATTTATTGTCAGGACAAAAATCATAAGTGGTTTTTAATTGGTAAATGGCCCAATCTTCTTCAATTGCCAAAACTCCTGTAGCCTGTGCATCTTCAAATGCCGCACCTTCTACCACGTGAGCCAGTTGGAACACCACTGACATCACTATTCCCATTACAAAGTTGAAGATCAAATATCCAATAATGAACTTGGTGAATCCCAAATAAATAATAGGAATGACCATATAAAAACCAATGTAAAACAGTTTGGTCAGCCAAAAACTCAAATGATCGCCAAGTTTCTTTTTAGGCAGGTCGGTGGTATGAACTTTATCGGTTAAGTATTTTTGAAAATCCATAAAAAACACCCAAAACATTGTAGACACTCCATACAACAACAACATGTAATAGCTTTGGTATTTGTGCAATTTGTTATAAGGTTGGTTTGGCGACATTCTCAAAAATGGTGGTTTAAAAATATCATCGTCTACTCCATCCACATTGGTGAAATTGTGATGCAAAACATTGTGCTTCACTTTCCAAAATCTGGACTCGGCGCCCAAAAAGTTCATGCTGTATCCAAATACTTCATTGACATTACTGTTATTAGAAAAAGCACCGTGACATGAATCATGCATCACATTGAATCCAATAAATGCCAGAAAAGTTCCAAACACAGTTAAAAGTAACAGATTGATCCAAACTGACTCAGGTTGTACAAAGACCAGTATTGAATAAGATGTAAGCACAACGGCATACATAAAAAAAGCTTTAAAAAACAGGCTAGCATTGCCCCTTTGGCTCATTTTCTTTTCAGAAAAATACTGTTTTACCCTGTCGTTTAATTCAATATGAAACTGTCTGTTGTTTTTGGCGAAGCTGATTTGTGGCATATTTTAAATTCATCGCAAATTTAAGAGAATAAGTATAAAAAATCGTTAAAATGACCCAAATCAGGCAAATCTTGAGGTGAAATCATGTGAAATTATCATTTTAAACAAATTCATATTGATTTTTTCTTTTGTTTCGCATCATGTTACAAGTTCAGAAATTCACTTTCAACCCATTCAGTGAAAACACGTATGTGGTGTATAATGAAACTGGTGATTGCATCATTTTTGATCCGGGCTTATACAACGCCCATGATGAGATCGAATTGTCGCAATTTATTGAACACAAGGAATTGAAACCGGCGTATTTGATCAATACCCATTGTCATATCGACCATATAATGGGCAATGAATACATCAGCAAGAAATATGGCCTTGAGTTGTACGCCCACAAACTGGAAGTTGACATTTTAAAAATGGGAAGAACCACAGCGTTGATGTATGGTTTACATTACAATCCATCTCCTGAGATCGTACACTATATTGACGAAAACGATGTGATTCAATTGGGTAAGGAAAGTTTAAAAATCTTATTTACTCCAGGACACTCGCCCGGAAGTATCTGTTTCTACTCTGAAAGTTCCGAATTTGTTATATCCGGAGATGTCTTGTTCAGACAAAGTATAGGCAGAAGTGATTTACCCGGAGGTAAGCACGAGACTCTCGTAAACTCAATCAAAACGCAAATGTATAATCTGCCAGATGAAACGATTGTATACAGTGGCCATGGCCCTGAAACACAAATTGGTTACGAAAAGATCTATAATCCCTTTGTTCAGGGTTAGAATTACTCTTTGAATGCTTTCAAATCAAACAACAAAGTGAATCTGATCTGATTTTGCAATGGGTGTCTTTGAACGAATGGCACCAAGTAGGCTGCATCTAATCCAAACATTTTATAGCGAATACCGAAACCGAAAGTCAGGTATTTTCTGTTTCCTTTGGTACTTGGCTCATGAAAATAGCCGGTTCTTACCATGAATTGTTTGGCATAAGTGTACTCAAAACCAAGAGAATAGTTCCATTCTTTTAATTCTTCTTTGAATCCACCCGGAGCATCTGTGAAAGATTTCAAGGCAGCTGAAATAACCGGATCATCACTTCTTGTTTTTTCATATACTGTGACAAAATCGCCATTGTTATCCGTTACCATTGAATCTCCACCGGTATAACTTTTTAATATGTTGATACCCGGGGTTGGAGCCATTAATTTGCTTAAATCGATCATACCCGTGATGGAGTTGTACTCATCAATTTCATAAGACCAAGCTGTTCCGATCTTAAGGGTAGCTGGCAAAAACTCACGATTGGTTTTATCTGAGTAGGTGATTTTAGCACCCAGGTTCATCAGATTGACACCAACATTGTAATTGAGTTCTTTGGATTCTTTGCCTTTTTTGAATTTCATACTTCCTCTGTACAAGGCTGACAAATCACCGGCACCGGTTCTTCCTACTTTTGGAGTGATCCCGTTTAAAGGTCTTGTTCCGGCCAAATTAGAGTTGATGTATCTCAAAGATGTACCGATGGCCCAATGAGAACTCAATTGAGTGGCGTAACAAACGTCTATTGCATATTCACTAGGATTGAATTTACCGAGTGGGTTACCTACATCATCCGTGAAATTGATTTCACCAAAGCTAAAAAACCTGAAAGATCCGCCTAAGACTGATCTTTTGTTCAATCTGCCGTATCCTGAAATGTAGTTATAAGAAATGCCAGGTACCAAGCTTCTCAACCAAGGGGCATAAGAAGTAGAAACACCAGAACTTTTAGAATCATCGATGATATCCCTTCCGTTTTTGCGGTTATAACCAGCGAAAGCCAAAGCTGCTGCGTTCCAATACACTGAATTGGCATCAGCAGATGCTGCAACACCAGCATCACCCATTCCGGCTCTTCTGCTGTCAGGAGTGATGGTTAAAAAAGGAACTGCAGTAGTAATAACATTTTGTTGACCGGCTAATTGGTTTCTGCTGATGCTGGTCTGTGCATTCGCTTCGTTACCGAATGTACATACAACTGATAGGATACCGAGGCCGAATCCAATTTTTTTGAATTTTGAAATAGACATTTACAATTAAAAGTTTGCGTAAATATTTACAATAGGCAGCAAATATAAGAATTTTTAAGTTCCTTAGTTCAGAATGACCAATTTTTCTATTTTTTCGGCCGTTTTTCCGTCTTCGGTTGTTACTGTCAATCGATAGATATAAACACCTCTGGCAGGCTTGTCATCTGCTTCATCCTTGCCATTCCAGCTAATTTCAGAAACATGTCCCGGTGCATTTTCGATGTCAGCAACTATGGTTTTAATGACCTTACCACTGATGGTAAAAATATTGATGACCACTTTTAGATTTTCACCGGCATGGTTATGATCAAAGAGAAATGAAGTATTTGATATAAATGGATTTGGATAATTCAACACATGATCAAGCTTAAGATCAGCGTTGTTTTGAACCACAAATTCAATGGTAGCCTCAGAAGAATTGTTGTATACATCCCAAACTTTCAGGGTGTAGGTATGTCGTCCCTCACTAAGCCCTTCCAACTGGTATTTGATGTCACCAGTAGTAAATGAATTCAATTTTGAAATGTAGAATGCATTGAGGTTGTATCGCTTCTCATTGGGTGTACCTTTGTCTATAGTGGCAATGATGTCTCTGCCTATACCCATTCCACTGGTATTGATCCCATTTTCATCAAATACTTTTGCCAATAAAAGTGGGGTCTGATCAGTGATACCTCCTGATACAAATGAATAATCATCAATGAACAACTCCAATTCAGGTCCTTTCACGTCAACCGCAGCATTGCTTGAAGCTCCTCCTAAAATAAAATCCCTGTAATTTCCACTAGCATCCAAATTTTGATTATCGGCATACATACTGATACGTCCGTATCCATAGGTATAATTGATGTCTTTAGGTACTACAAATGTAAATCTGTAATCGCCATTGCTAACAGAACTTTGTCCTTTGTAAAGAATATTGCTGTAGAGTTCAAATGGTATTTTTGAATTCGGCAAATCATTGCTCAAAGTGGTAAATTTTGAAGGTTTGTCATAAACTATTGGAAATACATTGCCATTGAAATTGGTCATTTTTGCACCATTTAGGTCTTCAATATGCCCAACAAATGTCACTTTACTTAAGGCTCTGACCGTATCTGAATTATCTGCTTGTAATATGCTATCAATTTTAACGGTGTATTCAGGATAATTCAATACCAAAGCAGGATCTGCAAAAACACTGAATCGCCTGTCATTATCAGACTGAGAAATCCTGTTTTTCATTTTTTTGTAAACGTCCCCTACTGTTGGCCAATCGCCTCTGGCTTTGGCATACAAACAATTTTCCCAGAAATAATAGGTCATCAAATAATTGGCAAAAGAAGTCACTACCCTAGTGGTTGTAAACATTGCCACTGCTCCTCCATTGGGGTTGGTGATGACATATTCACCTGCACTTTTGCGCTTGGCGTCGTCAAATCGACTGAACTCACAAGTTGCTGTAAAAAAGGCCGGTAAACTGTTCATGTTTTGCATGGATGTGATCAAAGGTATGTCTATGACTTTTTCAGTTGACAAATATTCCTCACCTCCATGACCAATGTAATTGAACACCAAAGTACCTTGTTCAAATTCTTTCTTAACTGCCTGCTGGGCTTCAGGGTACCTTTGAGAACCACTCAGATTGACTTGTTTGAATGCATCCAAATACACTTTTCTAACATTGACATTGCTATAATTTGAGTCCAAAAAACGATAAATGGATTCAAATTGATCCACAAATTCTGTTTCCCAGTCCTCATCGGCATCATCAGCACAAAATGTTACAAAATTTCGCCATTCTCCTAAAGAAGTTGGTGTTTTGTAATGTATCATTTTATCGACCATTGCCATTGCTTCTTGAGCATTTACTATTGGTAATCTGCTAATGACTACCTCCAATTTTTGGTGATTTTCCCAAGCGCCATCAGTTGAATCCAGAAAACCGAAAAAATCATCAGAACAGTAATAGCCATATTGATTTCTTGGAATATTCAATTTGTAATCCGATTCATAAACAGGAACAAAATTGGTGTTATTGGCTATTTTGTCTTTGTAATCAAAACTGGCATCGCCCATGAACATCACATACCTGAGTTGATTGACAGGATTGGTATTTTGGTAATAAACATGTTTGAAATAATCTCTTATGGCACTGATATCCTGAGAACCCGAAGAAAACTCATTGTAAATCTGTTGAGGTGTCACAACTTTAACATCAAGTGCATCTCGTGTTCTGTGCCATTCTGCTAACTTATTGGAAGCCTCCAGAAAATCAGGATGTGTTACAATGATGAATTGCAAAATACCAGAGGCATGCAAATTTTGGTTTTGAACAGGACCTTCTAAAGTTGGTGATTTGTAATTGCCATCAGTCAGTGCATACTGTCTTATTTTACCACCTGTTGCTGTTCTGAACACATTATCGGAACCGTCACTGAAAACGGATTGAGCTTTAACATTTAATGGATCAGTGATGTCCCAAACCAAAGCTGTGGAAGGGAGAGCTGAAAGTCTGTATTCAACTATGGCTTGCGATGCAGAAGCAATATTTCTGAATGACATGAATGACTCACTGTATTTCAATGAGCGTGTGAAATGAATTTCATAATAATCCAACCAGGCTTTTGAACTGACATTGGGCTGATTGTATAAAAATGAAACCTGAATTTCTGAAGTAGTTGGAGAAACCTCTGAATTCAAACCCGCTACATAGCTGAAACAGGTTTCTTTTGGTTCAGTTGTGGCAGTCATGTTAAAAGAATTGAGGGTAACGTTATTGATCCTGAATTGCATACTGCTATTGACTGGTGCTAAAGAACCACAGGCATAGTAGAATCTAAAGTTCTTGTTGTTGGTATAATCTTTTAAAGTATGATTGAAAGAGTGAATGAGTTTCTGATCAAATTTTTCACCCAAAACCACACGACCTTCGTTACAAATGTTTTCTGATTCTGTTTCATGCAATTGCATATCATCAAACCAATTATAAGAAGCATCAGGAGTTAAAGATTGACCATCTGAATTCTGACTGATTCTTTTGCCATTATTGCCTCCAAAAGTGATAAAATAGTAAGTCTTATCTGAATAAATATTGGTTTCGTGAACGTATCTGTTCGAATTGTATAACCATTTATTGGGCGATTGGGCATAAAATAGAATGTAGTCACCGCCATCCAATTTACCGTCGTTTTCACCAACTACTGTTATTGCATTTTCAGGAATATCATCAGGACGGTCAACGGCATTGATTTCAGACAGCATGCCTCCATGATGACCGTACAGTTTAATGGTTTTAGGGTTTATGGAATTGATGTCCCAACCTGCATTGGCCAAATCTGCTGCAGAAATTTTATACAATCCGTCGGCAGTAACACTGTATTTGAGCCATGAACCGGTTGCCAAAACTGAATTTGCTGCTGCTCTTTTGATGGAATTGTTATTGACGGTACTCGAAAATGCAGGTCCATCCGTTAGTTTGACTTTGTAACTTTTCAATCTGAGAACTCTGGAACCTTCCTTTTTAAACGGGCATAAGTAATAACCTGTATTTGCCTGATTGCCTTCAAGAGTATGATAGACCGAGAAAATCAACTGATCTGAAATTTCTGCCAATTCAGAACTTTTAAATTGTTGAAAACCGCCCAGATCTTCAAAAACCAGATCGGTAAATTCAATATTAGATCGACCACTTGTTGGAAAAGACTCATGGATTACAGGACATAAAACGTTGTTAATGTATCGTTTGGTAATTGGGAAGAAAAGAGAAACAGGTCTGATCGGATCGATGTTATCGTGCCAATCAATATTTTTATCTAAAGTTGAAGCAACGTTTTGAGAATGAACGGTGTTTATGAGTAAAGACAACAGGATTAAAAAGCTAAACGGTTTAAACATACTAAAGGGATTCAAATATAAAGTTTTTTTACACTCTGGTTAACGACTATCAACAAAAAAAATTATCAAAAAAATATGAAATTACCGAAAAATGACAATATCTTTGTAACAAATCCGTTCAAACCCAAGATGAATATGAAAAAAATTTACGGTTTAATTTTAGGTCTTGCCAGCATCAGTTACCTACATGCTCAGGATCCTGAATTTTCGCAGTTTTATGCTGCACCTGTCTATACCAATCCTGCCATGGCCGGCACAGCTTTTTGTGGCAGAATGTCAGCAGGTAGGTTTTCTATCAATTACAGGAACCAATGGCCAAGTTTGCCGGGTACCTTCAGGTCATTCAATGCCAGTTATGATCAACATTATGAAAAGATTGGCGGTGGTATTGGTTTAATGGCTACCTATGACAGAGCCGGAGCTGGATTATTGACCACTACATCGTTTAGCGGTGTTTATTCATATGTACTCCCGATCAACAAGTTTTTCTTTCTTAGAGGTGGCTTACAGGCTTCATTTGTACAAAAAGCCATAGATCACACAAAATTGAGATTCGGCGATCAAATTCACCCAACTCAAGGATTTGTACTTCCGACTCAAGAGCCAACAGCCAATTCTAAAGTCACATATCCGAACTTTGCAGCTGGATTATTGGCATATTCAGAGAAATTCTATGTTGGATTTGCGATGCACAACATCACTGAGCCTGTGCAATCATTTTACAGCAACAACGACGGTATAGTACCAAGAAGATATACCTTCCATACCGGAGTGGTTATTCCATTAGACAGAAAGAAATTCTCGCAAGCAACATTTTCACCAAATGCATTGTTCATGATGCAACAAAACTTCACTCAGTTGAATTTTGGTTTCTACGTGAACAAAGGTCCGATCGTAACCGGATTGTGGTACAGACAAACCATGGGTACCTACGGCAATTCAGATGCCTTGATGGTGTTGTTGGGATTCAGAAAAGACAAATTCAAATTTGGATATAGCTATGATATCACAGTGTCTTCTGCTCGTTCAGCAGCTCCAGGCAGTCATGAAATCAGTGCAGCAGTAGAATGGTGTTTATCATCTAGACCAAGAACTTTCAAACCTTTGAAATGTCCTGATTTCTGATAAAATTTTGCTATTCACACAATAATAACACATATTTGCAGTTTATATAGTATTCACAACACAAAGAACAAATGAACAGAAAGAAAAGTTTAATAGCCCTTTCCACAATCATGTCGGCTGCTTTCATCTTGTTCCCGTCTTGCTCTAAAAACGCTTCGAAAACTACGGGTTTCGGGTACAACAGCAGGAAATGGGGCGGTTTTGAAAACCACAAGTACAAAGGGCAAGAAACCGGACCGGGATTGATCCTGATTCCGGGTGGTGCTTTTGTAATGGGTTCTACCGAACAAGATGTAACCTATGATTACAACAACGTAGAAAGAAAAGCAACAGTGAATTCCTTCTACATGGATGAAACAGAAGTAAGTAACCTACAATACGGTGAGTATGTGTATTGGTTACAACGTGTATTCATCTCTTACCCAGAAGTTTATAAAGGTGCCTTGCCTGATACCCTTTGCTGGAGAAGTCGCTTGGCTTACAACGAACCATACGTTGAATATTATTTCCGTCACCCTGCCTACAAAGATTATCCTGTAGTAGGTGTTAACTGGCTTCAAGCTACAGCTTTCGCTGATTGGAGAACAGACCGTGTGAATGAAATGATATTGGATCGCGAAAAAATTCACCCATACAGAGATTCAAGGGTTCAAGATGCTGATAACTTCAATTCAAAAGCATACTTGGCCAATCAATACGACCCTGCTACCAGAAAAAAAGGTAAAGGTCTTCCTAGAGATTACAGAACCAAAAAAGGCAAAAGAGACGTAGCTGTTAAAGATGGTATTTTATTACCTGAATACCGCCTGCCAACTGAAGCTGAATGGGAATATGCTGCTCAAGCTGCAATCGGTAACTCTCAATTTGAAAACGTAGACGAAAAAAGAATTTACTCCTGGAACGACTTAACCGTCAGAATGACTGAAGGTAAAGAAAGAGACAGAGGTAAAATCATGGCAAACTTCAAACGCGATAAAGGTGACCAAGGTGGTATCGCCAGCCAATTGAATGACGCCGGTTTCATCACTACTCCTGTATATTCATACTGGCCTAACGACTTCGGTCTTTACAACATGGCCGGTAACGTTTCAGAATGGGTTAAAGACGTGTATCGTCCTTTGTCTCTCGAAGATGTTGATGATTTCAACTCTTATCGTGGTAACGTTTATACCCAACTTCAACTCGATTCTTATGGCGAACTTGTAGACAAAGATTCTTTGGGACGCTTGATCTTCGAACCTGTAAAAGAAGCTGATAACGTTAACAGAAGAAACTACAAAACCTCTGACAATATCGGTTACAAAGACCAAACCACTTATAACAATGATGAGCAACAATATGAATATGGTGTAACTACCTTGATCAATGATAAAGCTCGTGTGTTTAAAGGCGGTTCTTGGAATGACAGAGCTTATTGGATGAGTCCAGGTACCCGCAGATGGTTGGATGAAAATCTTTCTACTTCTACTATTGGTTTCCGCTGCGCAATGCACAGAGTTGGATCTCCAATTGGTAACAGTAAGAAAAGAAACAAATCTTTACCTTCAAGTGGTATTGGCAAACGCGGTAAACGCCGTTGATCCAAATACAAAGACATTGAAAGCCCCGCTTAGCGGGGCTTTTTTTTTGCCCCTCTCTCCTATTCCATCTAATCTCATTCATTACCCTTAACTTTGCTGAGCTTTTTAACATGAGATTCGATCAGTACAATTTTCTCCCAAAAATCAAAGACAACCTTAAGGACCTTGGATTTATTCGTCCTACAGACATACAATTCAAAGCCATTCCTCCGATATTAAAAGGTGAAGATGTTTTGGCCATTGCCCAAACAGGTACAGGCAAAACTGCAGCATTTGCAATTCCGGTGATCAATCACATAGTTGAAAATCAAAAAGCCGTAAAAAAAGGACATATACGTTGCCTTGTACTTGAACCAACACGCGAACTTTCTATACAGATCACAGAAGTATTTCAAAGTATTGCCAAAGGCACCAACCTTAAAGTATTGAATCTGCACGGAGGTGTTGAACAAGACCCACAAATTAAAAAACTGAAAGAAGGTGTTGATGTATTGATCAGCACGCCGGGGAGAATGTTTGACCTGATTCATCAAGGTTATGTGGAATTGGGATTTGTAGAAACATTTATCATCGATGAAGCAGATCACATGTTGGATCTGGGTTTTCTGAAAGACATCAAAGATGTTATACGCAAATTACCGGATAGAAGACAAACCTTGTTTTTCTCTGCTACCATTAATCCAACCATTAAAAAACTGGCCTATGACATTGTCAGGAATGCCATAAGAATTCAAATTTCACCGGAAAATCCTGTCAATAAAAATATCGACCATAAAGTGGGTTTCATTGAAATGGATGACAAACGATTCTTTCTAGAGAGATTGGTTCATGAGATTCCTGAATCGACCATTTTGGTTTTTGTGAGAACGCAAGTGAGAGCAGAAAGGGTCTGCAAAGCGATGGAAAGGGCTAAAATCCACTCCGAAACCATCCACGGCGGTAAAGACCAACAAGAAAGACAAAGAGCGCTGGAAGCCTTTAAAAAAGGTGAAAATAAGATATTGATTGCCACTGATGTAAGTGCCAGGGGAATTGACATTGCAAATGTTGAATATGTGGTGAATTATGATTTACCCGAACTTCCTGAAAACTACGTACATAGAGTTGGAAGAACTGGTCGTGGCGGAAAAAAAGGTCAAGCAGTGGCATTTTGTAGTAAAGAGGAAATACCGCTTTTGAGAGCTATTGAAGATTATATCGGCACCAAAGTAGAAGTTTTGAAAATTGATAAAACAGATTATGTGGACACCATCAGTTTCACAGAAGATGAAAACATGAACGATTGGAAAACTTTGCTTAAAGAAGAAGATGAATCGCCTGTAAAGAAAAAAAACAAAAAGAAGTGATCAGTTGATTTCTTCATTGAACAATTGAGCGAGCTTACTGCCTTTTAACAAACACTCTTCGTATTCCTTTTCAGCATCAGAATCAAATGTGATGGCGCTACCTACATGGTAGGAAATTTTATCTGCCGTTTCATCAAAAACCAAAGTTCGTATAACCACATTGAAATCAAAATCACCTTCGGGTTCAATGTATCCAATGGTCCCACTGTATAAGCCTCTGGGGGTATCTTCATATTTAAGAATGTGTTTCATGACCTCAATTTTAGGTGCTCCGGTCATGCTGCCCATTGGAAATGCCGATTCGAAAATCTCTGATACTTTTACATCATTTTTTAATGTGCCTGAAATTGTCGAGATCAAATGATTGACCGCTCTGAATGGGTATGTGCCAAACAATTCCTTGACCTTTATACTACCTGTCTTACAAATACGGGCCAGATCATTGCGCACCAAATCCACTATCATGACATTCTCAGCTCTTTCCTTTTCGTCAGATTTTAAAGCTTGCATTTGAGCAAAATTGGCTTTATCTGCCAATCGCTTATTGGTTCCTTTAATGGGTTGTGATATCAATTCATCACCTTGCTTGCAAATGAACCTTTCAGGACTGCTGCACAAAATGGTTTTATTGCCACTTTTCATATAGACTGAAAATGGAGAAGGTGATCTGTTACACAATCTCAAAGCCAAATGATAATTGGCTATTTGTTGAAATTTTGCCTTGAATTCGATGCAGTAATTCATTTCATAATAACTGCCGGCTTTTATGTCCTGTTTTATTTTTTCAACGGTTTGAATGTATTTGGATTTATCTGTGCATGGGTTAAATTTGACATTATCTACCGGCTCATTCGGTTCTTCAGATTTAAAAGAATCAAAAGCAATGCATAGCTCTGAAAATCTTCTCATTTCAATGCCATTGGCAACCAATTCAAGTACCGATGATTTCTTTCTAATGATGAACAACATTTCAGGTACAATGACATTGGCTTGAATCTGGCCGGGATGCTGAGGATAATTTATAGACGCAAAAGTCCAACGACCTGAGAGTTGCAATTCTGAATATACTTTAACGTCTTCAAAATCAATTGAACCGGAAGAAAATCCTGCTAATAATTCATAACGTGAAATATCTAAAGCCGCATCAATGTTATTTGAATCAAAGATTTGAAAAACATTTCTACTGCTGACAAAGGCATAGATTTTTTTCTTGATCTCTGCGAGATTCTCAAAGCTCAGTTGTATTGTTTCCATTAAAAAATCCATGTATAGCTTCTGCCTGTTTTAATCCTACCACTGCTTTCAATTCGTCTAATGCGGCTTCTTTAACTTTTTTTACCGATTTGAAATGTTTCAACAACAGATCAGCAGTTTTATCACCTACGCCTTCAATTTCCGTTAACGATGTGATGGCAAATCCTTTACTTCTTCTGTTTCTGTGATGGGTGATCCCAAATCTATGGGCTTCGTCTCTCATTTGTTGAATGATCTTTAATGTTTCCGATTTTTTATCGAGATACAAGGGCAAAGGATCGTTTGGGTAATACAATTCTTCCAATCGCTTTGCAATACCAATGATTGGTACTTTCCCATATATTCCGATGGTTTTCATGGCATCAACTGCAGCACTCAATTGTCCTTTTCCACCATCCACAACGATCAGATCAGGCAAGGTTTGATTTTCATTCAACATTCTTGTGTAACGACGAGTAATGACCTCATTCATGGTTGCGAAATCATTTGGACCTTCAACCGTTTTAACATTGAAATGCCTGTAATCTGATTTGCTGGCTTTAGCATTTTTAAATACCACACACGCTGAAACCGGATTGGTTCCTTGAATATTGGAGTTATCAAAACACTCAATATGTCGAGGTAAATGATTCAATTTTAAATCTTTTTGCATCACTGCTAAAATTCGATCGGTCTTCAAACCGGGATCTAATTTTTCAGCAGCCAATTGGCGTTCTTGTTTCAGGTAGAACGCGTTCTTCATACTGAGTTCAAGTAATTTCTTCTTATCTCCAGAAACCGGCACTGTTATTTCAATTCCAGTATCTATGTCTAAGTCAAATGGCACTATGAATTCTGAACTTTCCCAGTTATTTGAGTTTTTAAATTGTGCAATTGCCATTTGCAACATTTCACTGTCACTCTCTCCTATTTTTTTCTTTAATTCCAGATTTTGAGAATGAATGATCATGCCATTTACGACCCTCAAATAATTGACAAATGATGAGTTTTCATTGCTGGCTATTCCAAATACATCCACGTTGTGAATTTTGGTATTCACCACTGTGGATTTTGATTGATAATTTTCGAGTGCCAATAACTTTTCCTTTAAAAGTTGAGCTTCTTCAAATGCCAATTTTGACACGGCTTCTTCGATACCTTCCTTTAAATGTCTTTTCACCTCGCCAAGATTGCCTTTCAAAATGTGTCTGATATTGGCTATACTTTTATCGTAATCTTCTTCTGTTTGAAACAATTGACATGGGCCTTTACAATTACCTATTTGGTATTCTAAACACACTCTGTAATTGCCGGCTGCAATGTTCTTAGGAGATAAATTAAGGTTGCAATTCCTGGTTGGGTAAAGTTTTTTAACCAATTCAAGAATTGTGTGCATCATCTTACCACTGGCATAAGGACCAAAATATTCGCTCCCATCTTTAACCGGATTGCGCATGGCATACACTTTAGGAAAATGCTCATTGGTGATGCGGATGACCGGATAGGATTTATCGTCCTTTAAATTGATGTTGTAACGCGGTTGAAGCTCCTTGATCAGCGTATTTTCCAGCAACAAGGCATCAAATTCAGAATCGACAATGGTGTATTGAATGTTTCTGATTTTACTGACCAGTACATTCGTTTTATTGTTATCGTGCTTTTTAATAAAATATGAAGAGACTCTTTTTTTTATGTTTTTTGCTTTCCCTACATAGATGATCTGTTCAGACTCATCATAATACTTATATACACCGGGTGATTCCGGCAAATTGGATATAATGTTTTTGATCTTTTCGAGTTGAGTCATTGAAAGTTCAAAGATAGCAATCCGAATGCAAATGCCATAAGTATCAATTCATGACAAATTCTTCAACAGCCTGTCGACCTAAAACAAGCAATAAATCTAACTCATTCTTTTTCATTTGCCTTACTTTTGGATTTACGCCACAAGCATTGATGGTAATGATTCTGCTTTGATCGAATTCATCATCATACCGACCATTGACCGATTCAATGATTAAGTTATAGAATGCCCCTAAATAATCATTCATTCCCTCTATTTCATAAGGTGCAATTCCGGTTCTATGACCATTGTATTGAATTTGTTCATCCCTGTCTATTCTAATACCCAATGTGTTCTTATTTCTCAAAATTATCCGTTTACCATTGGCATCTGTATAAGTAGAATCAAATATGAACATTGGAAAATTTGCCACTACACCCCCATCGATACAAATGTCTAATCCTTCTTTGTATTGCTTAAATACCCTTCCCTCTTCATTGATAAACACTGCTTTAAAATACAATGGTATAGACATCGAGACACAAATTGCGTCTGCTACTTCCATTTCAGGAAATTGAGTTTCACAAAACACCATTGCTTTTTGACGGTTCAAGCAAGTACCTGTAATGTATAGGTTTTTGAATCCTCTTGATTTCAATTGACTGAATGTAATGTGCGCATTGCCTGTCTTGGCTTTAATGATGGGATGTAACCATTCCAAAAACCGTTTGTGACGGTACCAGCCATAATGATGAAACGTACGATGAATACCGGCAGGAAAAAGTCCTTGGCCATCATTGAGTTTGCCAAAATTCATGTCTTTACAGATCGATTCCATTTCTCGACCTGTGTATCCTAAAGTTAAAAGCAATGCAGTAATTGCACCAGATGAAGTTCCTGCTACGTTTTGAATGTCATCCAATAAGCAATGTTTTTCGAGCTCTTGTACAACACCTGCATAGGCAATGCCTTTCATTCCAGCGCCTTCAAATACAATATTGTTGTATTTGGCGCTTAATTGAAATGGAATAAAAAAGAATACAGCGGTCAATAATGTCCATGGCTTTTTCATGCCAATTGGACAGATGCATTTAAAGAAAGTTTAAAGTCAACTGACTTTAATTGATTTTGCCATATAAACCATACTTCACTTTAGAGTCTTTACCCAAAGCACTCATAATGGTCCAAACCACATTAACACTGGCCGTAGAGGTTGAGACCTTGTATGACACTGTCAAAAATTTTCCTGACACCAAAGAAGTTTTGCCTTTTTCCATGGAAGTGATTTTGGTGTATTCTATTTTGGGATGACCGGAAGCATTTACCTCACCGCCACTATAAAATTCATCAAAGAAAAGGGTGGTATTTTTCTTTAAAAACTTATCATGTTGCTCAGATATATAATCTTCGTTCAAGAATTGCTTGATTTGAACCGGATCATGTGAAAGAGTTGCTGTTTCAAAATTTGCGAGAAATTTATTCAAATCAACACCACTCACATTTGAAACTGGTGCTGTTGGAGTTTGCAAAGCTTTTGTATCATTTTCGACATTGGTTTTGGGTTTGGCCTTACAAGATAAAACTGCAAAAGCGATCAACAGAAAAAAGAATTTTGTATTCGAATGATTAAGATTCATAGTAAGGTAGACTGTTTCAAATGTTTAAAAGTTGTCTGATTCGGGTTGCCAGGATCTGAGGTTCAATTTTAACCAATAGATGAGGTTGGGCTTCCAATTCATGAAACTGTGCATGGCTCAAATTAGAGACAAACTCAATGGTTTCATCTTTGGTGACCATTTTATCCTTGTCTCCTAAAATAAAATGAATTTGATTCTTAGAATCCTGCAAATCTGAACTTTGAAGTGGAGAAGTGCCTATGGACCTTAAAACAGATACAGTTCTGTCAAAAAGGCCATGGTAATTTTCACCGTGTTTTGTTTTCAAAGCATCAATTATTGGGGTCAAACTGGTTTCGTTGATACCTGAAGCTTCTTGCTCTGCTATTTGTTCATTCCAATTCAACTTAACTGCAAGACAAAGCAATGGCACTTCTTGTAAGCCACCACTGGCGGCCAGATTTAAAGCCACATATCCTCCCATACTGTATCCAACAATTGCAATGTCATTGCTTTTTACTTCAGCTATTTTATCACGTAAGTAAGCAGACAATTGACCAATGCTGTTAGCATTGTTTGATTCAGAATACTGTCCATGTCCGGGAAAATCTATGGCGATACAATTGACTTCATTCTCAAGAAGCTGGATGACTTTATTCCAGTCGTTGGCAGAACCCAATGCTCCGTGTAAGAAGAATATCGTCTTCATCAATGTTTAAAATGTCTGATGCCGGTTAACACCATTGCTTGTGCATTTTTATTGGCCTCATTGATACTTTCCTGATCTTTTATACTACCACCCGGTTGGGCAATAGCTGAAATACCTGCAGTATGAGAAATAGCTACACAATCGGGGAATGGGAAAAATGCTTCTGAAGCCATCACTGAACCATTTGTATCAAATCCAAATGCTTTGGCTTTTTTAATTGCTGATTCCAATGCATCAACTCTTGATGTTTGTCCGCAACCCATTCCTATCAATTGTTTATTTTTGACCAAAGTGATTCCATTTGATTTCAAATGTTTCACTGCTTTAATTGCAAATTCGAGATCTGAAAGTTCTTCCTGCGTGGGTTGTTTTTCGGTTACAACTTTAAAATCAGATGATTTTTCAGAACTCCAATCAACTTGCTGTTCCAAAACACCATTGAGCAAATTCTTAAACATTTTTTTGTTGTTGATTTGCTTTTTAAGTTTAAGAATGATTCGGTTCTTTTTTGATTTCAGTATTTCCAATGCTTCTGTTGTGTAGTCAGGTGCTGTTATGACTTCAAAAAACAGACTGTTCATTTCATTTGCAGTATCTGCATCAACAGTTCTATTGCATGCTAGCACACCACCAAAAGCAGAGGTTGGATCGCCTGCTAAAGCTGCAGTGTATGCTTCTTTCAAATTACTTCTGCTAGCCAAACCACATGAATTGGTGTGTTTGATGATTGCAAAAGTCGGTTCATCGAATTCGGCCACTAAATTCAAAGATGCATCAACATCCACCAAATTATTATATGACAATTCTTTGCCATTCAATGTGTCAAACACTTCATCCAAATGTCCATAAAATGTTCCACTTTGATGAGGATTTTCGCCATATCTAAGTGTTTTAGCATCCGTAATACTGGATTTAAATACAGGTAAATTTTCAGTTTGATTGAAGTAATTGAAAATTGCTGTATCATAGTGTGAAGAAGTCATGAATGCCTTGGTTGCAAACAATCTTCTGTCTTCCAAATCTGAATTAGCACCTTTTTGATTCAAAAGATCTATCAATTCAGGGTATTGATTTCTATCTGAAACAATGATGGTATCGTTAAAGTTTTTAGCGGCAGCTCTAATAAGCGATATGCCACCTATGTCAATTTTTTCAATAATTTCTGCTTGATCATTGGTGCTGGCAACTGTGGCTTCAAATGGATACAGATCAACGATCACCAGATCCAAGGTCCCAATTCCATGATCAGCTAATTGTTTCATGTCATTGGCATTGTCTCTGCGAGCCAAAATACCCCCAAAAATTACAGGATGTAGAGTTTTCACTCTTCCATCCAATATTTCAGGAAATCCAATGGTACTTTCAACAGCGATTGCAGGAATTCCCAACTCTTGAATGAATTTGAGGGTACCACCGGTTGAATAAATTTTTACTCCCTGTTCATGAAGTAATTTAACGATGTCCTCTAATTTTTCCTTGTGATAGACGGAAATTAATGCTGATTTTATTGGTTTTGAATTGTTTGACATTTTCACTGCAAAATTAGGTCAAATCAAGCAAAATAAAGGATGTCCGTTTTAAACAATTTATGCCATCTAAAATTTAGCTTATGTCGATTATAAAACCATGAATTTAACATCAAAAATCAATCAATTGAGTGAAAAAAAATGAAATTGTCTATCAAACACACCATATATAAGAAAAAAAATTTCTAAGCTCAGGCAACGTTTTTTCCGTGCAACATTTAAAAATGGGCACATGTCTTCAAAGTATGAAAAGACTATTTCCACTATTGATTATTTGTTTCTGTTGGCTAGAAGCAGGAGCAACCCACATGATGGGAGGAGACATTGCCTATGAATGCATCTCACCTGGCAAATACAAGCTTGTCATTAAAATATACCGCGATTGTCGGGGTATACCATTCAACAATCCAAGTATTGCAGTTTTTTGTGCAGATGGATCAAATTCTGTCAATGTCAATTACACCAGAACAGCTATTAATGACATCACTGAAGTATGTCCTACCGACCCGGGGCCTTGTGTACCAACCAATACGCCAACCGGAGCGGGTATTGAAGAGCACGTCTTCGAAGCCATTATAGATTTCAATTCGAATCCATTTAAAGCCATAAAAGATGCCAATTGTTGCGAGGTCAAAATAAAAGTTGAACAAAATGCGCGAAACAGTGCCATCTCAACTATGACTGCCGGAAATTTTTATACCGATGCAATGATCAACATTTGTAAGATCGGTGATAAATGTAATACTTCACCTCAATTGTCTACTCCTCCAGTAGCATATTTATGCTGCAATCAATCTTTTACATTTAACAATGGGGTTAGAGAGGTAATTGATGGTGATAGTTTGTCTTACAACCTTGACAATCCGTTGAATGCCAATAACAGCAATGAAGTGTTCAACGCTCCATTTACCTATAAAAATCCAATGACTCCGTATTGTCCTCCAAATCCGGGTGTAATTACTTGTGGTTGCAAACCTAACGCAAAACCACCCAGAGGTTTTTGCTTTGATGAATTGACCGGAGACATCATTTTCACTCCAACAAAATGTGATGAAGTGGGTGTTATTGTGATAAGGATTGATGAATGGAGAAAAAATCCAAATACAAAAAAATGGGAATTGATAGGCTACACCAAACGCGATATGCAATTGATCGTCAGACAATGTGCAGACAATAATCCTCCATACTTTACCGGTATAAACAAATACAGCATTTGCGAGGGCAGTAATATTTGCTTTGATGTGGTAAGCAAAGATGATCCTTTTTTACCAAAACAAACTGTTCCCGACACTTTGGTGTTGACTTGGAACTATGGCATACCAGGAGCATCTTTTACGATAGTGGATGCTACAGCCCGTGAAAAAACAGCAAAATTCTGCTGGCAGACCAAAATTGGTGATGCTCGTCCAAATGCCTATTCATTTACAGCAACTGTAAAAGACAACAATTGTGATAATCCCGCTCAAGCCAATAGAGGTTACAACATAACAGTAAAACCGAAAGCAAGAGACACACGCGATTATGACATTTTAAATTGCGGTTGGTTGAAATTTGAAGCACTTCCATCTGATACTGTCAACCTTTTGGAACAGTATTACACTTATAAATACACCATCCGAGACAGTACCAATACCGGAGCCCCATTGTATATGACCTATTCAAGGCTCGACAGCTTCAAATTTAAACGCGGTGGCAAATACATCATTGAACATGAAGTGAATTATCCTCAATACAACTGCCCTACAAAATATAGTGACACCATCATCATGCCACCAATTTTGGATGTTGAGCTTGCTTTTGGCAAAGACACTTTTGTATGTGCCGGCAACAGTTTGACTGTAAAACCAAATATTGCCAATGGAATTCCGCGTTATCAATACGCCTGGGAATCGCCAAGAGGAACTAAAAATCCACAAGACAGTTTAGATCAATTTACTTTGGTTAAACCTAAACAGGATACCGAGATCATTTTAAAATTGATCGATAAAAACAATTGCATAGACATGGATACCATCAAGGTGGCATATAAACTTAATCCAACTGTTAACATCGGACCAGATAAACGAATCTGTACTTATGAATCAATTGAATTGGATGCCCAAAACGATGACACGTTGAAGTATTACTGGCAACCAAACGGTGATAGCACCAGAAAGATCACTGTCAACATTGCAGGTAAATACATCGCTAAAGTCATTGACAAATTGGGTTGTAATGCCAGCGACACCATGGAGCTGTTTGTGAACGATACTGTGATTGCCTCGGCCGGACCTGATAGAGAAATCTGTATACAAGATACTTTAAAAGTTAATGGCGTTAGAACGCCAAAAGGTTATCCCAGAAGTATTATTTGGAAGGATTTGAATACCGGTGGAACAGTTGCAACCGACAGCAGTTTCAAACTTAAAATGACCAGTTCGGTGAAACGCAATTATGAAATGACATTGAAAGTGAACCAATCTGATGTTGTTTGTACAGACATTGACACTTTCGAATTATTGGTCAACAAACTGCCGACTTTCATCTTTGCGGGATTGCCTCCAAGATGCTATGCTGATGGTGCCATCAATTTGACTCAAAACAATATTGCCACCGGTGTTTCAGGCGATGGTAAAGAAAAGGAAAAAGACTTGATCTATTATCAAAAGAAAAAACCAAGTTGGATCAGGTATGGACAAACCAATCCGCTTAAATCACCTTGTGTGTATGATTATCCAAATTTCATTACCAATGAGCAAGTGCCAAAAGCCGGTCTCAGAGATACCATTTGTTATGAATACAGAGATTACAAAGGTTGCTACAATTACGAATGTAAGCCTATAAAGTTAAATCCGAATCCGGCAGTAAAATTAAAGGACGGTGTATTTTGTCAGAAAGCGGGTCCAATTAACCTTGAAAACTTGATTGAAACTCCAATTGCTTCGCAAAGAGCCTCAGGTATTCAAAATTTCAAATGCATTGAAGTACCAAATGGTTCTGGTGTCGATCCTGATGCCATCATAACAAGCTCTGGTTTCCCGCCAATTCCGTATATGAATCCCGGCATAGAAGGTGAGAATGAAAAAACCGGTATTTATAAAATACAATACTGCTACAAGGATGCCGTTTCGGGTTGTCAAACATGCGATACTGCTACCATCAATGTCATTAAATTACCTGTCATCAAATTTGATTATTTGCCACAACAATGTATCAACTTTGCCTTGCTTGCTTTGGATAGTTTTGTGAGAGAAGAAAATTCAGGTATGCGATTCTCCGGTTCTAAATGGACCACCGTTGAATTCAATGGTTCAAGAGATAAAAACATACCAATGACCAAACAAAGACTTGAAAATTCGATTCAGAACGATCGTTATTTCAACCCCAAAACAGGAGCAGGTAAATACATGTTGAAAATGGAAGACAATTCAAGCGGATGTCCTGTATCAGACAGTACAGAGATATTGGTGAATGGTTTGCCATTGATTCAGATCAATGTACCAGATACAGTGTGTTCAAGTTCAGCAGCATTCGAATTGAACAACATATTGCCTTCCGGATCAGTAGGTACTTGGTCAGGTCCGGGTGTGGTCGGAAGAAACTTCGATCCTGCTTACAGTCCGAAGATCAACACCTATGAAGGTGCCTATATGCTCAAATATGCATACACCAATCCACTCACAGGTTGTACATCGTCTGATTCTCAATCACTGTTGGTTCAATCACAACCAGAGGTGGTCATTCAAACTCCCGGTGTATATCAACTTTGCGAAGGACAGCCATTTGATGTGGTTGCAACCAAAAACTTTGTAGCAAACACCACTTGGAGCAGCGATGGAGATGGCGACTTCGGTAACACGACCAAATTGCTCATAGCCCGCTACAGACACGGTATCAACGATACAGCTCTGAATGGCAAGAACGGAGATGTGATGCTCAGAATCAGCACCGATAAAGAAGGTGTTTGTCCTATAGCTTATGACGAATTACCGTTGAAGATACAACCTTACCCGATCATCAGCTTCTATTCACCGGATACCTTGCAATGCGAACCTGCAAAAGTGACCTTCACTGCTTTGGTGAGCAAACCTGCAGGATCAAGCAACCTCAGATACTCATGGTGGTATGGCAATGGCGATTCTATCATCAGAAGCACCAGTGCAGTTCAACCAAACATACCTTATGACACAGCGAACAGAAACTGGTACGATGTGAAACTGAGAGTAGAGAATGTATGGGGAGCCGGCGCAACAGAAACCTGCCCAAGTGAGAAATTTGTAGCTGATTATGTAAAAGTGATCCCACAACCAAAAGCAGGCTTCAGCAGCGATCCTGGGTTCTTTACCACAGTAGCTTTCCCTAAATTCAAGTTCTTCAACGAAACCAAATACAGATGGATCAATCCAGCAAGTATGAAATATACCTGGCATTTTGGAACCGATGATGAAGACGATACCAGCACACAAGTGAACCCGATTCATACATACAGCAATGACACAATGAAATACTGGGTACATTTGACCTCAGAGATCAGCTACGGCGGATTGACATGCTGGGATACATTTGGACAACTCAGAAAGATCGGACCGGATGTGACAGTGTTTGTACCAACAGCATTCAGTCCTGAAGGCACAGGTCCCGGCACCAACAATGTGTTCAGACCGGTCGTAAACGGAGAGAAAACTTATCACATCGAGTTGTTCAACAGATGGGGTGAGATACTCTGGAAGTCTGA